>JASLFR010000039.1 GCA_030150565.1 Cardiobacteriales bacterium | reverse complement strand
GTGGTCCTTCAGTAACTTACGGTGGTAAAGCGATCGCTGCAGCTAAGCAATTTATCGCAGCAGGAGATAATCTCTAATCGATCGATTGAGAGAGAATTAAATAGAAAACCCATTTTAGATTGTTCTAAAATGGGTTTTTTTATCCCTTAAAATTAGGAAGTTGTCTGATGCTCTCTCGCTTATTGAATGCTCCGATTCCCTTTTGGCGTGCCGCTTTTACGCTTTGGACCCTCTTTGCTCTGCTAATTCTTTTTGCCCCACCATCAGAGATTCCCGATCTTCCCCCTTCATTTGAGATTCCCCATCTCGATAAAGGGATTCATGCACTCCTCTTTTTCGTTCATACCTATCTCTTCTTAAAGATGGGGCGAGTGGCGCGTCGACGGATCATAGTTGCACTACTGCTCTTCCTATTCTGGGCATTCGCCAGTGAATGGATACAGGAGAATTTTACAGAACGTACAGGCGATGTTTGGGATTCAGTCGCCGATATGAGTGGTAGTTTAATGGCAATTTTAGCGTTTCAGTGGGAGCGTAGGTTTCTCTCTTCTTAAAAATCTTTTGTGATATCGAGATAGATACGTGTACGATTATTTTTATTAATAAAGAGATTACTGTCGGTCTTCTGATAGCTGATGTTGAGGCGAGGGTTGATCCCCATAATCTCCCAATCCCTCTTCCAGATTCCGAAGGTTGCGCTAAATTCTTTATCTTTTGGAATAACATCGAATGGTCCAAAACCAGGTGCATAACTGCCATCATACTCTCTGATGGAGTATCCCGCTTGTAGATTTGTTGAGATGTTATATCCCCACTGTTTCCCCCAGCCAGCACGTCCGCCGATACGGGTATAGGAGTTTCTGGCTGTTTGAGTCAACTCTCTATTCCAATTCATCCCGCCAAAGAAGAATTGATCTCTGCTTGGGCTATAGATCAAGGTTGCTCCCGCAGCATAAGCGTCAGCATCAAGAAGAGAGCGCTCTTCATCATAAATTTTGCGTTGATACTCCCCAAAAGTAGAGAGGCGAAGACGATCGGTTAAGACCCGTTGATAGTTAACTTGTACACCTGGCCCATTAGAGTATCGCTTCCCGCTATACCAACGTTGCTCGAAGAAGGGGGTAATAAAGAGGCTCTGCTGATAATCTTGATAGCCATAACCAAAGTAGAGGCGTGTAGTTAATTCATTATAATCGCGCTCTTTAAAATATTGCTGTCCATAGGCGGAGGCGCTAAAGCGGAGATAATGATTCCCCTTTAAGTTGAGATCTTTAGTTGCAGAGAGGTGGTATGAGATTCCTGAGTCCCCCACAGGTTCTGCAACTCTCCAGTTTCCTAGAGTCTCATAACTGCCCCCATTTAAATTATCATCTTTAATGAGATTAGCCCCAAGTGTATAGCTCGCTTTCTGCTGTGCTTTAAGTGCACTTAGAAAACGGCTCGTCTCCACTTGAACAGGTTCTGGCAACGTCTCATCTTTTGCTATCTCTTCAAAGAGCGCTTCCGATTCTTTAAATTGTCGATCGATAAAGAGCAATTGTGCAAGACGAAATTGCATCGATTTCATATGAGGATATTGCGCTATAAGCTCACGATAGAGCAAGATCGCCTCTTTGATATGTTGATCTTCCGTTAAAATAAGCGCTGCAATATAACGGATAAGGAAGGGGTCTTGCTCACTCTCGGGTAGTGATCTATAGATAGGGTAGAGAATTCGGAGCGTCTCCACTTCATTGCTTTCGAGCGCTTCTGTAATAAGCGAAAGCAGTAGTTTAGGATTTGCTTGAAGATCTTCAATGGTGAGAGTTATCTCTCTACTCTCCTCTTTTTCTGGAGTAGAGGCTTGAATCTGCTCCTCTTGAGGGGCTGAAGGTTGCTGCACAATTCTATCTTGGCTAAGTGCACGCTCCCTTTCAGCGGGTACGTTTAGCTGAGGGAGTGGCTGAGAGTGGGGGGGTAATTTGCGCACCTCAATCTTGCGATGTCCCTCTTTATGAGCGATTCTCTCACGTTTCTCATTTTTCTCTTCCTCCTCATTCTCTCCGCTCTTCTTCTCATTAGAGACTTTTATAGTCGCATAGAGTGGTGTGGGCTCTTTAGGGATCGCTACTAAACGGCGCACTTTTTTAGGAATTTTATTTGGTTCCTCTTTTGTATCAGCAATTTTTGACGCCTCTTCTAATGCTAAAAGTGCCGCTTTTGAGGAGGTAGCAACATCCCCTTGCGCAATCGCTGCAGTGAGGGAGAAGCTAAGAAGTAGTGTTGAGCCGATGAGTGGATATATTCTATATTTCATCATTACGAACCTAACTGAGAGAAGAAGAGAAGTGCAAATGGAGTGATGAGATTGATGAGAAATCCAAAGCTAATAGCGACAGGAACAATTCTTACTCCCCCCGTCTTTTGGAGTAGAGGAAGAGTGAAATCGAGTGATGTTGCGCCCCCTGCACCTACAGCAGAGAGGGGGTAGCGCCGCATCAAAATCGGAATCATGGCAAAAGCGAAGAATTCACGGAAGAGGTCATTAAGGAGTGCGATCGAGCCAATAAGTGGGCCGTGTGTATCGCTAATCATAATAAATGAGAGGGAGTACCAGCCAAATCCTGAACTGATCGCCATCCCCGTAGCAAGGTTGATCTCCTCAATAAAGAGGGAGGCGAATGCCCCTCCAATCAGTGCGGAGATAATGGCCGCCACCGTTAAGAGCAGGCCGTAACGGTTCAGTAGAACCTCTTTCAATCCAACCCCATTGGCACGCATCTGTAGACCAATAAGGAAGAGGAGGAGGGTGAGCGCCCACTGATCACTCTTCTCAGGGAGTGATTGCTCTAAAAAGATGCCAACAAGAATTCCAAGCGCAATGCTTAAAAAGAGCTTGCCTGTATTGATAAGTAGCCCCCATTTAGATTCCTTTACCTCTTTAGAGTGTTGTTGAATATCGTATTTAAGCGTACGATCGAGCAGAATAAAGGCGATCATATTCGCCCCTAGAATAAAGAGAATAAAGAGGGCTGCTCGGTAGAGCGTATGGGAGAGCTCTGCCGCTAAATCTGGAATTTCAGCAAGCTTCATCCCCATAATGAAGAGGATGAGATAAACAAGAAGCGAAAGTATCTGATCGACCCATGTGAGAATCGTTCGATTTTGACATTTAAGTGCAAACCCTAAAAAGAGGGGGAGTAGCACCCAAAGAAAGGTGTCGATCATGAATAGACTTGCTCCAAAATAGGGGGTGAAGAGAGTAAAAATAGATTCATAAGTATAATCAAAAAGCCCCTCTTAAGGAAATTGAGGGGCATCTATTTCTGCTTTTACTTCTCTTTTAGACGATGGTGATCAGAAGAAGCGGGATAAGAAAGAGGAGGGTAATGGAATTGAAGTGTGCAAGGGAGCGATTTAAGCGCTTAAGATGGTTAATATTTCTCATTGGTGCGTAGTAATGGATGCCTTTCTGCTGCAGAAAAGTGAACCATGAAAAGAGAGCGATCACCATCAACCACCCAAGAAGTGTGGTAGGAATCAGAAGCGCTAGAGCGATAATTCCCCGCTCCTCAAAATGATCCAGAAGCAGCAGAATAAGGATAAATAAGAGGGAGAAGATCCCCACAATATTGATGAGCAATCCGCTCAAATTGAGAAGATAGCGCCTCTTTTCTACTGCTAGCTCAGAACGACGATCCTTTACCATTGCGATAACTCCCGCGTGAGATTGGGAATCTCAGCAATATCTACATTCCCCCCTGAGATAACCGCAACACAATTCCCCCCATCAAGCTCCACCTTTTTATGCATTAAAGCGGCAATCGTTGTAGCGCTTGAGGGTTCGATGAGCTGCTTCATCCGCTCTAAGACAAAGCTAAAAGCGGTACGAATCTCCTCTTCAGAGACAAGCAGTATCTCATCGAGATACTTCTGCACGATAGGGAAGGTTAATTCGCCAGGGCGAGCGGTTCGTAATCCATCAGCGATGCTCTCGGTTGGGGGAATTAAGAGACGCTCCCCTTTCTGTAGAGAGAGAGCCGTATCATTGCCGCTCTCAGGCTCTACCCCAATTACACGAACATGGGGATGATGCGCTTTAATCGCCGTTAAGATGCCAGAGATTAAACCTCCCCCCCCAATCGGTACAATCACGGTTGAGAGGTTAGGGCACTGCTCTAGAATCTCAAGCCCGATGGTTCCTTGCCCTGCGGCAACGTAAGGATCATCGTAAGGGGGGATAAAGCGCCCCCCTTTCTCCTTTGCAATCTCAATTGCGCGGGGGATGCGCTCCTCTGATGTGGTGCCACAATACTCAACGATCCCTCCATACGCCTCGATCGCCGCAACTTTACAGCGAGCAGCATTAGTGGGTACTACAATCGTAGCGGGAAGATTGAGCTTTTGAGCTGCAAGCGCAACAGCCTGCCCATGATTGCCTGAAGAGGCAGCGGTAATGTGCGTAGCTCCCTCTTCTGCAGCGACGGTAACACTATTCATCGCCCCTCTAATCTTAAAAGCGCCTGTTGTCTGAAGATGCTCCGATTTTAAGAAGATAGGAGCACCACAATGGGAAGAGAGTTGATGGGAGGTGAGGAGGGGGGTCACTTTCGCCACCTGTGCGATCCGCTTTTGTGCAAGAAGAATATCGTTGTAATTGATCATAGAGGGTTCCTTATAAAATTAATGGGGCTATTTTACTTCATCTGCTTTGAGAAGCGAAAAATCGACATGGCAGTAACCGTTTGGATTTTTTCGTAGATAAGCTTGATGGTACGCTTCAGCGCTACTCCACTTTTTAAGGGGCTCACACTCCACTACGATCGGTTTTTGGTACTCCGCCTGCTTCTTATGAAGATACGCCTCAATTTGGGGAAGATCTGCTACATCTGTTGGGTAGATCCCTGTCCGATACTGCGTTCCAATATCATTCCCTTGCCGATTGATTGAAGTGGGATCGATAATTCGAAAGAGGTGATCTAAAAGTGATTCTAGCGGGAGAATGTTTGGATCGTAATGGAGATATACCGCCTCTGTATACCCTGTTGTACCGCTACAGACTGCCTCGTAGGTGGGATTTTCACTCACCCCTTGAGCGTAGATCGCTTCTGTCTCTGTAACCCCTTTTAGGCGATGAAAATACTCCTCAACGCCCCAAAAACAGCCCCCAGCGATGACGATTGATCGCTCTTTTTTTCTCTCTAAATGCTCTTCCATCTCTCTCTCCTTTGGCTTATTGAGAATTATCTTTCAAGTCTAGCACGCCCTCTTTTCAGCGGTGAGTTTTTCCTTTGAGCCGTTATAATGGGGCTTTTTTAGGTTAGGGAGATTATGGGGATGGATGGAGCTTTTAAAGAGTTCTCTCGCCAACTGAAGCGAGCATTAGAGAGCGATCTTGCTGCACTTTTATCATTAGCAGAAGGGGAGAAGGTCTACGCCGTTGCTTTGATGACCGACTCATTTGTCGATCAATTACAGGTGATGATTAATAGTGAAGAGTCGCTCCAATATCAGATTGATCATGCACTTATGCACCAAAAAAAGGAGCAATTGAGTGAGGAGGAGCTCTGGAATTACCGCTGGAACCCCACTTTTTGGCGCTACTCCCTTGAGCATATTCATCTGCCTAAGATGCAGGAGATTAATCAATTTCTCTACTCAAAAGAGGTCTCTGATCTTGCGGCGTTTGAGATGGGATTTTATGAAGCGGTGATTACAACGTTGAGGGGGATCATTAATCGAAGCGATCTCTTCCTACCCTTTGAGCCAAATCTTCCCCTCTTTTTTATGACGATTCATAACGATAGCCGCGCCCCTATGATTGAGGAGTACTCAGCAAAAGAGCTCAATAGTGAGGAGGATTTTGCCCGCTTTCAGGCGCGTCTATAAAAATTGTGGGGAAGCTCACCACTTTTAACGATTAGGCACTACACTATATCTACCTTCTATTACTCCTCCTGTAATAGCTGGATTTTGGCTAGATCAATCGATCTAGCCTTTTTTATGTTGCAGATTTTAGGGTAGGGTAAACTATCCTCTTTTATCGATCATGGCGCATAAAAGAAGGAGAGACCTTGCGATGGAGCGAATAGAATCGACAAATAATCGCCGTTTGAAGGAGTGGCGAAAGTTAACTTTGCGTAAATATCGGCGTGAACGGGGAGGCTTTCTCATTGAGGGGGTTCATCTTGTTGAAGAAGCGATTAACGCTGGCGCCCCAATTGAGGAGTGGATGATGACTCAAAGTTGCCAAGCGAGTGAAGAGGGGCATCTTTTATTGAGTCGTTTGAGTGAGTCTTATCCAGAAGCGAGCTCTTTTCTATTGGCGGATCATCTCTCTGATCAGCTCTCGACAACGCCAGCACCACAAGGGGTCTTTGCGCTAATTACCCTTCCTACTTCTGCTCAAATGTTAGAGCGATTTAAGCACTTTTTAGAAGATGGGGATGAGCAAAGATCCCACACACCCCATCTTTTGCTGCTCGATCGTGTTCAAGATCCTGGTAATTTAGGTACGCTTATTCGTACGGCAGATGCAGCGGGATTTGCAGCAGTGGTGATTGGGGAAGGTTCTGTTGATCTCTATAACGATAAAGTGATTCGCGCAACGCAAGGATCGCTCTTTCATCTTCCCCTCTTTCCCCTTGCGCTTGAAGAGGTGCTTCCTCTCTTGAAAGGGAAGGAGTATCAGCTTTGGGCGACCGATCTTAAGGAGGCTCAATTTCATCATCAAATGGCGGTGCCAGAGCGGGTAGCGCTTATTTTAGGTAATGAGGGGGCAGGAGTTGATGAGCGCTGGATTGAAGCGGCAGATTGTGCGGTTAAAATTCCAATCTTTGGTGCTGCTGAATCTCTGAATGTTGCTGTTGCAGGAGCAGTTCTACTCTACTATTTAGCACTCAATTGAGGCGTAGGTAACTACAAATCTCCTCTATAAAGCGGGGGGCGTAACGGCGCTCTTTATAAGGGCCGACCCCTGAAATTTTCTCTAACTCCGCTTCACTCTTTGGTTGGTGAAGAGCGAAGAGGCGGAGCGTCTGATCATGAAAGATATGGTGGGGGGAGATCGATTCTTGCTCTGCAATCTCACTGCGGAGCGCTTTTAGATGCTCAAAGAGAAGAGGATCATACCCCTCTACCTTCTCCCTCTTTTTGGCAATCCCCTTTTGGGGTAGAGCGGAAGGGGGGCGATAGAGAAAGGGGGCTTCCCCTCTTAACAGGGGGCGGCACGCTTTAGTGAGTGAGATCGCTCTTCTACTATCGGGGGAGAAGGAGATCATCCCATCAGCGTGGAGACTAAAGAGGAGCGTTGTTAGATCGAGTGCCGATGCATTCGCTAACTGCTTAAAGGTGGAGATTTTTGAGTAGAAGGGGGAGTTGGCCGCCCACTTCTTCCCCTGTACTACAGCAAGGATAGTTTTTAGAGGGGCATTGTGGGAGAGATGATGAATTGTGGAGAGGAGTACCCGCGCTCTGTAAGTTCCATCGATTAACGTCTCTTGATGATCACAATTTCCACAGTAGTGGCAGGGAATCTCACTCTTCTTATCACTAAAATGGTGAATGATTTTCTGGCGTAAACAGCGGTCAGATGCGGCGTAGGCAAGAAGGGCATAGAGACTCTTATAACGAATGGCGCGCCGCTCGGAATCTTGCTCTAGTTCGATAAAATATCGCACCTTTTGTAGATCTCTCTGATCAAAGAGGAGAAGCGCTGTTGCAGGAGCACCATCTCGCCCCGCTCTTCCTGCCTCTTGATAGTACGCCTCTAATGTATGGGGTAGGGAGTAGTGGAGGACAAAGCGAACATCTGCTTTATCAATCCCCATGCCGAAAGCGTTGGTAGCGATCATGATATCGATCTTGCCATCAAGAAAGTCGTGCTGATTAGAGGAGCGCTCCTCACTGCTCAATCCCGCATGGTAGCGGCGGCAGCGATACCCTTTGGCAGAGAGCTCAACCGTCAGCTCCTCCACCTCTTTTCGGGTTAGGCAGTAGATAATTCCCGCTTGCCCCCTCGCTTGATTCGCTAAGAAGCGAAGCAGTGCCCCCTTTTTATCTCGGCTCTTAATGACTCGGTAGTAGAGATTGCTTCGATCAAAACCTGTTACCACCTCAAGAGGCGTATTCAGATTTAGGAGTCGCTTAATCTCTTCTCTCATTTTTGGGGTGGCAGTCGCAGTATAAGCGCCAATGGTGGGATTCTGCCCCATACGTTTTAAATGGTGAATAAAGTGGGGGAGAGAGAGATAAGCGGGGCGAAAATCGTGCCCCCACTGCACAATACAGTGCGCTTCATCGATCGCAATTAGAGGAATGTTGGGTCTTCTATTATTAGGGGAGCTGAGAAAAAGTTGCCCAATCCAGCGGCTCTGTAGACTCTCAGGTGCAAGATAGAGGAGGTGATATTCCTGATTCTGAATCGCTTTGATGCGGGTGTAAATCGCTTCAGGAGTGAGAGAGCTATTGATAAAGGTGGCGGAGATCCCCCGCTCATTTAGAGTACGAACTTGATCCTCCATCAATGCAATGAGCGGAGAGATCACAATCGTCAACCCTTCAAGCAGCAGAGCTGGGAGCTGATAGCAGAGCGATTTTCCCCCACCCGTTGGCATAATGGCAAGATGATCACGCCCTAAGAGCGCCGCCTCGATTAGCGGTTTCTGCCCTTCACGAAATTGGTCATATCCAAAATGCTCTTTGAGGAGCATCTTAGGCGTGAGATGTTGAGTTTGAGTCATAACCCCTTTTTTCGCATTACATGAAAAACGCTCATGAAATATGCATCATGAGCGGCTCTATCGTAGATCAATCTTTCGCTTTTAGAAATGAAATTGTGCGTTTAAAGGGGTATTGAGAAGTGTTAGCTCGATTTTATCCCCCTTTGTAACAGGGGCAACCCCTTCAGGCGTCCCTGTAAAGATGATATCCCCCTCACTCAATCCATATGTGTGGGAGAGGTAGTGAATCATCTCAGGGAGCGGGAAGATCATCAACGTTGTATCCCCTCTCTGTCTCCGCTCACCATTTAAGTGAAGTTCATACTCAATACGGTTAAGATCACTCACCTCATGAGCGGAGATAAATTGACTGACGCAAGCAGATTGAGGGAAGCACTTACTCTTCGACCATGGATATCCGCGGCTCTTCTCATAATCTTGGACATCTCGAGCGGTGAGATCGATCCCAACTCCAACCCCTTCAATGATGGAGAGCGCCTCCTCTTTACCAATATTACGCCCATCTTTCCCCGAAAGATCCCCAATATAGAGGAGTAGCTCCCCCTCAAAATGGATATTTTCTGAATAGGGGGGGAGGGTAATCTGTTCACCAGAGTAGGCGAGTGCAGAGGGGGGCTTAAAGAAGACAAGCGGCTCTGTTGGAAGTGAGTTATTGAGCTCTTCTACATGTTTTACATAATTGCGCCCAATGCAAAAAAGGGTGTTGACGGGGCGATTCTCCCCATTAAGTTGAATGGTTGCCATCGAAGCTCCTCCTTATAGATGGTGTTGATCGATATTAGAGTCTACCCAATTTTCCCGCTCGATACTCAGCAAAAGCGGTGCGAATCTCCTCATCGCTCCCCATGACAAAGGGGCCGTGCTGCACCATCGGCTCTTTGAGTGGCTTTCCGCTAATGATCATCAACTCACCCCCTATCTCTCCTTTAAGAGAGAGAGCCCCCTCTTTAGAGAGTAACCCCAATTCACCACTATTGATTCGAGAATCGCCAAGAGTGAATGCCCCATTTAGAGAGTAGATCATGGCGGTGTACCCCTCTTTTAGCGAAAGGGTCACCTCATCTTCCGACTCAATTGTAAGGTGGAGAATGAGGATATCGGTCGCTTCTGGTTGATAGGGGGTCTTGTACCCTTCAAACTCACCAGCAACGAGGCGAATGGTCTGATTTTGGTAGGGGATAGCTTCTGTCTTGTAATCGAGATAATTGGGCGCTTTCGATTTCTCTTTATGGGGGATATTGAGCCAAAACTGCATTCCTCTCATCTCCCCCTCATTTTGAGCGGGCATCTCGCTATGGATGATTCCACGCCCTGTCTGCATCCACTGTACGCCGTAATCGGAGATCTCCCCCCGATTACCGCTACTATCTTCATGAGTCATACGCCCTTTCAGCATGAAGGTGAGGGTATCGAACCCTTTATGGGGATGAGGGGGAAAACCTGCAATATAATCATCCGCTTCGGTTGAGCCAAACTCATCGAGCATAATGAAGGGGTCGCTCTCATGATAGAGGCGGCTATCGAAGACCCGTTTCAATTTTACGCCCGCTCCATCTTCTGTTGGACGCGCTGGCTGGGTGAACATTACTCTTCTCATGACTCTACTCTCCTCAATTATTCAGGGTTGAGTCTCCATAATGGGGATGATTGATGGGGGATGCAATCCTCCTGTTATTTAAAAGGGTTATGAGGATTATTTTATCGAGCGCTCTCTCTTAAGTGAGCGGGCAAGGAGGAGAATCGCCCCAACAAAGAGTAGGCCAAAGGTCGCCATCAGCCATTGTGGTGGCAGGGAGAAGGCGCTCAATCCACCAAAAATAGCCATCATCAAGAGCATCACCAAATTTTCAGCAAAATTTTGTACAGCGACCGCTTGCCCTGTACTCTGAAACGCCTGCCCTCGAGCTTGTAGAAGAGCGTTGAGCGGAATCATAAAGAGCCCCCCAAGTAATCCAATTCCAATCAACAGAATAATCGTTAAAGTGGTTGAGGATTGAAGCGCAAAGAGAGTTGTGAAGAGCCCCATTAAAATGCCAGCATAGAGAGCGTGGTGAATCTGACTTAGACGAATAAAGAGAGCGGCTAGAAGTGAGCCGATCACAATGCCGATCCCCACTACTGCATTGAGAAGGGAGACCATCTCGATCGAGTTACTCAAATTTTGGCGTACCCAATCATCCAGCAGAAGGCGCAAAGTAGCGGCGGCTCCCCAAAAGAGGGAGGTTCCAAAAATTGCAAAGCGCGCTTCTCGATCCTTAAAGAGCTCCTTCATTCGCTCCTTAAAATTGGGAAAGAGTGTTTTAAAGGGGAGGGGCTCTTCCCTAAGAGGGGGAAGCTTTGGAATAGCGTAGTTGAAGAGGAGGGCGATCCCATAAATGGTAAGGGGGAAGAGGGTTGCGAGCGGCAGATTATTGGCAGCGAGTAGACCTCCAAAGTAGGTGCCAAGTAGAATCGCAACAATAGTGCTCCCTTCCACTAAGCTGTTGGCGCGTACAAGGTGGCGCTCTGTTACCAGTTCGCTCAAAATCCCAAATTTTGCAGGGGAGTAGAGCGCAGCACCAAAGCCGACAATACCGTAAGCAAGATAGGGGTTGATCTGAAAGAAGAGGAGCGCCATGCCGAGCAGCTTAACTCCATTTCCCCAAAGGAGTACTCTCCCTTTAGGCTGATGATCAGCAAGGAGTCCAACGAGCGGCGCAAGGAGTAGATAGAAGCTGATAAAGACCGCTTGCAGTAGATATTTGCTATAGCTTGCAGCACTCTCTTGATAGAGAAGCTCTAAGAGGAGGAAGAAGAGGGCGTTATCGGCGAGCGCTGAGAAGAATTGCGCTCCCGAAACCATCAATAGACCTCGATTAAAGAGGCGTTCAGAGGGGGGATTATGCCGATTCATGGGGCACCTCAGCTAAACGATTTAAGGTGACGTAATCGATCTTCCCTGAACCTAAGAGCGGAATCTCCTCTAAATGGTGCACCTCTTTAGGAATCGCTAACATACTCACCCCAAGTTTTTGTGCAGTAGCGATGAGATGCTTGCGCTCATACCGTTTCTCTGTCGTATAGATGATGATGCTCTCCCCCCGTTTAAGATCACGAACAATCGTAGCGGCGTGATCCCCTTTTGGGTAGCTCTCTTTCATAAGATTCTCCACCACTTCAAGGGAGATCATCTCCCCTGAGATCTTTGCAAACCGTTTAGCGCGCCCTTTAATGGTGATATACCCCTCTTTATCAATTTCAACAATATCCCCCGTTGCGTACCACCCTTTTTCACCCTCATATTGAGCAGGATGTAGCGTTCCCTCTTGATCATCAGCAAAGAGGTAGCCTGCCATGACATTATCCCCTTTAACGATTAGCTCCCCCCCTTTCTCAATCCCGTCAACGGGGGTGAGGCGATACTCCATATTGGGAAGAATACGCCCAACGGTACCCAATTTATAATTCATCGGAACGTTGATGGAGATAACAGGGGCGCACTCCGTTACCCCATACCCTTCTAAAATTCGTTGGCCGATCTTCTCCTGCCAGAGCACTCTCGTCTCTTCAGAGAGGCGTTCAGCGCCTGCAATCACATATCGAAGAGAGGCAAAGTCGTACGCACTCCCTCGACGAGCATAGTTGTAGAGAAAGGTTGAGGTGCCAAAAAGAACGGTCGCTTGGGTTTGATAGATCACTTCAGGAATCACTCGGTAATGGAGTGGAGAAGGGTAGTAGAAGACCTTTGCGCCCGAGATTAATGGAAGAAAGGTTCCCACTGTCAATCCAAAAGCGTGGAAGAGGGGGAGCGTGATCATAAATTTATCTTGCGTTGTAAAATCAGCGACTGTGCGGAGCTGCTCTACATTACTTAGGAGCGATTTATGGGTATGAACCACCCCTTTCGGCTTCCCTTCTGAGCCAGAGGTGAAGAGCACCACCGCCTCATCATTTGGATCGATCTTTGGAAGATACTTCATGGGATTGGTGAGGGTTTTAAGGAGCCAAAGTTTATCGATCGCTGAGAGTTTATGGGGGAGATCTTCAGCATAGAGCCATTCAACCCCTTTAAGCTCTGCAATCACCTCTGTTAAATTCGCTTTCTCAATAAACTTACGAGAAGTGAGCACCTTTTTAAGATTAGCAGCATCAATAGCCGCTTGTAACCCATCCACCCCCGCTGTGTAGTTGAGGAGTGCGGGAATACGGTTTTGGCTGCTCGCCCCCATAATTGAGAGAGCAGTAATGAGCGCATTTGGAAGCAGAATCCCGATCCGCTCCTTAGGATTGCTCTCTTTGGCTAAGACTCTTCCTACAGCAAGGGAGCGTTTAATCAATTGACGATAGGTGAGCGGTTTATACTCAATATCCTCAGCACAGAGATGATCTGCCCCAAATTGCCGTTTTGCAGTGAGGAGCGATTCAAAGAGTGTTGTCGGTCGATATTGAGCAACTCTAAAATCCATAAAGAGGCGATGGGTGTGATCTGCAAGGTAAGCTCGGCGCTCACGCCCCGATAGATGGGGGGGAATCTCCACCTTAAAAGGATCTGCCATTGTGATTCGAATAGGGGTAAAAAGGCGCCGTTTCACCACCCCCTTCAGGCGGCTAAAGTAGGTAAATTCAGCTCCATCAAGATAGACGGGGATGAGGGGAACGCCCGCCCTATAAGCGACAAAGGCTGAACCTTCATAAAACTTCATAAAGCTCCCTGTAATAGTGATTCTTCCTTCAGGGAAGACCACAATCGAGCGCCCCGATTTTGCAATCTCCACCAGATATTTAATCGACATCGGGTGATCACTATCGATGGTGACGTGATCAATAAAGCGTAGAGGGAGTTTGAAGTACCAGCGCTCTGCAATCTTACGATCGATCACAAAGAGGGGGGCTTGCGGTAGAAAGAGCCCAAGCAGAAGCCCATCGAGAAAAGATTGATGATTACAGACAATAATGCCGTTGCTCTTCGTCGCTTCTTCAGAGAATGAGCACTCAATGGTGTAGAAGAATTTTAAAATTGTGCGCAGTAGTGATCGCAACATAGTGTGACTCCTAAAGTGAAATCGATCTCGATTTGTGAACATTTGATTACATTTTAGGAGATCATAGAGGGAAAGTGGAGGGAGGTCAACTCTTAAGTGATCAAATGTTTACAAAAGAGTTTTTAGCGCAATAAAAAAAGCTTAGAGCATTCGCCCTAAGCCTCTTATCTACCCAGTAAGTGGGTAATCTCTCTACTCTTTAAGGTTATTTGCGGAGATACTCCCCTTCGTTGACAAGATCAACAAAGGAGCCATTGGCATCAAATTTCCCTTTTGCGTGGTAGAGCTCATCTTTACCTGCATCATTTTTCAATTTGTAGACAACATCAACGTAGTAGCTCTTATCTGCTGCGCTATCGGTCACTTCAGCGACAGTGATAAACTCGATTGTTCCACCAGTTCGCTCAATGATGTGCTCTTTTAACGCACGCACTTGATCAGAATGATCGATATTTACCGCATACTTCCCACTCTTTTCATCAACAGGGAGTAGAACCTCATCACCTGCAGCATCACGATGCTCTTTTACTTGTTGGCTTTTAGAATTCCCCCGTTCTTCTGGGAAGTCTTTACGAGAGTCGAGCTGTTTAAAAGCGTTGTCGATCGCTTCATCATTCTCTGCAGCCCCTTTATTGCTCTTTGTATCTGGAAAATCTTTCTTAGATTCAAGAACATTGACCGCTTCATCACTGACGCTCTCATTAGCGGTATTGTTGTGGCGCGCTTCCACCTCTTTTTTGATATCCCGCTCATTTTGGGGATCGAGATGGTTGATCGACTCTTGAATTCGCTCATGCTCAGGCGCTACATCAGCAGCATTTTGACTCTGCGCAGAGGCGACACCACCAATTAAGGTCGCAGCTAAGAGGGTTGCGATTGTTTTTTTATTTAAGTTTTTCATTTTTCATCTCTCCTTGTTGGTTTTATTCTTGATGTGAATTCACTATAACAGAGGGAGAGTGAATGGAAAGGGGAAAGCGCTATTTCCCCATTTAATGAAAAAATGGGAGCGTTCCCCTCTATCTAAAAAAGCAATTATAGCGCTTTAATATGTTGATTTAATGCCTCTTTTGCCTTTTCGATTGTGATCTCTTTTTGGAAGAGTTGGGGGTTGAAGAGGGTGCACTCTTGGTAGGGAATCTTATGAGTTTTAAAGAGATGGGTTAAACGGCGAGTGGTGAGTTGAAACATCTCGTAAGATTGGTTGTAATCCTTCATCGCTTCACTATAGATCGATTGATGGGGGAGCAGAATCGCCACCTCATCATGCTTCCAGTAGAGGGTATGCCCGCTACCAAGTGTTGTAATTAACTCATCGAGATTGAAGATCACCGCTTGCATAATATTCCAGAGCTCTTCAAGCCCAATTTGAATCAGCTGTGAGGCGAAGAGCCCATTGAGATCCCCAAGCGTCACGAGGCTGATATTCTCCACCTCAATATTGAACTCCCGCTCCACAAAGGTAACGAGTGTCTGGCTAAGGTGAGTCTTTGTGATGAGTGAGCGCTCAAGCTCCTCAAAAAGGGCGACCGACTCAGGTTCATTTGGCAAGATCGAGAGGAGGGGAAGTACCTGCAACACCTCTTTAAAATCGGTGCTCTCTCTATTGAAAAGATCAATCTCAAAGTGGGGTTGATCTGTCCCTATGCCGATAATAGCGGGTTTGAAGTTATTGGGGCGAAAACGGATTTTAGCGAGCTCAAAGAGCTGGGTGAAGAGGGGGAAATTGGGGCGAATGATCTGATTTAGATGGTAGATGGAGCCAACGCCGATCAAACCACTCTTAGCAATGTCGGGATATTCGGTCGCCATCGCTTGTCCAATCAGTTGTAAAAGCTCTGTGCTCTTCTCTTTATTGAGATAATGGGGGTTCTCTTCATCGCTCTTCTCACGATGTTGAATCACAAGGGCTAAATCTAGCGCAGTTAAGGTGCGTTCTTCTCTCTTCACAATAAACCTCATGGAATGATGATAAATGGAGTTGGGTTAAAGATAGCAGGTTAATAGAATATTAACGCCACGATGCAGCGATCTTTGGATCGATTCGCTCAATCTGATCAAGAATGTGCTCTATTTTTGATTCAAGCGAGGAGCGCAGCGCTCCAAAATCCTCATTTTGAGCCCTCTGCTCCTCTTCAAGTTGAGCGAGCGTCTCATAGAGAGCAACTTTTTTGGAATCTTCCGTCTCACTTTTAAGTTCCGCTTTTAGGACTTTAGCGTGCGCTTCATACTCAGCATCACTGCATGATTGGAGATGGAGAAGCTCCGCATGACGCTGATCGAGCCCTTCTAGCTCTTCAAGATAGAGAGCGAGCTGCTCCCTTTTAAGTAGAGCGATACGCCTCTGAAAATAGAGAATAAGTATGGTAACAATGAGGGTAATTAGGGCGATAAAGATTATAATAGGCATCGATTGGGTCTCCATCAGTAGGCGGTAGGGGAAAGAGTCCGATTATAACGGGAGATCCCCTTTTCTGCGAGTAGAGTACCCCTGACACAATTTTACAATTGAGTGGCAACAATGGCGCTTAATGAGCATATTTCTTGATATAGAGAGTTGAACATTTTGATGAAACGAAAAAAAGGTATCTTAATTCTTCTAATAATCGTGGTGGCGATCGGTTTAGCTTATCTCGCTTTTAAACCAAAAGTGGGGGCACTCTATCTAAGCGAGGCGGTGAAGCGGGGGGATCTTGAGGTCAATATCTTGGCGGATGGAAAATTGGAAGCTTCTCAACAGGTAGATGTCGGGGCGCAGGTATCAGGGCAGATTCAGAAGATGCATGTCGCTCTTGGGGATCGGGTGAAGAAGGGGGAGTTGATTGTAGAGATCGATGACCTTCCACAACAGAATAATGTGAAGGATAGTGAGGCGCGCCTTAAAAATAGCATCTCCTCAAAAGTGGCGAAAGAGGCTCAGTTAATCAATGCACGCATCAATTATGAGCGGCAAAAACGGCTCATTAAAGGGGGGGCAACCACACAATCAGATCTCGATCTAGCTGAAGCGAATCTTAAAGTCTTAGAGGCGGAGTTAGAGGCGTTAACAGCGCAGGTGGATCAGGCACAGATCGCACTTGATACTGCTAACCTGAATCTCTCCTACACTAAAATTCGCTCCCCCATTGATGGGACCATTGTTGCGAAGATTGTAAAAGAGGGGCAGACGGTGAACGCCGTACAATCGGCCCCTACGCTTGTAAAGATTGCAGATCTTTCGATGATGACCATTAAAGCGCAAATTTCAGAAGCTGATATTACAAAAGTGAGAGAGGGGATGCGTGCCTATTTCACCATCTTGGGGGAGCCAAATCGAAAGTATGAAGCGGTTTTGCGCCAAGTTGAGCCCGCAACAGAGACCTTTCAAAATACTTTAGTGGGTAATACAGCGAATAATGTGGGGGAGGCGATCTACTACAACGGACTATTTGATGTTGAGAATAGTGAAGGGAAGTTCTATATCGATATGACTGCTCAGCTCTATCTCATCACTAATGAGGCGAGAGATGTTTTGATGATCCCCTCAATGGCGACCCGTTTTCAGCCGAGCGGATTTGAAGCCCCATCTGTGGAGAGAGGGAGAGCGATCGTCTGGGTGAAAAAGGGGGAGAGCATCGAGCCACGTGAGGTTGAACTTGGAATCTCTAATAATGTCTCAACCGAGGTGATCTCTGGGTTGAGTGAAGGGGAAGAGGTGGTGACTTATGAGCTGCTCGATCAGAAGGTGGGGGGTGGAATCTCTCACCCTAGAGCGATTCCAAGAGGGCGCCGATAATGGAGAAAAAGAGAGAGCCGCTCATTCAATTGGAGGGGATTTATCGCTCCTTTCAGGCGGGAGAATTAACTGTTGATGTCCTTAAAGGGATTGATCTTACGATCCATCAAGGGGAATTTATTGCGATTATGGGGGCTTCTGGTTCAGGTAAGTCGACTTTGATGAACCTGATCGGGGGGCTAGATGAGCGCTCAGCGGGGCGTTATCACTTTAAAGGGCGCGATATCTCTGAATATAGTGATGATGAGTTGGCGCAACTTCGTCGTGAGCATTTCGGCTTTATCTTTCAGCGTTACCATCTTCTCAATACCTTAACGGCTAAAGGGAATGTGGAGATGCCCGCCATCTATTATGGAATGCCTCCAAAGGAGCGGAGTGAAAGGGCGCAAGCGTTGCTCCAATCGCTTGGGCTTGAAGAGCGAGCCGATTATTACCCAACGCAGCTCTCTGGAGGGCAGCAGCAGCGTGTCAGTATTGCTCGTGCGCTTATGAATGGTGGGGAGATTATCTTAGCGGATGAACCGACAGGCGCGCTCGATAGTGAGAGTGGAAAAGCGGTCTTAGAGATTCTTAAAGAGTTAAATGAAGCGGGGCACACCGTCATTATGGTGACGCATGATGAAGAGGTTGCAGCGCACGCAGATCGAATCATTGAGATTAAAGATGGGCTTATTATTGATGATCGGCTCAATCGTGAATCTCAATTAGAGGGGGCAAGTGCGCCTAAGCGATTTAAGAAGAGCAACGCTTACTCCCTTATTCTGCAACGCTTTTTTAATGCGTTTAATATGGCGATTATCTCGATGTCGATGCAGCGGATGCGCACCTTTTTAACGATGCTTGGAATTATTATCGGTATCGCTTCTGTAGTGTTAGTAATCGCTTTAGGAAAGGGATCGACAGAGAAGATTCTCGAAAATATCAATGCAATGGGGACAAGTACATTAACCATCTATCCAGGAAGTGGTTTTGGAGATCGGCGTTCGGGGAGAATTCAATCATTAAAACCGAGCGATGTGCGAGTGCTGCAGCAGCAACCCTTTATCCATAGTGTGACGCCAGTTGTCTCCACCTCAACGGGAGTGCGTTACCAAAATATCTCAGCAGTCAATGCTTCAATTCAGGGGGTTGGGCATCAGTTTTTTGATGTTCAAGGGTATGAATTGATTCAGGGGGTCGCTTTTAATGAGGTGAGTGAAGCGACACTTGCGCTTGAAGCGGTGTTGGATCTCAATAGTGTCGATACGCTCTTTCCTAATGGTGGAGATCCGATCGGTGAGGTAATCATGCTCAATCATCTGCCTGTGCGGGTGATTGGGGTAGCAAAGTCGAAAGCGGAAGGGATGGGGGGATCGAGTGGAAATATGACGATCTGGATCCCTTACTCAACTGCGATGAAGCGGATGCTCGGTCAATCATCTTTGCGCAATATTACTGTGCGGGTAAAAGATGAGATCAATATTAAGCTTGCAGAGCAGGCGATTACCGACATTATGATGCAACTTCATGGGAAGAAGGATTTCTTCATCTTTAATGCCGATACAATTCGGGAAACCATCGAGTCGACGACGCTTGTGATGCGCATCCTTATTACATCCATCGCGCTCATTTCGCTCCTTGTAGGGGGGATTGGGGTGATGAATATTATGTTGGTATCGGTAGCTGAGCGCACAAAAGAGATCGGGATGAGGATGGCAGTTGGGGCGCGTAAGAGCGATGTCTCTCAACAATTTTTAATTGAATCGATTCTCGTCTGTATCTTGGGAGGGGTGATTGGTCTTGCCTTTGCGCTCTCTATTGGGGCGTTAGTGAATCAGAGTGCGGGGGATTCTATCGCGTTAAGTTTTTCCCCACTTTCGATTATTTTAGCCTTCTTCTCCTCCTTCTTAATAGGGATTCTTTTTGGCTATTTTCCTGCAAAACGGGCGGCCGATTTAGCCCCTATAGAAGCGTTGGAACGCTCGTAAAAATGGAGTAATTTAGCGATTCTCCTCTTTTCGTAGTGGTTTGGTAGTGTGGAGTTGAAATTTTACCAGTATGTTGGCAAAATGATCACCGTTGCACACGGCATTTTTTACGACTTCATTTTCAAAACGGAGGCATTATGAGTCAGGGTAAGCGGCCAATCTCCCCCTTTATGTTAGCGACCAAAGGGCAGCTAGCGAATGGGTATGGAAAGGGCTATAAGTTTCAAATCACATCAGTGATGAGTTTTCTTCATCGTTTGTCGGGAATTTCACTGGTCTTCATTCTATTGGTAGTTGCTGCATGGTTGATTGCAGCGGCAGGTGGGCCTAACTCCCTCGCTAAGATGCAGAGCTTCTTAACAAACTGGTTTGTAATGATCTTCGTTGTGATTGGTACTTTTGCAGCGTGTTATCACTTCTGTAACGGTATTCGCCACCTCTTTTGGGATATGGGGAGGGGGTTAACAATCCCTGAGGCGAAAAAATCGGCAGCGTTGGTACAGATTTGTGCCCCTCTTTTAGCGATCGCTATCTTAGCGGTTGGCTTTTTTTCATAGGAGTTAAATGATGAGTGGAAATAGAGAACATCAATCACCGCTAGGAAGAGTGAAGGGGCTTGGTTCTGCAAAGAGCGGATCGCGTAGCTGGTTAAATCAGAAGATTTCAGCAGTTATTTTAGCCGTGCTCTTCATCTGGTTCTCCTTCTCTTTTGCATACTATATCAATCAAGGTTTTGGTGAGGTGACTACATGGATCGGTTCACCGATTAATGCAGCGCTTCTCATCGCTCTTATTGTCGTAGGAACGTACCATGGAATTGTGGGGATACAAGCGGTTGCAGATGACTATGTCAGCCGTGTAGGTCGTCGTCTTGCACTGATGACAGTGTTTAAATCACTCTTAGTGCTCTTCGCTTTAGTTGCAGTTATTGCGATCTTAAAGATTGCTATTCGGCTCTAATATCTCATTAGATCGTAAGTAATTTCTTAGAGCGTAATTAAAATAGTAAGGTTTAAAGTAAAATGAATTTAAAAGAGTATAAAGATTATAAAATCGAAGAGCATGTCTATGACGTAGTTGTTGTAGGTGCAGGTGGTGCTGGATTACGTGCAACGCTTGGAATGGCGGAAAAAGGGTTTAAGACAGCGTGTGTTACTAAAGTCTTCCCTACTCGTTCACACACAGTTGCAGCGCAAGGTGGGGTTTCTGCTGCTCTTGGAAATATGGGTGAGGATGATTGGCGCTGGCACATGTATGACACGGTTAAAGGGTCAGACTGGTTAGGGGATCAAGATGCGATCGAATATATGTGTCGTGAGGCGATTCCATCCATTTTAGAGCTTGAGCATTATGGTCTGCCTTTCTCACGTACAGAAGATGGAAAAATTTATCAGCGCCCTTTTGGTGGTATGACGACCAATTTTGGTGAAGGGCAAGCGCAAAGAACGTGCGCAGCTGCAGATAGAACAGGGCATGCGATGCTGCACACACTTTATCAGCAATCACTAAAGCATAATGCTGAATTCTATATTGAGTATTTTGCACTCGATCTCATCATGGAAGATGGTGAGTGTCGCGGTGTTGTTGCTTGGAACCTTGCTGAAGGTACGATGCATGTATTCCGTGCGCAGATGGTTGTATTAGCGACAGGTGGTTATGGTCGAGCGTACTTCTCTGCAACTTCTGCTCATACGTGTACAGGTGATGGAAATGGGATGGTGGCTCGTGCCGGCCTTCCACTCCAAGATATGGAGTTTGTTCAATTCCACCCAACAGGTATTTACGGCGCAGGCTGTCTAATTACAGAGGGTGTTCGTGGTGAGGGTGGATATTTAACCAACTCAAACGGTGAGCGCTTTATGGAGCGTTATGCACCTTCAGCTAAGGATTTAGCATCGCGTGATGTTGTCTCTCGCTCAATGTTGATTGAGATTCGTGAGGGGCGTGGAGTTGGTCCTCGTAAAGATCATATCTATCTCCATCTTGAGCATTTAGGCCCTGAGGTGATTGAAGAGCGTCTCCCAAGTATTGCAGAGAGTGCACGTATTTTTGCGGGCGTTGATGTAACGAAAGAGCCGATTCCTGTCATTCCTACTGTTCACTACAACATGGGTGGTGTTCCAACGAATTACCATGGTGAAGTTGTAACGATGCGTGATGGAGATCCAGATGCGGTTGTTCCTGGCTTAATGGCGATTGGGGAAGCGGCGTGTGTCTCTGTACATGGTGCGAATCGTTTAGGTTCTAACTCGCTTCTAGACTTAGTTGTATTTGGACGTGCGGCGGCGAATCGTTGTGCTGAAATTCTTGAGCCAAATGCGGATCAGCGTGATTTAGATACTGATGAGATCATCCGTATTTTAGATCGTTTCGATAAGATTCGTCATGCAGATGGCTCTATCCCAACTGCAGAACTTCGCGATAAGATGCAGCGTGCAATGCAAGAAGATGTTGCAGTATTCCGTATGGAAGAGACGCTCAGAGATGGAATCAAGCGTGTTGAAGAGGCGTTTAATGACTTTAAAGATATTAAAGTTCATGATCGCAGCTTAATTTGGAACTCAGATTTAGTTGAAACGTTAGAGCTCTCAAATCTTTTAGTCTGTGCGATGACAACAGTTAAATCTGCTTATAATCGTACGGAATCTCGTGGTGCGCACGCTCGTGAAGATTATCCAAAGCGTGATGATGAGCAGTGGATGAAGCATACTTATTCGTGGTTATCTGAAGATGGTGAAGTACGCTTTGATTATCGTCCTGTTCATACCTATACATTGACGGATGAAGTTGAGTATATTGAACCACAAGAGCGCGTCTATTAATGATTTAGAGGGAGAGCTTCATGCTCTCTTTCTCTACATTTAACAACGAGTAAAGGAATAAATTTATTATGGCTGAGTTTAAATTACCCGCAAACTCTATTATTAGAGAGGGTGAGTATTACAAAGATGAGAAGGCGACGAACAAACGCGTTTTCAGAGTCTATCGCTGGAATCCTGATGATGGGCAGAATCCCCGTTATGATCGTTATGAGGTCGATTTAGATCAGTGTGGTCCAATGATTTTAGATGCACTACTCTATATTAAAAATAATATTGACCCAACACTTACTTTGCGCCGTTCATGCCGTGAGGGTGTGTGTGGTTCGTGCGCTATGAATATCGGTGGAACAAATACATTAGCGTGTACTAAAGCGATTGAAGATATCGATGGAGCGGAGGTTGTGGTTAATCCTCTTCCTCATATGGAAGTGATTAAGGATCTTGTTCCTGATTTAACACACTTTTATGCTCAGTATGCATCGATTAAACCGTGGTTACAGAGTGAGACACCTAATCCACCCCGTGAGCGTCTTCAATCTATTGAAGAGCGCCGCAAAATTGATGGAGCTTATGAGTGCATCCTTTGTGCTTCATGTTCAACATCCTGCCCAAGCTATTGGTGGAACTCAGATAAGTATCTAGGTCCTGCGGTACTTCTACAAGCGTATCGTTTTATCTCTGATAGTCGTGATGAGTTTACAGGTGAGCGTTTGGATGCTTTAGAGGATCCTTTTAAGCTCTACCGTTGTCATACTATTATGAACTGTACCAATACTTGTCCAAAAGGATTGAATCCAGCAAAGGCGATCGCTGAGATTAAGAAGTTAATGGTTGCCCGTCATTGATATTGATTTGGGTTTAGATCTTAGAAGAGTAGGGCGCTATATAAATAGCGCTCTATTTTTTTGTTCTCTGAATCCCGATGTAATTATTGCCATTACTGCTTGAGATAGTGGTTGAACCGCTTTTAGAGGAGTGTTGATAGCCATAACGAATCGAGCCGTATACTTCATTTTCACTGAAGTTGGTTTGGTAATTATTGGTGGCGCAACCTGTAACAATCAGTATTAGGAGAAGGGGAGAGATAAATTTGAATAGACGCATTTTGTACCCTTTACGTAATAAAAAAAGCCTCAATGATTATCTCACCGAGGCTCTATTTTGTAATCTGTTCTATTAGCTACAATTTAGTAGTAACGAACTCTGCGGTTGGAGTCACGCATTACACGTTTGTAATGGCGCTTCTGCGCAGCCGCTGCCTTACGCTTGCGCTCTTCTGTGGGTTTTTCAAAGAACTCACGAGCACGAGCTTCTGTAATAATTCCTGCTTTTTCTGTTGAGCGCTTGAAACGACGAAGCGCAACTTCGAAAGGTTCATTTTCGCGAATTTTTACGAAAGGCATTAAGCATCACCTCAATTTGATATATAAGTTTGATATTAAAACCACTCTATTAAAGAGTGACGAATAGGGCATTATATCTTCTCTATTTGAGATATTGCAAGCGATAATGCCCCGATTGCTATTTATCGGTTAGGATTCATAAGCTCATCAAAGCTTACTTTCTCTTCCGTGATAACAGCATCTTTTGCTAAAAGATCTACAATTTGATCTTCTAGAGCAATATTGCGGATTGAGCGCATGCTATTCTCATCGCTCTTGAAGTATTCGATCACTTCTTGAGGATCTTCATACGTCGCTGCGAGTGATTCGAGGCGTGCATCGACATATTTATCTTCAAGTTCAATCTCTTTTTCAGTGATTAATTGACCAACAATCAATCCTAAACGAGCACGTTTTTCAGCCTCTTCTCCAAATGATCTAAGCGCAATCTCCATAATTTGGGCTGCTTGCTCTTGGTTCTGTGCTTCAGGGAAGTTTGATTGGCGAGCCATATTTTGAACTTCGCTATTGATGAGTGCTTGGGGAACATCGATTTTGTTCGCTTCAGCTAACGCATCCATTAACTCATTTTTGAAGCGAGTGTGGATGGTGTTGTTGAGTTCACGCTCCATATTTGTTTTTAGCTCAGCGCGAAGTGCTTCTACACCCCCTTCGGTAATGCCGAAGAGTTTTGCAAAATCTTCATTCACCTCAGGAAGGTTAGGGGTCTCAATCTCAGTTACTGTGATCTCAAATTGAGCCTCTTTCCCTTTGAGGGATTCAGCTTGATACTCTTCAGGGAAGGTGACATCTACAACTTTAGTCTCCCCTTTATTCATGCCGATGATGCCCTCTTCAAAGCCTGGGATCATTGAGCCTGAACCAAGAACTAAAGGAACATCATTCCCTTTTCCACCATCAAATTCAACGCCATCGATGCTGCCTACAAAGTTGATCTTCACACGATCATCTTTCTCTGCTGCACGCTCAACACTCTCCCAAGTTGTCTGTTGTTTGCGGAGCGTTTCGATCATGTTATCGACATCGCTCTCTTCAACCGTTGCGGTAACCTTTTTAGCTTTAAGAGAATCTAAACCTTGAATTTCAAAAGTGGGGAGCACTTCAAATTCTGCAGTGAATGCGTAAGGTTTATCTTCAACTGGTGCAATTTCAGGATAGCCAGCAGGATTGATCTCTTTATTCTCTTGCATGAATTCCTGATATTTTTTACCAAGAAGATCGTTCACAACATCGTTTTCAATCTGCTCAGCGTGCATACTGCGAACGAGCTTCATTGGCACTTTTCCTGGACGGAAGCCATCAATTTTTACGCGACGCGCCACATCTTTTAGACGTTTTTCAACTTCAGTGTTGATCTCCGCTGCGTCAAGTTCGATCTGAATACGGCGCTTAAGGCCTTCTAAAGTTTCAACAGTTGACATATTTTTTTACCTAATTGCAGATTAGAAATAAAAAAAGGTGCGTTTCCGCACCTTTTAGAGAAAATTCAAGGTGATCAAATCACCATAAACCATTGTATGGTGCGAAAGGAGAGACTTGAACTCTCACGCCTTTCGGCGCTGGAATCTAAATCCAGTGCGTCTACCAATTCCGCCACTCTCGCATTAGGGAAACAATTATAGCGAACTAATTTTGTTCGTCAATAAGGAATCTCTTACAGTGCAAAAAATGCTCACTATTTGCCGTTATTGATCTCATTCATAACGGCATCGAGCAGTGTAAAAGAGCGCAGACGTAACTCATTATCGTAAATCGCTCCAGCAAACATCAACTCTTTTACATCATGTTTTTTAAGGAGATTTTGGATAAACGATTTAACCGTTTCAGGAGAGCCGACGGCTGAATAGCGTAATGTCTCACTCACATATCTTCTTTCACGGGGTAACTGCATTCGAGAGAGTTCTTCTTCTGTAATGGGGGGAGGTGTCGCTCTTCTAGCGCCTCTTAGAAGAAGTGTAAAGGCTTGCTGCATTGTGGTGAAGAGATGTTGAGCCTCCTCATCGGTTGGTGCTACTACTGCATTCATACAGATCATCGCATACGGCTTCTCTAAATAGGGTGAGGGGCGAAAGTTTTGATGATAGGCATCTAAAGCAGCCTCTAAATGGGCAGGAGCAAAGTGAGCGGCAAAGGCGTAAGGGAGCCCAAGGTGAGCCGCTAATTGTGCTCCAAAGAGGGATGAGCCTAAAATCCAGATAGGAACATGGAGCCCTTTACCAGGAATCGCTTCAATAGGGAGTGACTCATCACTAAAGTAACGAAGGAGCTCAACCACATCTTGAGGGAACTCCTCCGCTCTTGTTGAGAGACGCCGCAGAGCTCGACTTGTTGCAGCATCAGAACCAGGTGCTCTTCCTACCCCAAGATCGATGCGATCTGGGTAGAGGGATGCCAGTGTTCCAAATTGCTCAGCAATAACGAGAGGTGAGTGATTAGGGAGCATAACACCACCTGAACCGACTCTAATACGCTCTGTAGCCTCTGCAATATAGCCGATGAGAAGAGAGGTTGCCGCACTTGCGATATTGACCATGTTGTGATGCTCAGCCACCCAGAAACGGCGATAGCCTAGAGTATCAGCTTTAATAGCGAGTGAACGAGTCCGTTGAAACGCATCAGCAGCACTCTCCCCCTCATAAATATTGGCAAGATCTAAAATAGAATAATGGATCATCTCTTCCTCCCTTGTATTGATTTAGAGCGCTTCGATTAGCGCACCTAGTTCTCCATCATCGTGAAAAATGGGGTGAAAAGCGAGTGCAAATTGGCGAACATCCTCACATTCACCCCGAAGTACGAAGCGATCATAATCAGGCTCATACTCAAAAGCACCCAATAGATCGGGGAGATTCTCCTCTAAAAAGAGCTCGATCAGGTCGACCCAAATCGCAGCTGAGTGATTTTGATCATAATCTTCAAAAATTTCGTAGCGCTCATCTGCATCGAAGTAGAGCTCAAGCTCATTCTCCCCATCAAATAGAAAGATGAAGGGGGCTAGGTGGTGCAATTCTTCCATAATTTTACTCTCCTTTTTATGCGATAGATTAAGAGCTCATTTTACTAAAAGATAGAGTAGGGGAGCAGTAGAGATTTAAAAGTTTAATCGCCCAATATCTTGCCTCTTAGGCTCAGGTTGCTATAGTGAAACCCTCTAATCCAGAGCGATTACTCATTGATAATAAGAATAATATTGGAGGAGATATATGAATAGAGTAAACCCAAATTATGAAGTGGCAATGCGCACTATCTATCTACATTCAGGTAAATTTATTGAGAATAGTGATACCCCAATTATCACAGCTCTTGTGAATGCAATTGTAAGTGATGAGCCGATCCGTTTAGGGATGTTGCATGTCTCAAATCATGCAGATGCGTTAGCAGGGTTGGTGATGGATTTTATTAAGAATCCTGAAGCGGTCCGTGATGACCTCATTAAGGTGAGCACAGGGAGACGTGTCCCAAAAGCGATAGAGGAGATTGAAGCGGCTCAGCAGTAATTTTTTTAATTAAAGATTATCTAAAAAAGCGCTCAGGTAGAGGTATCTGGGTGCTTTTTTATTCGCTCTTATGATCTGATTTTAGATCGATGATTTTATCGAGATTGAGGCTTCGAGTCATCGCATCAAAGATATCAGCATAGACGCCCCCTTTGCGGTAGAGCTCCCGATGTCTCCCTGATTCTACAACGGTTCCCTCTTTCATAACGTAGGTGTAATCGGCATCAATAATTTGGGAGAGGCTGTGGGAGATAATCACAACAGTACGCCCTTTTTTAATCGCATCGAGACTATTTTTAATCTGCTCCGTAGCGATTGCATCTAAGCTTGCTGTTGGCTCATCGAGGAAGATGATGGGGGGATCTTTTAGAAACATACGGGCGATGGCGATTCTCTGCTGTTGACCTCCAGAGAGGGAGAGCGCATCGGTCTGATAACCATGCTCCATCGCTACAATCTGCTCATGAATAGAGGCTTTTTGAGCCGCTTCTTTCACCTCTGCCTCAGTTGCATTGAGATTTCCGTAACGGATATTCTCCTCAATTGAGCCACTAAAGATATGATTTTTTTGAAGGACAAGCCCAATATGCTCCCGCAGAAATTGGGTATCGTATTGGGTGAGGGGGATATTATCGAGGAAGATCTGCCCCTCTGTCGGCTCATAAAAGCGATCAAGCAGGCTGATGAGGGTACTTTTTCCCGCTCCCGATAATCCAACAATCGCAGTGATTTTCCCTTTAGGAATAGTTAAATTCACATTTTTGAGCGCCCAAGTGCCATTGGGGTATTGGAAGCTTACATTCTCAACATTGAATACTCCAGAAGGAGCTTCACTTCTATAATTGCCAGAGGGTTCTCTCTCCTCGTGAGCTGAGAGAATCTCAAAATACCCTTCAGAGTAGATGAGTGCCTCACTCATATCATCATAGATGCGTTGTAACTGCCGAATGGGGGCAGAGACATTATTAAAGAGTAGAATATGGAACATAATTGCGCCGATGCTCATCTCACCTTTAAGCACGAAGTAGGCGCTTAGCAGAATAATGAGGACAACACCGATCTGATCCACAAAAGATTTTAGAGTATCGAAGAGAAACCCCATCTGCCGCATCTTCGTTTCACTGCTTTTAAGCTCATTTTGGAGCGTGAACTGCCGCTTCTCCTCATTTGCTTCACGGTTAAACGATTTAATGACAGTGATGGAGTTGATGATCGATAAGATCCCTTGACTCTGCTGCTCCCTAAATCCCCGAATGGTTCTGCGGCGCCCTTTTAGCCTTTTTGCTTGTCGGGTTGAGATGAAGTAGTAGAGCGGAATAACCGATAATCCCACAAGCCCAATATAAAGATTAGCGTTAAACATCAGAATGAGCGCCATAAGGGAGCTCATGAAGATCGGTAAGATATTGACAAAGAAATTTTGAGTTAAGCGGGTGATGCTTGCAACGCCTCGATCGATACGGGTCTGCAATCGCCCCGACTCATTTTCAGGCGCCTGAAAGAAGGAGAGGCGATAGCCCAATATTTTGTGCACAATCGCCTCAACAAGATCTTTTGAGAGGTTGATTCGTAACTTCTCCCCATAAAATTTCTGCCCAAATTGGACTATTGCGCTAATCACCTCTTTCCCTAAAAGAATCGCTGCAATAGTGATGAGCAGTTTCGCCCCCGCTTCAAAGGGAGCCTCTGATTCCACTAAATAGTTGATGGAATCCACCGCATAGCGAAGGACAAGCGCATTCACCTGTGCGGCAAAGGCGCCGATAAAGGTTAAAATTAAGGTGGCGATAATGAGCCAGCGGTAGGGGGAGGCGAATTTTCTCAGCGCTTTAAAGAGTTGGAAGAAGCTCATAGAATCTCTCTCATTTAGATTAGGTTAATCCTCCATCCGCTTTTGACGAGGCTCATTTTCACGCTTTCCAATCTGCCAATAAGCACATGCAAAGACTTCATCTCGCTCCCAGAGCCTCTCATCTCTTAGAAAAGTGCGAACTGAGCGAACGGTACTATATTCAGTCGTTACATGCGCGTAACGACCATCTCCAAATTGATCGAGATTTTCAAGCGATTTGAGACGCTCTAAAAGGGGGCTCCCTTTTGAAGGATCAGGATTGATTACCCACTCAACATTAATTGTTGCTGCGCCTGTGAAGTGGGGGTATTTATCTTCTTCTGAGAGAATTTCAGCCAAAACGGTTACATTAGCAGAGGCGGGGAGTGCTTCAATCAGCGCTGATGCAACAGGAATCCCTGTCATATCCGCCATAAAGAGATACTCTTTAGCATCCGTTACAGCAGGGCGATGCTCAATCTTCATCGCCATCCCTAAGATCGCCCCTTTTTCAGCCTTTACGATCCAATCACAAGCGATGGTATCCCCTTCATGAACCGCAAAATCGATAGTGATTAATCGCTTCTCAGGATCAATTTTTCGGTGTGTATAGGTACGAATGATGGGCGTTTCCTCACTCCCTTTTATGATCCAACGATTCTCCGCTTCACTAAAGAAGAGATTCTCCTCCGTGAAGGTTACCCCTTCAGGTGGAAAGAAGAGCTTATTATTAACGCCAAGGGGTGTTTTAAGATAGGGCTCAATATCGTTACAGTAGAAGGTCGCTCGTAAGAAGTTGGGGGTGAGATACTCCTTCTCGACAAGCGTAATGAGGCTGCGGTGAATACGTTTCATAGTGATCAACTCCTCTTATGTTGTTTTTTTGAATGGCTCCATCTTGAATGGTTTAAGATGTAAATGCAAATGATAATTATTAGCATTTAAGAGCGAGGAGGGATTGAATCACCCCTTGCTATCCACTCTCTTTACTCTACCTAATGAGCCCCCATCTGCGTGATTTAATGCTTGCATTGAGGAGGAGCCTCCTCTTTTATTAATTTAATAACCGCACCCCACTCTCTTGATTACACTAAAGGGGAGATAATTGATAAGGAGAGCGATGTGAAGGCGTTAGTGAAATGGAATATTCGGCATCTGATGAAGGAGATCTGGGTACGGGCGACTCTCTTCTCACTGCTTGGAGTGATAACAGCCCTTTTGGGATTTTGGTTGAATGATTATCTCCCTGAATCGATTGTGGGTAAAATTGGTGCAGATGCTGTTGATACTATTTTAAATATCCTCTCTTCAAGCATGTTAGCGGTGACCACCTTCTCTTTAAGCACGATGGTGGCAGCTTATAGTTCTGCAAGTGGGGGCGCGACTCCACGGGCGACGCAGCTCTTAATTCAAGACAGTACAACCCAAAATGTGCTCTCAAGTTTTATCGGCTCATTCCTCTTTAGTGTTGTTGGTATTATCGCTCTCAATATGGGGCTGTATGGGGAGCGGGGGAAGGTGCTCCTCTTCATTGCAACACTTGCGGTCTTAGTTTTTGTCATTTATAACCTTTTACGCTGGATCAATCATTTAACGCAGTTTGGCCGATTAGGGGAGACTACAACTCGAGTGGAGCGGGTAACTGAACGGGCGCTTAATGATCGGGCTCAATCGTTAACTCTAGGGGCGGCACCGCTAGAGGATGCTCCCATTATCCCTGAAAATTCTACTCAGATTCTGAGCAGTAAGAGTGGATATGTGCAATTTATCGATCTTCCCCTGTTAGGGAGACTCTCCGAAGGGGCAGGGCGCGCAATCTACTGTGTTGAGGGAGCGGGGAGTTTTATCGCTATTCGAACACCGATCGCTTATACCGTCGGTTTAAGCGCTGAAGAGAATCGAAAAGTGGAGGAGGCATTTGCAATCTCAACGCAGCGTTCATTTGAGCAGGACCCCCGTTTTGGCTTCTCCGTATTATCGGAGGTTGCTTCTCGAGCACTCTCTCCAGCGGTTAATGATCCAGGTACAGCGATCGATGTCATCAGTCGAGGTACACGCCTTTTTACCAATTTTAGTGAAGCATTAAAGCGAAATAGGAGCGAAATCGTATGGCCCCACCTCTATTTAAGTCGTTTATGCATTGATGATCTCTTTGATGATTTTTTCACCCCTATCGCTCGAGATGGAGCGACGTTAATTGAGGTGATGATCGCTCTACAGAAATCGCTTCGTCATCTTAAAGAGAGTGATGAAGCTCTCTATCGAAGCAGTGCAGAAGTGATGGGGCGTTTAGCGTTGAAACGGGCGAAGATTGCTCTTAGCTTGCCAGAAGATTATGAGCGCCTTGAGCATCATTTTTACGCGTTAATGGGGGAGAAAGTGGTAGATTAAGCGGTATGGAGTCGAATCAATAGAGAACCAATTGAGCTAAAAGGAGCTATGTTATGAGCCTATCGCCAGAGATTTTATCGCAATCATTGATTGAAGTTCGGGATCAAATTCTTCAAAAAAACTTTACCATTGAGGCGCTCACAGAGTTAACGCTTCAATATATCGATTATGAGAATCATAAATTTAACGCTTTCGTCTACCTCGATCATGAGGGGGCGCTCACCCTTGCAAAAGAGCTCGATGAGGAGTTGAAAGAGGGGAAGATTCGTGGTCCTCTCCACGGCGTTCCAATCTCTATTAAAGATAATATTTTTACCCATCTGATGCCTACAACGATGGGCTCTCCTATTTTTAAGGATTTTGTTCCAAAGGTGGATGCTTATGTGGTTGAGCAGCTAAAAGCGGCGGGCGCAATTATTTTAGGAAAGACCAATACACATCAATTTGCTTATGGAGCAACGGGGGATCGCTCATTAACAGGGGCGACAAAACACGCTTTCGATCCTACCCGCTTTCCAGGAGGATCGAGTAGCGGATCAGCCGTCGCTGTGGCGCGCTGCATGGGGTATGGATCGCTTGGGACCGATACAGGGGGCTCAGTGCGTATTCCATCAGCCTTCAATCAAACAGTAGGAATGAAACCCACTTACGGCGCTGTAAGTAATAATTACGTCTATCCTTTAGCTCCTACGCTCGATCATGTCGGACCGATTACCCGCACGGTAAGAGATAATGCGCTTCTATTAGAGGTGATTGCAAATGAGCACTCTAGCGCTACCCCTCGCCACACGATTGATCGAAACTATAGTGCCAAAATTGGGGAGGAGCTCTCAGGCATTCGCATCGGGGTGCCTCAGAATGATTATTTCCGCCAGATTGATGGAGAGATTTTGCGCATCTACCAAGAGACGATTCAGATTCTCTCTGATCTTGGGGCCGATATTATTCCGATTCTCTATCCAGAGCCCGATAATACCCGCACCGCCTTTTGGGAGACAATGAAGGCGGAGGCGTATACCGTTCATCGGGAAAATATTGAGGAGTTTGGCCCTGAGATGTGGGATGAAGAGGTGCTTGAGCGGGTGCTTTCTGGAAAAGGGAGTGATGCGTCCGATTATATCTTGGCGCAGGAGTTGAAGCGGGGTGGCCTCTATCCTGAATTTGAAGCGCTCTTTAAGGAGACCGATCTTATCATCACGCCAACAACCCCCCTTCTTCCTCAAAAGTTGGATGAGCGTTACGTCTCTTTTGATGGGGAGAAGATCCATGTTAAGGAGCTCTTAAATAAATTTACGGGATTAACTAATTTTAGTGGACTTCCTTCACTCTCATTCCCCGCAGGAATCGCCTCTTATGAGGAGGTCTATCTTCCAGTTGGGGTGCAATTGATCGGAAATTACTATGAAGAGGCGCTCATCTACCAAGTTGCGGCTGCTTTTGAGGATCATCGCTTAAAAGGATAGTCCCCAACACTATTTGAGAATAAGATTATATAAATTAATAGAAGAGCCTGTTTTTATAGGCTCTTTTTATTGCACGCTTAAAAAAAGAGGAGTAGGCTGAACTTAGAGTGATTCAAATAAATAACAATAAAAATAGAGATAAAAAGTTAAGAATCACCCCATTTCTACTTCAAAGGAGGAGATAGAATGAGTAATAGAGAGAGTCTTTTAACATTTGTTGAGCGTGCCCATCAAGAGCTCTTTACCGAGCACGATTTAAGTTCACTTGAGCGTTATTACGCCCCCAACTTTATTGAGCACTCCCCATTTGTCGCCGATTCTATTTCAGGTTTACGAGATTTAGTTGTCGAATCTGGCCCGCTACTTCGCTACACAATGGTGCGGGGCTTTACAGATGGTGAGTATGTAGTAATGCATGGCTACTTTGATGGATTGGATGAGGAGGATAATCGATTACTGGGGTTTGATCTTTACCGTGTTGAGAATGATCTTATCGTTGAGCATTGGGATAATCTTCAAATCCCCGCTGAGGCGGATGGCTACAACGAGTATGAAGGGCCAACAGAGATTGGTGCGGGGGATGAAGCTGCTAATAAAAGATTGATCGAGTCTCTCTACCAAACGGTGATGATTGGGGGGAATTATGATCACTTCTACACCTATCTTGATGAAGAGCGGCTGATTCAACATATTCCACATGTTGAAGATGGAGGGGAGCCTTTTGTTAAGTTCCTCCGATCGGGAGCTGAGAAGGGGCAAGTGCGTCTCTACCAAAAGGTGCATCGCACCATTGCGGTGGGGCATTTTGTTCTCGTACAATCGGAAGGGGCTATCAATAATCAGCGCATGGCTTACTGCGATCTGTGGCGAATCGAGGAGGGAGTATTGGCTGAACTCTGGAGCAGTGCCGCGGAAATTCCTAAAGATGAGGAGGCGCTCCATTCGCACGGAATTTTTTAGGATTAAAAAGAGGCAAAAGAGAGAATCGATTCGTTGATTTATCCGTTAATTTTTTGAATTGAGGAGAGCATCGTCTAGGGGCGATGCTTTTTTTATTCGCTAATTTTGAAGAGCAGTGCTATAGCTAAAGAGGTCTGAATCAAAGAGAGAGAATGAGAGATTCAGATCGATAAAATTAATAACAACAAATAAAAAAAGTGAGGAGAATGGAGATGGAACAGCACTCTACTAAAGAGCCGTGCCCCTCTGGTTTTGAGGAGTCGGCATTAAAAATTGAAGATATCTCATTTTGGGATGGGGTCTTTATCATTGTTGGGGCGAGCATCGGCGCTGGAATTTTGAGCCTTGCCTATGGGAGCCGTCTTGCGGGTTTTCCTGTCTTAGTCTTTTGGGTTCTGTTGATTGGGTTATTTACCACAATCTCCATGCTCTACGTTGCTGAGGCGACTTTACGTACTCGACGTCCGCTGCAGTTGAGCGGTCTTGCTGAAACATATATCGGCAAAGTTGGTGCGTGGTTAATGTTCATTGCTGTTTTTGGTAATTCTGTGGGTGCTCTAACTGCTTACACTACAGGAAGCGGGCAGATCTTATCGCAGATGATGGGAATTCCCCCAATTTTAGGGAGTCTACTCTTCTTTATCCCCGCTGTGGTAGTTGTCTGGCTTGGGTTAAAAGCGGTAGGCGCAGCGGAAACAATCATCACCTCTGCAATGATTTTGATGATCTTAATTTTGGTTACAGCGACCATTCTTGGCCCTGGTATTAAGGCGAGCCATTTAACCTATTTCAATATCGGTTCTGCAATACCTGTTTTTGGATTGGTTATCTTCACCTTTATTGGGCAATACTCTGTTCCTGAGCTTGCTCGAGGCTACTCTCGTGGCGATATTAAACGCCTACCAAAGGCGATCATCACCGCTAATATTATTATTGCGTTGATGCTCATCATTGTTCCGATGGCGGCACTTGGTCTAAATGGTCCAGAGAAGGTGACACAGGTTGTTACAGTTGCTTGGGGAGAGGCGCTCGGTAGTTGGGCATTCTTCCTCGCTAATATCTTTACCATGTGTGCATTTATGACCTCTTTCTGGGCGATCGGACAGAGTCTTTTAACTAATATCGTGGATAAATTGAAATTCCCATCGGAGATGGATCCTAAATTTCGCATGATTGCTCTTGCGCTTGTTGTGACGCCCCCCTTTCTGATCGCTTATAGCGGATTGATCGGTTTTGTCGATATTTTACGTCTTACAGGTGCATTCTCTGGAATGATGATGGGATTATTACCAATCTTGATGCTTAATCGTGCACGAAAAGAGGGGACTCGAGAGCCTGAATGGAATTGTGGTCGTTTGGCGCACCCAATCATTCAATCAGGTATTGCGATCCTCTACGTCTCTGCATCACTCTATACCTTTTTCATCTTTTTTAGCTAAATAGAGAAGAGATAGAAGAGCAAAAATAGAAGTCTGTACTACTCTATGAAAGAGCCTAAATTCTACTAGGCTCTTTTTTTGTTTTTAATCAATTTTTAATATTAATTTTAAGATTAAGGAGTTTAGTATCTAGAGGGCAAGTTTATGAGATTTTTTATTTCAAGAGATCTACTGGTCTGTTCTCTTATTGTTACTTCTGTGTGATATTCGCTTAATGATTGATATTTATTCTATTTTGTGTAGAATTTGTGCGGTTTGAATTAATTAAATTTTTAATATTACCATTAATGGTATCTATAGTTTTTTAGTCAAGGATGGACGTGTATGAATAGAGTTTATAGGATTGTCAGAAAGCGGGGGAGTAACCAATTGGTGGTTGCTTCGGAATTAGCGAAAGGGGCAAAAAAGGGTGATAGCCATGGAATGGTTAAAAAGATCATTGCGGCATCTCTTGTGGCAGGTTCTCTTTTAGGCGTGGGAGTAGCTCAAGTAACGGAGCACTCTTTGCAGGATCAGTATCGTCCTTCTAAGCGCACTGATCATGCTGATGGTAGTGTCACTTTTGAGAAACTCTCTAATTATAAGAACCATGCGATAAAGATTGATAATGGAGGAGCGCATCTTCTCAATAATTATAATCATTCTGATACGCAGATTTTTAAAGGGATGAATTTTAAGGTCCCTACAGAAACTAAAGATTTTAGTAAATTGATTGATGAAGGCTCTCTGAAAGTCTACAAAGCGGAAGATTGGGATAGAGCCAATAATAAACCTAAAGATGGAGCCACACCATTAACTCCTGAGGAGGCGAAGGAATTAAACAAAACAGGGGTGCAGCCTAATCAAATAAATCTGAGTATTGCCGATGATGGGACATTTGATTTTAAAGATGATAGCGGTGTAGTGCGAACAATTGCTAAAAAAGGAATACGTGAATCAACCTATCGAACGTCTGTAAATAAAAGCATCTCAGTTAAAGAGAAAATTCCTGATGAACCTTTTTATCAACTTGCTTTTGCGGAGGTAACCGATGGCACACTTACGCTCGATAGTGGCAAGAAGGAGAAAATTGAATGGAATTTTAGCGGGACCGGCATCAAAGATAGCAGTCTATTTATTGCCGATTCTACCAAAACTAAGAAGAAGGCAGAGATTGTCGTCTCCGGAAATACTGATATTGATGTGACATTTGGGAGTTCGGAAACCTTTTCGGAGAAAGATTATAAGCTCCCTGATGAGGAGGTATCCCAAGTAAGTAATTACACAGTCAATGAGTTCATTCACAAGGTTGATCCTAATGCTGCTCCATTAGTTGTTGAATATTATGATGATAATAAGCAGCTTGTTAAAAAAGAGTTTACCATTGCAAGTCAAGAAGATTTTGATGCTTATAACGAATTTATTATTAAAGAAATTAAGTCAAATCATTTAAACCAAGAAGAGTATGGCAAATTAGTCAATAGTAGTAGGGTTTTCAAACGAATTAGTTCTGAGACGCTTTATACTTTGCACTATAAAGGGGGTGGCGTTGATAACTCACAATATCTCACTGATGCACATAAAAAAGGTGGAAGTAATTCTCTATTCAATGTGAAGGGTAAGGAGGCCTCAATAACAATTGAGGAAGGAGCTCAATTAAAGAGCAGTGGTGGGCGTGTTCTTGTCTTATCGGATCAGGCAACAGGTGTCGATTACACTCATAATGTTGTTGGCAGTGGTGGAAACGTCTTAGTAACAGGGGAATCCACGTACACACAAGAGGGGACTAAAGTATTTGGATATGATCAATCTGATGGACGTTATCGAAAAGGGAATACGGGATCAGCTTCTTCTAATAGAGAACAGGTGAATAGTGGAAAGTATATTAATAACGGTAATATATTTGCTAATAACCAGCAATCCTTCTATATAAACGGTAGTGATGCAGAGCTAAGCAATAATGGCGATATGCACTTTTATAGTGCTGACTCAAATAATAGTTGGCAAACGCTGAATAATATAAGTTTAGGTACTAATGGAATTTTTACGAATGAAGAGGGGGGGACGGTCACTTTAGGTATTGGGTTTGATGGTGACGGAAATCAGATCGCCCTTAAAAAGAAGGGGGGGAATAATGATGATGGTTATTTTCAAAGAAATAATGTTCACAATATTGTAGATATCTCTAGCTCAGGAAGAGCAGAAAATAAAGGGCATATGCAGATCGGGATACGCCCAGAAGATGCTCAAAGTGAGGATGAAATCTTCACTTATGGTGTAGGGATTAACTTTAATGGTGAGTTGAATGCTAATAATAGTGCCATCAATAGTGCCACAGGGGTAATGGATTTAGGGGGTGAACAGACCCTTGGAATTCGTGTTGCAAAAGGTACTGGTACAGATAACGACAATGCGGGTAATGCAGGGACTATCAACGTTTTTGGTCGCGATAGTATCGGAATTATGGGCTTAAGCGATGCGGTTGTCCATAATAAAGCCAATGGCGTTATTAATGTTGGAAATGATAAGGACCAAGGGGATTATCGCCGTATCGGGATGCAGGTTGAAGCAGGGGCTCGGGCACTCTTAAAAGATAATTCTAGAATTAATCTAGTTGGAGATAATGCGATTGGCGTTTATGCCCGTAATGGGGGAAAGATTGAGGTCTCCGACAATGCAGCGGTATTAGGTTTAGGGGCGAAGAATCAGTTTAGCAATCAGACCCTCTTCTGGACCTCTGGTTATGACGTTAATAAGGGGGATTCTACCGTTACGTTTGCGGATGGTGATCTCGCTTTTGATTTAAATGCGCAAAAATCATCAGTTTTCCGTGTCGATGGTGGCGCAGCTTTTGAGTTTGATACTAGCTCTGGAACACCATCTGAATATACTTTTAATGTTCATGGAGATGAATCCCGTGGTTTTTATGTAGCGGATCGCTTCACACAGGTGACAGCGGATGATTCAGTTATTTTGAATGTCTTAGGGAAAGAGGCGACGGGCTTTTTTGTCACTTCAGGAGCAGGAACTGGGGGAGAAGGAACGGATAAGGCTGGTAATGTCACCTTAACTGAAGATGCGATGATCTCCCTTAAAGGGGAGAATGCAACGGCCATGACCGTCGATGGTAATTACTATGATCTTTATGGTAACCCACGAGAAGTGAATGGGAAAGAACATACCCTGACAATCGCCCACTCCAGTGCCCAACTTAATACTCAGAATGTGGATACCACAAAAGGGGCGTATGGTTATAAGTTAATTAATGAAGGAAAGCTTATCCATAGTGGTTCGATCGACTTTAGCGATGCCAAAGATGCGATCGGAATCTATGTGAATGGGGGACAGCTTGAGAATCAGCAGGGCTCGAAGGTGGTCGTTAATGGGGTGGGATTAGATCTCTACCAAGATAACAAACATAACCTAGCCTCTATTGTCGAGACAGAAGGGGATATCGTTGCGACCGATGGTACTGCAGCGATCAGAATGAATGAGAATACCGAACTGACCCTGTCAGGTGAAGGAATCGTAGAAGGTGCCGGTAAAGCAGATGGTGTGTTGGTTCATAAAGGGGCGGCATTAGCTTTAAATGCGGCGAATAATCTTAAGGTGAGTGGTACCGAAGGAAGCGCCCTCCATTTCCAAACCGCGAATGAGGCGGGTGCCTTTAAGCTTGAGAATGCTAGCGGTAAGATCCTTGTGAGTGGTGAGAAGGGAAGTAATGTTGCCGCCATCACTATTGAAGGGGAGGGGGCAGATCGTGAAGGGGTGACCGGTCAATCCGATTTTGATTCTAAGGTGCTCAATGATATTGAGATTACTGTTGAGGAGGGGCGTGGCGGTCATGCCGTTGTCACTAACTTGGCTGGCACGATCACAATCGAT
>JASLFR010000092.1 GCA_030150565.1 Cardiobacteriales bacterium | reverse complement strand
GAAGTGCACTCAATCCTCGAGGCTTTTTTTACGAATCGGGGAGTATTGAGGCGCAATTAACGATGCGCGAGTTTCACGATAATTTACGAGCAAGCGGAATTCAGACAGCTGGTCCTAAAGCGCTCACCCCAAAAGATCGTCAAGCTTTTAGTAATGCGCTCGATCGCTGGTTGCGGGATCATCATCGTGCTCGTAATTAGGTGATAATGAGTGAGGTCATCGAAAGAGAGCCTGCAATCGTGCGATTATTGAAGAGATGGAGCTCATCCCCTTGCTCTTGCAATCCAAGAATATAGAGCAAAGGGAGGTAGTGCTCCTTGGTGGGGATCGCTAAACGGAACGCCTCTCCAAATGCTTCTGCGTTAATCAATTTTTGATGCTCTTGCTCCATAATCCAGCGGCTCATCTCTGCATTCGCCTTTTCAGCCCAATCGAAACCAGAGTCCCTCTTTCTCATATCAAGAAGGCGTAGATTATGCACAATATTGCCACTCCCCAAGATAAGCACCCCTCTCCTGCGTAGTTTTTTGAGTGTTTTTGCCAGCTCGTAATGCCCATTTGGTGAGAGCTCATGATTTAGGCTCAATTGCAGAACGGGGATATCCGCATTGGGATAGAGGTGGGCTAAAACGGACCATGTACCGTGATCGAGCCCCCACTCATGATCGAGCAGAATATGTTGATTGATAGAGTGGTGAATCTCTTTGGCGAGCTCAGCATCTCCACTGGCGGGGTATTGATACTGATAGAGCGCTTGGGGGAAGTTGTAAAAGTCGTAGATAATCTTCGGCCGCTCCATAGCGGTGACCCGTGTGTTGCGCGTCTCCCAATGGGCTGAGATGGTAAGAATCGCTGTGGGGCGGGGAAGCATCGCTCCCACTTTACGCCACGCTTTTGTAAACTGATTCTCCTCAATCGCATTCATCGGACTCCCATGCCCTAAAAAGAGGAGCGGCATCTTCTCGGTAGTGGGCTTTCGGGCGATAAAATTCTCTAATTGATGTAGTGACATAGTGATCCTCCTAAGGTTCTTCTCCTCCATCGTAAATGATTCGATAGAGCGGATTCCAGATCATTTTTTTAATCGAAACCGAGCGCTCAATATGTAGCTTCAAAGGGGATTCTTAGTTGCACAGTAGAGAGAAAAATTGCGAAGATAGAGGATTCGATTCAACAATAAGAAAGGAGTGAAAAGATGGATATTGCAAAGATCGCAAAGCGTCGCTACACCTGTAAAGTTTATGACCCTACAAAGAAGATCCCTCAAGAGAAGATCGATCAATTGATCGATGTTTTACGAGATTCCCCCTCCTCTGTTAACTCCCAGCCGTGGCACTTTATCATCGTAGAGAGTGATGAGGGGAAGCGGAAGATTACTGAAGGGATCTCTCAATTTAATCATCCCCGTATTTTAGATGCTTCTCACGTTGTGATCTTCTGCGCAAAGAATCGGATCGATGATGAGCATATTAAGAAGATTTTAGAGCAGGAGGATGCGGATCATCGCTTTGCAGATGAAGCGGCAAAAGAGGCGAATGATCAGGGGAGACGCTTCTTCATCGGGCTCAATAATGATTCTGAAGCGGCGCTCAATGAGTGGACAGGGAAGCAGCTCTATATTGCGCTTGGCAATCTGCTCTTAGCGGCTGCTGCGCTCGATATCGATTCCACTCCGATTGAGGGGTTCGATCCTAAAAAGCTCGATGAAGTGCTCAATTTAGAGGAGCAGGGATTACATTCTGTTGTTGTCGCTTCCCTTGGGTATCGAAGTGATGAGGATTTTAATTACCCTTTAAAGAAATCACGCCTTCCAAAAGAGGAGCTCTTCACTCTTCTATAAGTGAATGATAAGGGGGGAGAAGATAGAAAAAGAGGGGATAGACCCCTCTTTTTTTATGGATGAGAGATTGGGAGCTCTATTTCGGTTTACGGGCGATAAATTGAACCACATTGGCCAATCCTGTATGCCCGATTCCTTCAATAACGTGGCGCTCCTTCTCTCTTGCAATGATTAACTCAAAACCAGAAAATGCCTCTTTTAACTCAGCAAGGGAGAGGAGCATATCTACATTTTTAGGCCCCCCTGTATTGCGGTTGATCTGCGCTTTCTCATACCCCTCAAGAAGAAAGATCCCTTCAGGTTTTAACGTTTTAATCACCTTTTTATAGATCTTTTGGCGATTTTCACTCGGCATATGGGCAAAGATTGAGATAACAGAGCCAAAGTGCTCCGCAGGTGGCTCATACTCATTGAGATCGATCTTTAATGTCTCAATGGTAACGCCCCGTTTTTTCGCCAGTAGGTGCGCTTTATCTAACCCCACTTGAGAGTTATCCACCCCTAAAAGATCGAAGCCCTTCTCAGCGAGAAAGACCCCATTTCTCCCCTCACCCTCACCAAGACTTAAAATTGGGTTTTGAAGATGCTCAACCTCTTCAGCTAAGAACTGATTGGGCGCGATGCCGTAGTAAAATTGATCGCTCGAATAGGTCTTATCCCACATATTCACTCCTTCTTTTTGATCATTCAATTCTGTTGGTTGAATCGCTCAACTCAATTTACAGTATCTTCTATTTAAGAATAATTCTCAAATATCGATTACCTTAAAATTGATCCGATTAATCAATTAAATAGAGGGGTATAAGAGAGAGTTTAAATATGGAAAGAGTTGTAAAAATCTTCCCTAAGAGCGAAATCATTAACGTTTACTTGGTTAAATTAATTTATCAATGAGACCGCTAGAGATATAAATAAATGATTATCTCACTGATTCATTTCCTCCTATAGTGAATGGGCGATCTAAAAAAGCCAAAGGAGGCAACTTATGAGCCGTAATAAAAAGACTCTTCTCTACTCAGCACTTCTGATGAGTGGATTGCTCACTATACCCGCGACACTCTTTGCCGCAGATGGTGTAACAACAACAGCAGCAACGGAGGGGGAAGAGATGGGGCAGAAACGGAATCACTCCCCCCTCTATAAGAGCATTCAGGGGGAGAAGTTAACCTATAATGTGATCACGCCCGATCCGATTATGGGCTCAACGGCAACCGTGATTCGTGATGGAAATCGCGCCTTTTTGATCGATACCCAATTCTCAAAAGAGGATGCGGATAAGATTATCCAATATATTAAATCTCAAGGGTTGACCTTAGAGGGGATCTACATCTCTCATGGTGATCCTGATTACTATTTTGGTCTCCCTTTTATTCAAGAGGCATTTCCAAAAGCGAAAGCGTACGCCACAAAAGAGACGATTAACCATATCAACTCAACAGTAGCGAATAAGTTACAGGTCTGGAAGGAGACGCTAAAAGAGAATGCACCAACATCGGTGACCCTTCCTGAGGCGGTTGTAGGTGAAGTTCAATTTGGGGAGCATACATTTAAAATTGTTGGGAAAGATCCTAAACGCACCTCACTCTTCAATGAAGCGGATAAAATTTTGCTTGGGGGTATCTCCGTCTCAGCCGATAGCCACCTCTTTATTGCAGATACGCAGAGCAGAGCGAGTCAAGAGAGCTGGATTGCCGATTTAGTCTATCTTGAGAGCCTCAAGCCAAAAATCGTTATTCCAGGCCATTTTGGAGCGGGAAATAGCTTCTCACCTGAAAATCTCACCTTCTCCAAAGCTTATCTAGAGCGCTTTTTAGCGGAGTCGGAGAAGGCGCAGAATAGTGCTCAATTAATTGAGGCGATGAAGCGAGCTTACCCCAATCTTGATGATGGGGCGTTAGAGTTGAGTGCCAAAGTGATTAAAGGGGAAGAGAAGTGGGATTAAGGCCCCAATCGACCCTTTAATGAGTATCTATGAGAAGAGAGCGATAAAGCTCTCTTTTTTTATTCTTTACCAGCTCGCTACTGCCATGAGATAAGGGGGAGTATGCTATATTATCCCCTCATTTTTCACCGTCACATCAGATCTAAATAGGGCTTTATGAGTAATCAGAAATCGGGAAATGCAGAACTTGCAGCGGTTCTTCTTGCGGTCTCTAATCAAGAGGCGAAGGTTTTAACCGTCGATGAGGGGGGTGTTTTGCCAAGTGGCCCATTAACACCGCTCCATAGCTCGTTACAGGCGGGAGTGAGAGCTTGGGTTAAACGGCAAACAGCACAACCGCTCGGATATATTGAGCAGCTCTACACCTTTATTGATCCCCATAGAGGCGCTAAAGAGGGGGATTTCCTCATCTATATTAGCTATTTAGGTTTAGTAAGAGAGGCGCTTGAGGAGCAAAATAGTAGCGCAAAGTGGGTGGATTGGTACCACTTCTTCCCGTGGGAGGATCATCGACAGGGGCGTCCTGAGTGGATCGATCAGATTCTGCTTCCACTCTTCGATGAGTGGGCAAAAAAGGGGGAAGAGAGCGTTCGTGATGTGCGGCAGAAACGGATCTCACTCCTCTGGGGGCGAGATGGTTTCACGTGGAACGAGGAGGCAATTCTGCAGCGCTATGAGTTGATGTATGAGGTGGGGTTAATTCCTGAATCGCTCCACTATTCGCAAAGGCGCCCCCTCTCAACCGATTACACAGGCCCCTTAATGAGGCACGATCATCGCCGTGTTTTAGCATCAGGGATTGCCCGTCTGCGCGCTAAAATTAAGTATCGCCCCGTTATTTTTGAGTTGATGCCCCCAACCTTCACACTCTTACAGCTTCAACAGTGTATGGAGGCGATTGGCGGTGTTCTGCTCCATAAACCAAATTTTAGAAGAATGATTATGAATCAATCCCTTATCGAAGAGACAGGGGAGCTAGATACAACGGGCGTTGGTCGCCCTGCTAAGCTCTACCGCTTTAGAGAGGAGCTGATGTTGGAGCGCGCCTTGACAGGAAGTAAACTCCCCCTTGCATAAAGAGCTCGCATCTCGGCGCTATTTTCGTTATTCTCAATTTGAGATTATCAATTCTTCTCAATATGAGTATAACGATCCACTCTTTTAATAGTAAGCGAGCCTTTTGATATGAAAAATAGTGACCTCTTTCCCCTCCCCGACCTTCTTTTAATCCCCTATGTGCAGAGCGCCCTACGTGAAGATTTAGGGCGGCGGGGAGATATCACCTCTGCGGCGGTTTTACCCCCTAATCGCTCTGCTTCGTTAAAGATTGTGACCCGTGATGAGGGGGTGATTGCAGGGTTAGATTTAGCGCGCATCACCTTTCATCAACTCGATCCGACGATACAATTTCGAGCGCTGGTTCAAGATGGTACCGTTCAAGCTGCAGGTTCAGTGCTTGCAGAAGTTTCAGGAGATATTCAAAATCTTCTCACTGCTGAGCGAACGGCGCTCAATTTTTTAACCCATTTAAGCGGCATTGCAACGCAAGTGGCGAAGGTGGTCGCCTCTGTTGCCCACACTAAGGCGGAGATCACCTGCACCCGTAAGACAATTCCAGGATTGAGAGCGCTACAAAAATATGCTGTGCGAGCAGGGGGTGGGAGAAATCATCGATTAGGGTTAGATGATGCCATCTTGATTAAAGATAATCATATCGCTCTTGCGGGGGGGATTAAGCCTGCCCTTGAGCGAGCAAAAGAGGCAGCAGGCCATCTGATTCCTCTTGAGATTGAGGTGGATACCTTAGCGCAATTGGAGGAGGTGTTAGCGATTGGGGTGGATCTTATTCTGCTCGATAATATGGATCCTGAAACCTTAAAAGAGGCAGTTCTCCTTACAGGGGATTTGGCACGAACAGAGGCTTCTGGCGGCATCACTCCCGAAAATGTGGTGCGTATTGCAGAGACGGGGGTCGATTTTATCGCAATGGGCTCACTCACCCACACTGCTCCTGCGCTCGATATTGGGTTTGATGTCGATTTAGCGCTATAGGTCTCTCCATACAAGAACGCTTCTGAAAAGGTACCGATTATTTGCAAGATTTAGCCACTTCAGAGGCGACAACCCACTTCCTTAAGCTTATTTCAGAAATAGTATCCCATCCCTAAGAGTGGCATAGATTGGGGCTTTTCAGTTTTCGAGCTCTCTTTAAAGGTGATAGAATGATTCTTAAATGAGATGGAGTGCTAAGGCATCCTTTTTAAATAAAAGAATATTAAAAGGAGTGTAAAAATGGGTGTGAATCATTCTAAAAATGGGGAATCTCTTGATAAAGTTGAGAAAATTGATGGGGAGCGTGAGGTGAAGAGAGCCCCAAAGAGTAAGAGATTTATAGGTGTTCGGAAGGGAAATAAGCGCCAAATCTCCTTAACCATCACCCCTGAACTATTAGAGCGTGTCGATCAGCTGGCTCGTAGGCTTGGGCAATCCCGCGCAGCGGTGATTAATATGGCGATCTACAATCTTTTAGAGGAGGGAGTGAAGATCTCTGCGTTAAAGTAGATAAGAGCGCGATTATGAGCCATTTATAAAGTTTTCAATACTCTTAACCACCCCTAAAACGGTGAGCTCAAATAATCCATTCATCATATGAAGGGGGCGAACTTCTGCTAATCGTTTCGCTTCTCTCTGATGATCTCCAGTAATCAGGTTAAAATCTAATATCTCTTGGTTGTAGAGTTCGATGAGGGCGATCGCATAAGCAGGATCGAACTCAATAATCTCCCGATAATCTTCTAGCTCCAGCTCAAAGAGGTGATTGAGAATTAAGGTGAAGATCTTCTCTGCATTATCTAATTGATCGAGGTAGAGGAGATAATCCCGTCTCCCTCTAAACGATTCCGTATTAATTTTTATATGAACCTTAAATAGATCATCAGAATTGGGGCTCTTCTCCCCACTTTTAATGGTGCAATTAGATTGCATCTCTTTATTGATTACGGTTATCACATATCTTCCTTTTGCTATCTAAATTTAGAGATGATTACTTACTCTAAATTGTAACTAATATTTGCAAAAATAGGGGGGTGATTAATACATTAAATCCATCAATTTAGTGAGATAAAGAGAGTGGTGCTCTCACCCCCTTTTTGAGCGATTGAGTAGAGAGAGTTTAGCGCCTCTCTCCTCTAAATTAATTTAAAAAGAGATTGCGCAGAGCTTTAAAACCCATATAGAGTACCCTGCTATTAAATGTTGATGATTTAAGGATAATTGAAAGATGATATTAGCAGAGGCGCTCCTGATCCGTAGTGATTTACAGAAGAAGATTGCATCTCTACAGCAGCGGATCAATCAGAATATGCTCTATCAAGAGGGGGAATCTCCAAGTGAAGATCCAAAAGCACTGTTAGAGGAGGTTTTATCACTCAATAGCGAGCTCTATCAGTTGATTGAGCGGATTCATAAAACGAATGCAACCGCAAAAGATGAGGAGGGAACGCCCCTCTTAACTCTGCTCAATCGTCGGGAATCTTTAATCGCACAACATCGAATTTTACAGCAAGCGATCGATGCGGCTCACCATGACCGCATGCGCTACAGTTCAACTGAGATTCGGTGGATCACCGCCTACCCTGTAGCAGAGCTTCAGAGCCGAGCGGATCATATTAGCCAGAGCTTGCGCGGGCTCAATCTAAAAATTCAAGCACTCAACTGGAAGATTGAGCTGCAGTAACCTCTTTTGAGGCGTATCGGGCGAGTACAACGTCCTCTTATATTGTTTATAGGACGAAAAATAGGATAAACAATCTATGCAGAGGCTAGGCATCGGCTTCACCCTTTTACCTATTATGGTGCAGCACGCCTTACCCCTTCTTTTTTACGCTTTACCCTTTACTACCCTGTACTGACGATACGTCTCTCCTCTTTCTGATTAAAGGAGCTCATTAAGATAGGGCCAGAGATTCTCTAGCAGAATCGGTTGCGCCTCTTTTGTGGGGTGAATCCCATCCTCCTGCATCATTCCATCTACTCCCCCCACCGATTCAAGAAAGAATGGGAGAAGAGTTACCCCCTTCTCTTTCGCTAATTCGTGATAGATTGCATGAAATTTTTCGGTATAACGGGGGCCATAATTGGGAGGGAGCATCATCCCTAGAAGAAGGGGCGTTCCATTTTGCTCCTCTATAAGATCGATCATTTTGGCTAAATTGCGCTTCATCTCACTTAAGGGGAGCCCTCGTAATCCATCATTCCCCCCAAGTTCAATAATCACAATATCGGGCTGATGCTCATCGAGTAGCGCTGGAAGACGGGTTAAGCCCCCCGCTGTTGTCTCTCCGCTTAAAGAGGCGTTGATAATGCTCCCCTTCTCTTCACTCGCTCTAGCCTCTAACCGCTCCTTTAAGAGATGAACCCACCCCTCTTCTGTTTCCAATCCATATCCAGCACTGATACTATCGCCTAATATTATGATTCTCTTTGCGCTTGAGGGGATAATCAATCCAAAGGTAAGGGTGAAAAAGAGAATCATCTTCATTAACCATCGACTCATTTTAGGTGCTCCATGTCTAATCCAATCTTAATTGTTGATCGCCTCTCTCAAAATGTGATGACTGAGACAGGATCGCTCTCCATCCTTTATAACATCAATTTTACTCTCAATCGTGGGGAGAGCTTAGCGATTGTGGGGCGTTCTGGTTCAGGAAAGTCGACCCTTCTTGGATTATTAGCGGGGCTCGATCTTCCAAGTAGCGGCTCTGTCACCTTAGCGGGATATATGTTAGAGGCGCTCGATGAAGATGAGCGGGCGCAGGTACGAGCAGAGAATGTAGGGTTCGTTTTTCAATCTTTTCAGCTTCTCGATACCTTAACGGCGCTTGAGAATGTGATGTTACCGCTTGAGCTTGCAGGGCATCGCTCCCCACTAAAAGAGGCTGAGCTCCTATTAGAGCGAGTTGGATTGAGCCATCGAATGGGGCAGACTCCTCGAGAATTATCGGGTGGTGAGCAGCAGAGGGTAGCGATTGCCCGAGCCTTCGCCGCTCGACCTAAAATTCTCTTTGCCGATGAGCCGACGGGGAATTTAGATAGTCAGACAGGTGAGTTGATTAGCGATCTTCTCTTTGAGCTCAACCGTGAAGAGGGGGCGACACTTGTTTTAGTGACTCACGATCAGCGGCTTGCGAAGCGTTGTCAACACTCCTTAACCCTCGAAGGGGGAAAGGTGGTTGAGGCATGAGAAGTTCTCTCTTTAGTCTGATTAAACTCGCCTTTAAACAGCTGATTCGGGAGCGTCGAGCGGGGGAGGTGCGCATCCTCTTTATGGCGCTGCTTATTGCAGTGGCGGTGAGTAGTGCCATCGGCACATTCTCCGCTCGATTACAGGGAGCGATGCGGGCGGAGGCGGGGGAGTTTCTTGCCGCGGATCTTGTTCTATCGGGCTCTCTTCCTGCAACAGAGGAGCAGATAAAGATAGGTAGAGGCTTTGGGCTCGATTTTGCCTCAACGGTAGAGTTTGCAACGATGCTCTCAAGTGATGAGGGGATTGAGCTTGCTTCCGTTAAAGCGGTAGATGATGCTTACCCTCTAAAAGGAGCACTGCGAAGCAGTAAAACGCTCTATGGAGCGGAAGAGGAGGGGGGCGGCCCAGATCAAGGGGAGCTCTGGCTCGAGGCGCGCCTGCTTACCGCTTTAGGCGTCACAATTGGGGAGGAGGTGGATCTTGGCTTTTCAACCCTAACCGTAAGCCGAGTCTTAACTTATGAACCTGATCGAGGTGCAACGTTAGCGAGTTTAACTCCACGAGCGATGATGCATCAGGCCGATCTTGAGGCGAGTGGAGTGATTCAAGCGGGGAGCCGTGTCCATTATCGGGCGCTCTTTGCGGGGAGTGAGCGGGATCTTCAAGCGTATCGAGCGCTTATTGAGTCGACACTCACCCCTCAACAACGTTTTGAGACCTTAGAGGAGGGGAGTGAAGAGATTAATAGCGCACTTATTCGGGCTGAGCAGTACCTCAATCTTGCTAGTCTTGCAGCGATTCTTTTAGCGGCAGTGGCAATTGCTCTTTCAGCCAACCATTTTGCATCGATTCGTCTAGATCATGCTGCGCTTTTACGCTGTTTAGGGATGAGTCGTCGCCAGACGCTGCTCCTCTTTCTCCTTCAGCTCCTCTTTCTTGCACTGATTGCTGGGGGGATTGGGCTACTTTTAGGGATCTTTATTCAAGCCCTCCTCTTCACCTTTCTAAAGGGGGTGATTAGTGGAGCGCTTCCTCCCCTCTACTATCTGCCGCTTTTTTCGTCACTACTGACGGGGATGATCACCCTTTTTGGATTTGCACTCCCCCCACTTTTAGCGTTAGGGCGAGTCCCCCCTATTCGGGTTTTACGCTCAACGGCGCTCCCCAAACCGCTAAAGGGGTGGTTTATCTACCTCTTCTCTTTTGGGGTGCTCGCTCTTTTGATGGAGCGTCTTAGCCTCGATTGGCACTTAACGCTCGCTCTATTGGGGGGTGGAGTGGTTGCAGCGCTTCTTCTTGGGGGGCTTATCTTCCTTCTTCTACGCACTTTGAGGGCATTGTTAGCAGAGCAGGATGTTGCGTGGCGCTTAGGGTTAGGGGAGTTGTTGCGCTACCCCATCTCAGCTGTGGGGCAGATTCTCGCTTTTGGGTTGATTCTCTTCTCCATCGCCCTTATCGCTCTTTTACGTTCAGAGCTGATTAATCATTGGGAGGCGCAGCTTCCAGAGGATGCGCCCAATCTCTTTGCGATCAATATTCAGCCCCACGAGGGGGAGCGCTTTTCTGATTATCTCTACCAAATGGGGGAGAGCGACCCGATCCTCTATCCGATGCTTCCTGCCCGTCTATCTGCCGTTAATGGGGTGAAGATGAGTGAACGGGAGCAGTTAGGTGAGGGGCGCGCCCCTCGTCGCGATCTCAATGTAACGTGGATGGAGCACTTCCCTAAGGCGAATCGTCTAGTGGAGGGGAGCTGGTGGAGCGAGCCCCCCGCAGAGCCACAGATCTCTGTTGATGTTGAATTTGCCCAACGTTTAGGGTTAGAGCTTGGAGATCGGCTCACCTTCACCTTTGGAGCGATTGAGAAGGAGGCGATGATCTCCTCTTTAAGACGGGTCGATTGGAATAGTATGCAGCCCAATTTTTTTATTATCTTCTCTCCAGAGAGCATCGAAACGCTCCCTTTTACATGGATTACGAGCTTTCATCTTGCTAAAGAGGCGCAATTTGAGTTGAGTGCCTTAAATGAAGTATTCCCAAGTGTGACACTGCTACAGGTGGATGCTCTTTTAGCGCAGCTGCGGCAGATTTTAGGGCAGGTGACCTTCGCCATTGAGTTTATCCTGCTCTTCGTGTTAGCGGCAGGAATGACAGTGCTCTTTGCAGGTTTACAAGCAACTCTCCCTCAGCGGAATCATCAAGCGGCTCTGTTGCGGGCACTTGGAGCTAATAGAGTCCTCTTAAGGAGGATGCGCCGCTACGAGTTTCTCCTAATGGGGGGAATTAGTGGGGGAATTGCGTGGATCGCCACAGAGCTAAGTAGTTGGATTCTCTACCGAAAGCTCTTCGATCTTCCATGGAGCCCCCATCTTTCGCTCCTTCTTCTTCCAATCATTGGGGGAGGATTGATTCTCTTTGCTGGCAGAATGGGGACGAATCGAGCGCTCAACCGCTCTCCAATCTCCATTTTGCGTTAATGACTCGTCTGTATGATATTTAGCGATGAAAAAAGCCCACCTCTTCTGAAGTGGGCTCTACTTATTTGAGAGAGTCTTTAATCAACAAGATCGGTACGCCTCTTCTGAGTGAGGTAGAGATCTGAGGGGAATTCAAAGCTGCTCTCCTCCTCTAACTCAAACGCTTGATAACGGCTATCGGGCATCTTTGGATTATGCCAAAGGGAGCCGTGACTCTCCTCAGTAATCTCAATCAATTCACCCGCTTCATCATAGTGGAAGAATTTGGGGTTATCCTTAGCAACGGATTGATTGCGATGGGTGTAAGAGATCTGTTTATGGAGGCGAAGATCATCATGGTAATGGCACTCTACAATCGACCATGTTGCAGGGGAATCGACAGTGAGATAGATCACCCGATCCTCCTCTTGGATAATCTTCGTCATCCGTTTAAGGTAGTTATCTTTGTGGGAGCGATCCCAGATCGCTGCCGTTAAGATGAAGTGGTGCCCCTTATACTCTGCAAGATAACGAAGTTCATTGTAAGAATCTTTACTCCCATGACAGAGCTCATACATCAGCTCCTTGCCATTGAATCCATACTCTGTAATCTGTCCCCGTTTTAATAGCTCTTCTGAGGGCGCATTAATCGGTTGGTGTTTATAGAGCTCTCCTGAGAGGATTCCTTCATAGGGGATAAAGTCGTAACGACTATCGGTAAAATAGCGCTTATGATCAACGTCTTCTAATCGAGCGGTGATGAATGAGTCGATATTCTCTTGATACTCATCATAGAAGCGAAGGATATTTTGGCGCTTCTGCTCGAGGTTGGGGTCGTGTATCTGTTTTACTAACATTTGTAGGCCCTCCATTTAGGTTGTTAATCAAATGCTGCTGACACAATAGATAAATAACCGATTAAGCTATCACTATATAGAGATTGATAAGTAAATGTGATTAGAATCTTCTTCAAAAGTAGGAATGGCTGAAATCTATCCATTTGTAGTGATAAATGGGGATGATTCTGCTTCAATTTTGCACACTCTACCTAATTATAAAGTATTGAAAATGGCGAAATTATTAAAAAATAGAGCAATATTTGATGAGCAAAATTAAAAATAAGAGATCGATTCTCCCCCTATTTAGGAGGGACTTTTTCATCGAAAAAATCTCTATTTTTAGATTAAATGTTGCGCAAAATATCCATTTTTTCTCTATTGGCGATAAAAAAGCTCCCTTTTTGGGGGAGCTCTCTTTATGATCTTCTTCAATCGCTACCACTCACGATTGCTAATCATCTCTTCAAGATCGGCATCTACAAAACCGTACTCTTCAGCAATGACAGAGAAGGCCTCTGCAATCGATTCTCTAGCGACGGTCTCTATCTCACTACCTCTCTCTTCAAACTCTTGAGCGAGCTGATTAATCTTCTCAACTGCCGCATGGGTTAATGGGTAGAGCTCCTCTAAGGTGCTAGCTCGCCCCTCATCAAGCTGCTTCATCAACTGCTCTAAAATGTGCCGCACTCCATCTACTTGCGCTTTAGGGAAGTATTGGTCTTGATAGAGCTCTCTTAAGAGTACGGTTGGATCAATTTTGGGTCGGTTCATTATTGCTCTCCTCTTCTTTTGGCTGGTTATTCTCTTCACACTACACCCATAATTTTTAGAGTGATAGCTTTTAATAGATTGATCTTTTTTATAGTATTTTTATCTTTAATAGAGGCGCTTTTATCCCCCGATCTTTTTATCGATCAGCTGAAATTAGAGCGATCCCTCCCCCTCTTTTCCTTTATGATAGAGCGATAAGTGGCTGATCGAGAGCTTGGAGAATCCTCTCTCAAGTAGCCGATTATTTACAATTTCGATAAGAGGGTAATTAGAGATGAGAGTAGATCCCTTGACCATAGCGGTCTTCATTATTTTGGCAGTCGGTGCGTTAGCGATCGATCTCTTTGCCCATCGGAAAGATGAGGCGATCGGGCTGAAGAGTGCCGCCCTCTGGTCGATCTTCTGGATCGCTATTGCGCTCCTTTTTGGCGTTTTTCTCTATCTGCACTTTGATTTAGAGACAGCAAGTCTCTACTACACAGGTTATGCGCTGGAGAAGGCGTTATCGGTGGATAATCTCTTTGTGATGATGGCGATCTTCGCTTGGTTTAAAGTGCCTGATCACTATCGTCACCGTATCCTCTACTGGGGGATTTTGGGGGCGATTCTATTTCGAGGGATCTTTGTTGCGATCGGAACTGGTTTACTCCATCTTGGCCCATGGGTTGAGCTCCTTTTTGCTCTCATCGTTGCTCTAACGGGGGTGATGATGCTCCGCTCTGGGAAGGATGAGGGGGAGATTGAGGATTATAGCGATCACTTTGCGAATCGTTTAGTGCGCCGTTTCTTCCCCGTCTGGCCGAAGATTGTGGGGAATCGCTTTTTTCTCCGCTCTGAAGAGGTGGAAGCGGAGTTGAAGAAGCCTGAAAATCGAAATATCACCTTTACGGTGAAGCGGGGCGCGCTTTACGCAACGCCTCTCTTTCTCTGCTTAGCTGTGGTTGAGCTCTCGGATGTGATGTTCGCTTTCGATAGTGTGCCTGCGGTGATTGCGGTGAGCCAAGAGCCGATCATCGTCTACTCTGCAATGATGTTTGCGATTTTAGGGTTAAGAACGATGTATTTTGTTCTCGAAGCGTTAAGAAAATATCTTGTGCACCTTGAGACGGCGGTTGTGGCGCTCCTCTTCTTTATCGCTTTTAAACTCGGTCTAAATGCGACCAATCATCTCTTTGGGCATGGCATAGAGATTGGTGCTTTAACCAGCCTCTGGGTGGTATTGGGAACATTAATGCTCGGAATTTTGGCAAGCTTCATCTTCCCCGCAAAAGAGAAGAGAGAGTTGAAATAGAATTACTCTATTAATATTAACTATAAAAGGATCGATTGCTCTGGGTATTTAGCCTTGCTCTTTCGATCTTTTTATTTGTAATCAAGAATTCACAACCAACTATTTAGCAATAGCTTAATCTTTTGGATCAGTTGCATCTCTTCTCTAATCTGTTGATGATTTAAATAATAAGTTAATTTTCAATCTGCTAATATAGATAAGATTAAATAGATTGAATCGTTCACAAAAAATGATATAACTACTATCCTTTTTAGGTAGCTGAAGCGTTAGGTTATCATTTTTATCGGTGATTTTATTAAGGAGTTATCACTGGAAATCCACATCTTATAAATGCTGGGAAACCTGATAGTATCAAGCTTTTTGGCCTATTGCCTCTTATTGATATTGTTTGATATATTCACTATAATTTACCTCCAAATTGAATAAAGGAACCACATGCAAAAACCAGATATTTCTGAACGTTTAGAATTACTTATTATTCTCCTTCTTTGTGAAGGGCGGGTGAAGAATGAGCGGATTCGTCATATTCTCGATATTACCCAACCTTATACGAGTCGTTTGATTCGACAATTGCGCGAGGAGTACCCCAATTGGGTTGAGTTAGATACCTTTGAGAAGAGTTATGTCGCCACAGAAGATGCTTATAAAGAGGCGAAAGAGCTTGGGTTATGGAGCCGTGGTGCGCTTGAGGCGTATGTTGAGATTTTAAAAACCGACCGTCTCAACCCCCCTGTGCAATGCTTTAGTGCGATTCCTGCTGTTTTAACCCCCCCTGCTGAAGTCTTTGGGCGCTTAAATTATGCTATCAACATGGGGTATGGGGTGAAGGTCCATTACCGTTCGATGGAGAATCCAACCCCCACAGAGCGTATTCTCTACCCCCACGCATTAGTGCAGACGAGTAAGCGCTGGCACGTTCGTGCATATTGCCCTGCATCAGAATCGTATAAAGATTTTAACTTAGGGCGTATGAGCAATGTTGAGCCGATTACTGATCGTGTGAGTTTTGAGTATCAGCCTCGTGATAGTGAGTGGAATTTAAATGTCTCGGTAGAGATTGTGCCCCACCGCGATCTGAACGATGCTCAAAAAGAGATGATTCAAGATGAGTTTTTAGAGGGTGCAAAGATTCGTAAATATATTGTTCGCGCGGCGCTTGTGCGTTACTACATCGCTTCCCTTTCAGCTGCGGTCGATGTGACTACTCAGAAGGCGCCCACCTATCTCTTAGAGGTGAGCAATGTTGATGAGTTAATCCCTTACATCTCTTTTGATAAGCGCATCGATGAGTAATCCTCTCAACTATTTAAGTTAAAGTTTAAATAAGCCCCAATGATCGATTGGGGCTTTTCTCTTCTTCAGAGAGATGATTCTGCTATCCTATACCCCTCTTTTTGAATTTATGATGTTAAGGAGTAGCGATGAGCAACGATCTCGATCAACTTGATGATCTTTCCTTCGATTTCGATAATCTCTATGAGAATACGATTAAAAATTCAGATAATCCGATCGATACCTCTGAGTCTGAGGAGATTGAGGATACCGGTTGCGTTGGGGGTGCGTGTACCCTCTAATTTATCGATTGATGGTTGAAAAAAAGCCCCTACTCTTGAGGGGCTTTTCTCTTTTAAGGATTATATAACTTAATGATTCTTTTTAAGCGGGATTAAGATTACTCATCCTGCTCATTCTTAAGGACTTCTCCACTTGTGGCATCGAGCTCTACATCCCACTCCACACCATTTTTGTCGAGTAACTCAACTTCATAGATATATTGCCCATCATCGTGATCGATCTCTGATCGTTTAATATTTGAATCAGGATGGAGGTTTGAGACCTCTTGGTTCAATACTTCTGAGGATTTAAGCACCCCTTGCTCTACAAGCGAATCGATCTCTTTTTGTGAGAGATCATCGGCAATAGCAAGTGATGTACCCGCTACAAAGAGAGTAGCAATTGTGATTGTTTTGATCTTCATCTTCTCCTCCTTAGGAGTCTTTCTGTTTAGACAGTTTCAGTAGACTTCCTTTTCATCTCTTCGTCAATAATTCAATCGCTTATATCTTTAAATAGAGATTAAGGGTTGAAGAATTTTTTTAAATCACCCAATTTTTCTGCTTTGGATGAAAAAAAGCTCCCATTTTAGTGGGAGCTTTTGCAATTACAGTAGAGCCTTTTAAGTCCCAAAGGGGATTAAATTACTCTTTATCCTCCTTCTCTTTCACCTCTTCACTAAAAGGTTTGGGGAGGGGGGTACTGTTATTGGAGGGGGGGAGGATCGGCAGAGTGATCTTCGGCTGTTCACCTGTTAATGTGTGGTAGAAAGCGACGATCTTATCCACCTCTTCATCGCTAAAATCTCGCCCTAACTGGAGACGCCCCATAATGAGGGTCGCTTCCTCCATCGTATTGACAGCCCCATCGTGGAAGTAGGGGTAGGTGAGTGCGATGTTTCGAAGTGTTGGAACTTTGAAGAACATGCGATCAGAGTCTTTACCGGTAAAATCGGCTAATCCTTGAGCGAGGTTAGTGGTCTCATACTCCTCTAAGAGCCCCATTTTTTGGAAGCTTGAACCCCCAATTCCTTGCCCATGGTGACAGGCGATACAGCCACTATTTTTAAAGATCTCATACCCCTCTTTCTCATAAGCGGTGATTGCATTATCATCCCCTCTCAACCACTGATCGAAGCGGGAGTTTGGAGTAATAAGCGTCTCTTCAAAGGTTGCGATCGCATCGGTGATCTTATCGATATTCACTTCAGCATCACCGTAAGCCTCTTTAAACTCTTCAACATACTCTGGAATTGAGGCGATGACATTCACCACTAAATCGTGATTGGAAGCCATCTCTTTGGGGTTTTCGATCGGTCCTCCTGCTTGCGCTTTTAGATCTTCCGCTCGCCCATCCCAAAATTGTACGAAGTTGAGGCTTGCGTTAAGAACCGTTGGGGAGTTGATAGGGCCCTCTTGCCAGTTATGTCCAATAGAGGTTGGAAGGTTATCCGATCCCCCCATGCTCAAGTTGTGGCAGGAGTTACAGGAGATAAAGCCCGATTTTGAGAGGCGCGGATCGAACCAGAGCTTCTTTCCAAGCTCCGCCTTTTTCTGATCCACCTCGACCGTGTCAGGAAGTGGAGCGATCGGCTCTTTGCGTACCGATTCTGCTGATGCTCCGCTCCAGATAAAGGAGAGAGAGAGGGCGATAATCGCTTGTTTAAATCGTCGTGTCATCATAAAGAGAACTCCTTCTATATCAAAACGATTTGTAAAAAAAGAGATGGATCTCTATCTACGGTTTATCTTAAAAGAAACGGGCCTTTTTTTGTAAAAAGAGTGGGGAAAACTTCTCCTAGATCAATTATTTTCAGCAAAAAAAGAGAGCGACCTAAATAGGTTGCTCTCTTCCTCTTTAAAGGGGAGTGTTTCGATCACTCTTTTAAGGTTTCAACACTCTCAACTGCCTGCTTTAAGAAGGCTTCAGTATCGAGTTCGAGCTGCTCATCATCAATGATTGCATCTTTAATGATATGCTCATCGCTCGTTTTCAGCTCCTCACCCTCCTCTTGCACCTCTTCATCCGTTGCAAGTGGTTGAGGCCCAAACTCTACCTCTTCTTCCTCTTTCGCATCTAGAGTTGAATCGAGGGATTCTTGAACTTCGAGTGCTTCATCCACCTCTTCAGTAATCGGTTCACTCTTCTCAATGATCGGCTCAGGGGGACCGATGAAATTAGGATCGATAAGAATTGCTGGCGCAGCCTCCTCCTCCTCTTCCACTTGATACCCGACATCGATCGCCTTAATAGTGATATTTTGGCTGCTGTACCACTCTTGATACCTCTTTTCGAGGCGCTCCCCATGCTCAAGGTAGAAATCTCGATCTTCAGCAATCCCATAACGAATATTTTTAGGGGCGTTAGTGAGCGCTTCTTGCTCCCGCTCGCTAAAGAGATTCCACCCTTGCTTTAAAGTGGGGCCGTAGGGGAGCACTTGGTAGAGCGCTCTCTGCCGCATTGGGTGGGTTGCGTAGGAGATGTAAGCGTAGGCGAGCTGTTTATTCTCTGAATGTGCAGGAATAGCGTAGTAGCGGATACGGTAGATCGCCTCATTTCGCACAATGCCGATATTATCGAGCCCTTCGCCATAAAGAAGGGGGGCATCGGGGGATAAACCGAGTGCGACCTGCCCATTTAAGAGCCACTCCCGTAGCTCAGAGATCTCCTCCCACCAGAGAAGGTTCCCTTTTAGACGATCGAGTTGCGCTTGAGCTCTCGAGAGCCCCTCTTCAGTCGCTAAAACAGTGTAGATTTCATCTTTAGGAACGCCATCTGCTAAGAGTGCCGCTTCAAAAACACCCCGCCCATGAAGTGGAAGCGCCCGCTTTCCAGGGAAGCGATTAAAATCGAAAAAATCGCGCCAACCACTTGGGGGAAGCCCGTAGCGATGGAGCACAGAGTAGGAGAGAACCGTGCTCGATACGCTATGCCCCACACCACAGCTCTCTAGTGCTGTAGGAATGAGAAGATCTTTATGGGGGAAGTTGGCCCAGTTAAGAGGGGTGAGCGCACCAGTTGCGCAGTACCGCTCCAATTGATCCGCATTGAGAGAGACCACATCCCAAAAAGGGGGGAGTGGCTCTGGGAGTGAGATGCTCTCATAGGGGAGGTTATTCTCACTGATAGGGATCTCCCCTTCGGTGATAAAGGGGGCGAAAATTTTACTCCTAAGCGCGGGCGCTTCATTATAATCGAAAGCGATACCGATATAGTTTTGACTCTGCCCCTCTTCGCTAAAGCTAGGAGAGAGCGCCATTAGGAGCAGGAGAAATGCCTGAATCTTTAAGGGGTATTTGGTATAATTAAACATTGTTATTCATCTATTTATAAATGGATTTTGCCCTACATTCTACGCAATAAATCGATCTTGGAGGGAACTATTTTTATCCCCCTAATATGGGCTATTTTTGCAAAGATCGGGATAAGAGAGGCTGATTATGAGAAGAGTTCCAACCCTATTGATTCTGCTATTAGCGATAGGGCTTGAAGTGGCAGGAACGGTGAGCATGAAGCTCTCTGAGGGGTTTGACCGTATTATCCCTTCACTCTTAATGGCGCTCTTCTATCTTCTCTCCTTTTTAGCTTTTGCATACTGCATTAAACGGATTCAGATCTCCATCGCTTATGCACTCTGGACGGCGCTTGGCATGTTGGGGATTACATTAGTTGGGCTCTTCTTCTTTAATGAACCGTTAAGTTTAGCTAAAGGAATCTCCCTTTTTGTTATTACGCTTGGGGTAGTAGGGCTAACACTTGATGATGAGAGTATTGAAGAGGAGCTACCAGAATGAGCCTGATTTTTGAGTTTTTTGATGCAATCAACCCATGGCTCATCCTCTTTGTCGCCATTTTTAGCAGCGCCGTTGGGACCACAGCACTTAAATTTTTTACACAGCGAAAACAGCCCCTCTTTCTACCCATTATCGTTATAGGCTATACCATTTTTCTATTTCTCATCACCCTTGTGATGGAGCGGATCGATATCTCAGTGGGGTATGCTGTTTGGGCAGGACTTTCAACCGCTTTGATGACACTCTCTGGCGTCATCTTCTTTCATGAGCGGCTAAGTCCCATTAAAGTGGCGAGCCTGCTTTTAATCATTTCTGGAGTTGTAGGGCTAAATTTGCTATAAATTCTGCTCCATATTTTCTATTTAGTGCAACCATAAAAATCAACTTTATTACTATAATAAGAAGTCAATTATTTACTTAGATCATTTTTGAGGGGAATTCCGGTGCGAAAAAGATTGAAGGTAGCGTGTACTGATTGTAGCCTGCAACAGTTATGCTTACCCGTTGGGTTGGAGGATGAAGAGTTTGCTAAACTTGAGCGAATTGTTGATCGGGGCAAACCTTTAACTCGAGGAAAAAACATCTACTTTGCAGGTGATCCTTTTAAATCGCTCTATGCGGTTCGATCGGGGACAGTTAAAACGTACACGGTAGGGGCGGATGGAACGGAGTATGTAACGGGCTTCTATCTTCCAGGTGAGATTATTGGGCTCGATGCTTTAAATACAGGGATTCACCCTTGTGGCGCGAAGACATTGGAGACGGTTAGCCTTTGTGAGTTACCTTACGATCGTCTTGAAGAGCTAACGATGGAGATCCCTAATCTTAGTCGTCAACTGATCCGCATCATGAGTAAAGAACTCCATGGAGATGATCGACTATTGATGATGGTAGGTTCTCAGCCTGCAAAGATTCGTCTGATCGCCCTCTTCTTGAGCCTCTCTCAGCGTCTACAGCGTCGTGGCTACTCTGCAACAGAATTTACTTTAAGCATGTCACGAGCAGATATTGGAAGCTATTTAGGCTTAGCGGTTGAGACGATTAGCCGTCTCTTAAAGCGGCTTCAAGAGCAAGGATTGATTGAGGTGAATCATCGCCAAGTTAAATTATTAGAGCTTGAGAAGCTACGTGAAATGGCGAGTATGCCAAGCTGCGCTGATTAGCGTAAGAGATTTAAAAAGCCCGTTTAGAACGGGCTTTTTTATTGTCAGAAGATTTTGGTAGGAGTCTACCTTTTATGGATTCGCTACAGATGGGAGCAGACCAAGATCGACTAAGAATGGGGTAACAATAATGATGGCAGCCATTCCTAGTGCTAGCCAGAGCGCCCATCTCCCCCCTTTTGTTCTCACTCCATCAGGGTGAATAAGGCGTGATTTCATCACCAAAATAACGGGGAGAATCACCCCTATAAAGGCAAAGATCACCCCCGCATAAGCGAGTGCTCTTAGGAAGATGGTTGGATGAGTAAAGGCGACCAAAATTGGGGGAAAGAAGGTTAAGATTCCCACTAAAAGAGGCCATTTTGGCAGTTTAAAACGCTCCAGTAGACTCTTCACAGCATTCGCTAAGCCTAAAGAGACCCCAATATAGGAGGTGGTGATCGCTAAAATTGAGAAGAGTTCAACAATCTTTTCAATCTCTCTACTCCCTGTAATCGATTTAAACGCGCGCGTTAGACCAGAAAGGGTAGGGTTCTCTCTTAAAAGCTCCACAAGAAGCGTCTGATTGAGGACACCATGCGTAGTAAATTGCCAAATCAGATAGATGAAGAGGACAAGAAGTGAGCCGATGAGCGTCGCTTTTTTGACTGCTTTAGTATCCCCATCGAGCATCTCGTTGACCGTTGGAAGACAGATATGGAAGCCAAAAGCCATAAAGAAGATGGAGGCGCCAGAGAGAAAGAGGCGGCTATCGAGAGGCGCTGCGGTAAGATTACTCATGGAGACTCTATTTAAGAGTAGATAGAGAACAACGCCGAAGATCACCAGTTGCAGAAAGAAGAAGAGGCGATTAGTTCGATCCGCTAATGTGACGCCGATCGTAACAATTACACCAAAGAGGGAGGCGAAGATAAGCGCACTCCACTTCTGAATCGATTCACGATTCTCAACAATGCTCTCTGCTGAGTTAGATTTGATTGGTAGAATCGACTGGAGGAGATCGCCACTGGCTGTAATGTAGGCAGTGAGCAGCGCATACATAAAGAGAAGTAGCGTAAAATCGACAAAGAGTCGTCCATTCTCCCCAAAATAGCGGCTCGCTAACATAGCAATCCCCGCATTTTTAGGCTCATACTGGTAGAGCTCAATAAAGAGGAAGGCTGTATAGGTGAGAAGCAGCCAGAGGGAGGAGAGGAGAAGGAGGGTCATTCCAAATCCCATCTCAGCTGACGTGAGGGGCATGGCAAGCATTCCAGCTCCGATCGCTGTCCCTGCGATGATGAGGGCAGCGCCTAAAATAGGGTTTTTTTGTGGTGATATCATTGCTCTAATAATCTCCTTTAGAGGTGAATAGATGGAAAATAGTGATCAAGATTGATTATCTTTACTTGATTCTGCCCTCTATTTAAGAAATAATCTCCCTCTTATGGTTAAGTTTTAATCAAAGTCGAAAAAAGAGATCTTTTTGCTTGACCGGATTAGAAAAATCCTTATAATTGTTTCTCGTATTCAGGGCCATTAGCTCAGTGGTAGAGCAGCTGGCTTTTAACCAGTTGGTCGAAGGTTCGAATCCCTCATGGCCCACCATATCCTGAAAGCCTTAAGAGTTCTCTCTTAAGGCTTTTTTTGTATGAGAATGATATGCTCCCCTATCGTCAATTTATCCCCTTAATTGATCTAAAGATCCCCGAGATAGAAGCGCTCTATGAGAGATTTCTCACTTTTGAAGCGGAGGCTCTATTTCTCTCCGATTCTCTCTTGTGGCCCTCAGTGAGAAGACTCTCTGCAACGGATGGAGTATTGGGGCGGACGCTCCGCTGGATTCTTTTTGATGCGCGGGAGGGGTTCTCTCTCGATTATTTTTTACGGGTAGCAAATGCACTTGAAGCGGGGGGAACCTTAACGCTTCTACTCGATTCTCAACAATTCTCTCCCGATTGGGTGGATCCTTCGATGAAGCGAGTGGTGGGTGAACC
>JASLFR010000087.1 GCA_030150565.1 Cardiobacteriales bacterium | reverse complement strand
TTGAAACGCTTCATGACCAAACATTACCGCACCGAGCATCACCTCTTCACTTAAGAGATTCGCCTCAGACTCGACCATCAATACTGCTGATTCCGTTCCTGCAACAACAAGATCAAGATCTGACTCTTTAAGCTCCGTTGCACTTGGATTTAGAAGATATTCACCATCTCTATATCCCACACGAGCCGCACCGATCGGACCATTAAAAGGCAAACCTGATGTGGCAAGTGCCGCTGATGTACCGATTAGTGAGACGATATCGGTGCTCACCTCTGGATTAGCAGACATCACTGTCGCAATAATCTGCACCTCATTGAAAAATGACTCATGGAAGAGAGGACGGATCGGACGATCGATCAGACGAGAGACTAAAATCTCATGCTCAGAGGGGCGCCCTTCGCGACGGAAGAATCCACCTGGAATTTTACCCGCAGCGTATGTGCGCTCTTGATAATCAACCGTTAATGGAAAGAAACCACGACTAGGATCACCAGTAGGAGATGCAACAACAGTAACAAAAAGAGTTGTTCCCTCAACATCAACCATCACCGCACTTGTCGCTTGACGACCAATTTCACGGGTTGCAAGCGTAACTTTACGCCCACCAAATTCAAATTCTTGAGTAATTGCTTCAAGTTTCATATCGATTCCTTATTTAAAAATAGATCAATCAAATAGAGTATAAAAGCAATACGACACAAGGGAACTGCTTAAACATTCAGTGGCACAACACTCAACCCTTAAACAGTGCCCCTTTTTGATTGCTTTTATAACAAAAAACCCCCGCCATAGATGCGAGGGTTATCTTCATAATGGGAAAAGTGGCGTGATCTGCTCATTAAACAGTCCCTCAGCCATACTCTTCCCAAACAACGTTAATACGCGCGATTAGCGACGTAATGAGAGACGTTGTAAAAGTTCTTGATAACGACCGAAATCCTTATCTTTAAGATAGTTTAAGAGCTTACGACGCTTATTAACCATCTGTAGAAGACCACGACGTGAGTGATGATCTTTCTTATGATCTGCAAAGTGTGCTTGAAGTGCATTGATGTTGTGCGTTAAGAGCGCAACTTGAACTTCAGGTGAACCTGTGTCATTTGCACCACGGCCAAACTCTGCAACGATTTCTGCTTTTTTATCAACTGATAACATATTAACTAACTCCAAAATTTTGATTTAAAAGTGCCAATGGCGATGACAGCATTTAATAAGGCTCGCATTATAATATAGTTCCCTATAAATAGCTACGAATCGAAATGGCAATCTTACTCCTTTTCTAAATCAGAAACTCCGATTCTCCCTCCCACTCTCAAACCGAGTCGCTCCGCCTCCCCTTTGCCTAGTTCAAGGACATATTGCGCAGGATATTTTGAAGGGTAACTTCTACACGGCTCAGAGAGACAGGGCTCAGCATACTCAATATTGAGCACTCTCCCTTCAGCATCGAGGTAGAGAATATCGAGCGGAATTTTTGTATTCTTCATCCAAAAAGAGCGGGGGGCTTCTCTATCAAAGATAAAGAGCATACCTCTATTTTGGGGCAGAATTAAGCGATTCATCAGTCCATAAGCTCGAGAGAGATCATCTTCAGCTAACTCTACATAGATCTTCTGATCACCATGCTCAATAACCGCTTCAGGTAGTTGAGAATACTCATTTACCCCCTCTAATCGCTCATAAAAGAGTGGTGATGCGATCGCACTGCTTAAAAGTAGGAGCAGTGCAATAATTACTCCTCGTCCCATAACGCTCCCTCATCCATCAATTGTCCACCATTAAGTAATTTTAGGAGGAGTGCTTCCGACTCTGGTTGATCGATCACACGGCGTAAAACACCAGCGCTCACCGATCCCTCCTCCCCTAACATACGGATTAAAGGCTCCGCTTCTAAAGGAAGAGTGTAACGCTCCCCTTCCACATAGAGCGCCCACCCCTCCCCCTCTCTGTGGTAGAGAAAATGGAGCCCTGGATTTCCAAAAAGGTCGGATTCCTCCTCAATCACCCGCACAATATCTTCGCGAGTGTATGGCTCATCTGCAGGAATCGACTGATGAGCCATCTTTGGAGCGGTAATATACTCCCCAAACCAGCGAGCAACTCGTTCACGATTAAATACTAAATGATCTTTAAATTGCTCTATTAGGCGCTCTACATCCCCATCCTCAAGCTCCCCTTGATGCTGAACAGGAGAGCGTTCAGGATCCTCTAGACGGAGATCTGGCGCAATCTCCTCAATCATAAAGTGGGTGAAATCATCCAACATCTCATTAATCTTCGCCATTCGATACCCAATCGACCAAGTGATACTCTTGCCAATTGAGCGTCCATAATGCCCAACTCTTGGAGGGAGATAGAGCAGATCCCCCGCCTCAACTATCCATCTCTCATCCGCTTTAAAGTTAGGCATCAGACGGAGATCAACCCCTTTTATATAATCCTCTTCACTCACAGCATCATAACTGATGCGCCACTCCTTCTTTCCCGCTCCTTGGAGAAGGAAGACATCGTAATCATCCCAATGTGCGCCAACACTCCCCTCATCTGCTGAGATAGAGGCTTGAAGATCATCGAGTCGCCAATTGGGAATGAAGCGGAATGGGGTGAGGAGCGCTCTCAATTCAGGAAGATGTTTTTCAAGATCATTCAGAATCATCATCCACTTCTTCTCAGGCAGCTCTGTAAAGAGAGATTCTGAAAATGGCCCCTCTCTTAGTTCCCAAGGTTTTTCACCCCCCTCTTCAAGAATTAAGCGGCTTGGAATCTCCTCCTCGAGGGTCAATCCTGCTAACTCCTCAATCGTTAACGGATCCTTAAAGTGGGGAAAAGCTCCTTTCACAAAAAGTGGGCGCTTTTGCCAATAATCACGCAGAAACTCCTCTGCCGTTAAGCCCCCTAAAAATGGGAGCGCATCTCTATTCTGTTTCACGATTGCCTCGCTTATCTAAAAATTTACGCATCTCAAGCGGTGTTAAAACAGGAAGTTTAAAGAAGAAGGTGGAACCCTCCCCTTCGACCGAATGGTAATCGATCTCCCCCCGCATCCGCTCAAGGAGCGCCTTTGTAATACTTAATCCTAACCCAGTCCCTTTAGAGCGGTGCCGCGCCTCCCCAGCTTGAGCAAATTTTCCAAAAATTTTAGGGCGAAAATCCTCCGCAATTCCACACCCATAATCCTTAACAGAGACGACAATATACCCCTCCTCCTGCTCCACCTTAACCTCAATATTCTTCCCACCAGGGGGGGAGAATTTGATCGCATTAGAGATTAAGTTACTCATCACCTGAATCAAGCGATCCTCATCCCCCATCACAATGAGAGCGTTGGGTGAATCGGGCAATTCGAGCGTAATCCCTGTGCGATAGATATCACTATAAGATTGATTCATCTCTACCGACTGCCGAACCACCTGCCCAAGATCGAGCGCCTCTTGATGAAATTGTAACGTGCCTAACTGAATTCTCTGAATATCGAGAATATCGTTCACCAGCATCAATATTCGATCACTATTACGCCGAGCGAGCGATAGAAGATGCTTCATTTTTGGGGTGAGCTCCCCTGCAACCCCTGCATGAATTAGCTCAAGAGAACCCTTAACCGATGTGATAGGGGTACGCAATTCATGCGAAACAGTTGCAATAAACTCCTGCGTCATCTTCTCTACATGCTTCTGCTCTGAGATATCTCGCACAAGACAGACATATTTCTGCGTCCGCCCCTGCTGTAATTGTGAAATATTGAGAGCTACAGGAAGATTCTCAGCTCCACGAGGGCGCCGTATCTCAGCCTCAATCTCCACCGCCTGCTCATCCGTTACCATCACCTGATCAAAGACCGTTTTTGCACAGAAAGGCTCCCCTTCATAGAGTAGGTGGGCATCAAAGAGCTCCTCAGCATTCTTATTGAGCATCTCTGAAAGATTGTGGCCAAAAAACTCCAAAATTGTCCGATTAGCGGTAACAATCGCCCCCTCTTCATTAGTGGTTAAAATACCAATCTCAATATTGTCAAAAAGGGTTCTTAAACTCTGCTCACTATGGCGCAAGCTCTGGGTGATCTTCTCCCGCTCCCGCACCTCCTGAGCTAGGCTTGAGTTTGTCAGACGTAGCTCATGAGTACGATTCATAACATGCTGCTCAAGGTTACGATTCGCTTCTCTTAAACGGTAATGGGTGGTGCTTACAGCGTAGATAAAGGTGAAGAGAAGAATTATCGCTCCAGCATTAATCAAGCTGATCCAGTACCAGCTAAAAGCATAGATAAGGTAGGTCGCAAAGAAGAGAGAAGCGCCGTAAACAATTCCAATCACGCTATTCACGGAAGGCTCATAACGGCGATTACGAACAATTAAGACTGCAAAAATCAAAACGGAGATATTGATAAAAATCCGTATCCACTGACTCGGCTGATGCACAAGAGCATCCTCTAAAAGCGCCTCATAGAGGCTCACCTGAACCCCCATCCCTGTATAAGCGGCCCGATCTCGATGAGCAACAATAAACCGCTCTCCAACCCCTGTGGCATTCACCCCAACAAAGATAATCCGATCTTCAAAGACATGCTTTGGCACCTTCTGCAAAAGAACATCGGAAAAGCTATAAAACTCCATCGCACGGCGATTACCAAAGACGAAATTACTCTTCTCTCCATAATGGGGGCTCTCAGCTCCATAACGGAGCTCATACTCTGCATAGAGATCGGGATGAGTCACCTGCAGAAGGGCGAGCGCAAAATTGGGCACAGGAAGAGTATTGATCTCTTCAAAAAGGGTAATCCCCCGTAAAACCCCATCACCATCATTCTCCGTCGCAACATGCCCAAGCGTTGCGTAGTGGGAGAAGACATTTCGCCCCGCTTCGCTGTAATGTGCAGCAACAGGGAGTACAACGCGCCCATTTCGTCCTAATGATTTACGCAAAATCGCATCTTCATTACTCGACTCAGAGAAGAGAATATTGTAGGCGATCGCTTTCGCTCCCGCTTCTGTTAAATAATCCACCAACAATGCGTGGTAAGAGCGGGGCCAAGGCCATTTTTTATTGAGTGCTTGAATACTAAAATCATCGATAGCGATCACAATCACAGGTTCATCTGGCTCAAAATCAGCTTTTGATGAGATGATGTAATCGTAAGCGGCATTTGTCATCCGCTGTGCAATCGTTGTTTGAACAAAGAGAAGGTAGAAGAGGAGAACTGCCCCAATTAAGAGCAGATTCATCACATGATAATTGCGCCAATTAACCATTTACCCTCTCTTCTATCTCCTATCGACGAGAGACACGCTCAACCCCATCGAGCAGTCGCACCTCTTTCATAATATCGGCAAGATGTTTGCGATCATTCACTTTAATCACAAACTCGATGCGAACCACCTCATCACTCAAGAGATCTGAAATAAACTCATCGATATCGAGCTGCATCTCTGTTAATCGGGCGCTCAATTTTGCTAAAGTGCCTCGGCGATTCTTCGCCATCACCACAAGCTTTACAGGAAACTCCCCTCGCACCGATTTGCTCCACTCAAGAGGGATACACTTTTCAGGCTTATCTTTAAATGATTGCATATTCATGCACCCCATCACATGAATCATCAATCCGTGACGAATCGTTAAACATCCGACAATCCGCTCACCAGGGAGAGGCATACAACATTGAGCCAGAGAGGTCTTCATCCCTTCAGCGCCAATGATCGTATCATTAGAGATGTTGAGAAGTCGCTCCTCTTCAGCTGAGAGCTCACTATGCTCCCGTTGGTGAATAAGGAAGCGATTGATCACATATTGCGGAGGATATTTTCCTCGACCAATATCACGATAGAGCCGCTCTTTAGAGCCTAGATCGAGATCCTTTAAAACAACCTCTTCATCGCTCTCATCGATCAATGCAAGATCGATCCCCCGCTCAATTAACGCCTGTTTCAATACAGCATTTCCAAGCTCATACGCCTCCTCATCCGCTAAACCTCGCAGATAAGCTCGAATCCGTGTACGAGCTCGAGCCGTGACTGCACTCTCAAGCCAAAGGGGAGATGGGAAGGCATCAGGAAGGGTCTCAATCTCAACTGTCTGCCCATTACTCAACGCATGAGTGAGTGCAATCTCCTGCCCATTAGCGTAAGCGCGATAAGCTTGATTACCGATATCGGAGTGAACGGTATAGGCAAAATCGATCGCAGTTGCTCCACGGGGTAACTCAACAATCTTTCCATTCGGTGTGAAGACATAGATCTCTTTAGGGAAGAAATCCGCCTTCATCGTCTCCATAAACTCTTTAGAGGTAAGGGCGCTATCTTGAATCTCCATGACAGAGTCGAGCCACTCAGTTGTTTTATCGAAGTTATGCTCTTGATCCTCATACACCTCTTTATAACGCCAGTGAGCCGCCGCGCCAGCTTCTGCAATAATATGCATATCTCGAGTACGAATCTGAACCTCTACTGGAAGATTATTCGCACCAAAAACAATGGTATGAAGGCTCTGATAACCATTTGTCTTCGGAATGGCGATATAATCTTTAAAGCCCCCCATAATCGGTTTTAGGTGACGATGCACAACCCCAAGCGCACGGTAACAATCATCCACACCACGCACGATAATGCGAATTGCGAAGATATCGTATACCCGCTCAAGACGCCCCTTAATCCGAATCTTGCTATAGATGCTCCAAAGATGTTTACGACGTGTAGAGATGCGTGCAATCACATTGAGCTTAACTAGCGCTTCATCAAGTGTTGCTTTAATCTTCTCAAGATTATTCTCCTGCTCACGATACTGCTGCTCTAAAGCATCTACTAAAACACGGTAACGCCAAGGGTAGAGATTTTTAAAACAGAGGTTTTCCAGCTGAACTTGGAGTACATACATCCCTAATCGAGCAGCAATAGGAGCGTAGACTTCAAGCGTATCATTGGCAATTCGCCGCTTTTTTCGAGGATCGAGTGCGCCGAGCGTTCGCATATTGTGGAGTCGATCCGCAAGCTTCACCATGATGACCCGAATATCTTTCGTCATCGCAAGAATCATCTTACGGAAATTCTCCGCCTTCTCCTCCTCTTTAGAGGTGAATTTAATCTGCGTGAGCTTCGTCACACCATCGACAATGGTTGCGACCTCTTCACCAAAGCGAGCTTGAACCTCTTCAAAGGTGATGGGAGTATCTTCAATAACGTCGTGAAGAATCGCACCGATGATGGAGGGGGCATCGATCTGAACATCAGTCAAAATATGAGCCACCTCTAATGGGTGGAAAATATAGGGCTCACCCGACGAACGATACTGCCCATCATGCGCAAAAGCACCGAAGATACACGCCTCTTTAACGAGCGCTACCTCCTCTTTTTTAAGATAGCGCCCAACAATTCTTAAAAGGCGTTCACTTTTAATAATAAATTCATCACGCCATGCGCCAAGACCATCAGGTAAAGTGACTGATTTCATCGTTACCTCCTCCCTCCCCCTTAGGGAAATTAGGCGAGTTCCATATTTTGATCAATGGTGCGAATCTCTTCAGGGGTGATCTCACCATCACCAATCTCACGCAGAGCGGTTACTGTCGGTTTTGCTGCAGATGCCGTGACTGCGATGCGAGGTTCTGCTCCATCCGCTAATTGACGTGCACGCTTTGATGCCACAATCACCAACTGAAAACGGTTCTCAACTTTTTCTAAACAATCTTCAACAGTTACACGAGCCATAATTGATAAAATCCTCTCAAATAGTTAGATAAAAATGGGAGCGCGCTGCGTTCCCTAAATTGATAAATAAAAGATAATCTTTCTCTACTAAATATTAGTCTATTTATTAATGATTATATATAAAAATCGCCCAGCGACCGAATCTCATCACTGAGCGACTCTATTACTTCACAAATGGGGCTAAATTTAGAGTTGAAGTCTCTTCAATAATTCCGCTTGATCCCAAATCTGATACTCCGTCCGTAGACGATTACTCATAAAGATTGTACGCAGATGCATTAAAGCGATATCAAAATCATCATTCACCACCAAATAATCAAATTTTGGATAGTGCTGAATCTGATTAACGGCATCCGCCATTCGTTGATTAACAATCTCTTCACTATCTAAATTACGGTGAATAAGGCGGGTGCGTAGAGCATCGATCGATGGGGGAATAATAAAGATTCCAACCGCATCAGGCATCTTGCTTTTAACCTGCTCAGCTCCCTGCCAATCGATCACAAGGACGATATCGCTTCCATCTTTACGCTTCTCATCCACCTCTTTTTTAGAGGTGCCATAATAGTTACCAAAGACTTCAGCGTACTCAAGGAATCCATCCTCTGCGACTAATGCTTTAAATTGCTCAATGGTGACAAAGTGATAATCAACCCCATCAACCTCCCCCTCTCTTGCAGGGCGTGTAGTATGAGTGACAACACGCTTTAAACGAGGTGTTGAGCTAAGCAGAGTCTCCATCAGAGTTGTTTTTCCACCTCCTGATGGGGCCGATACAATATAAACAGTTCCAACATTGGCAGGCGTACTCATTTTAAAGCTCTCCTTGTACGAGGGTGAATATCAGATATTCCGCAATATTCTACACCAAAGCGCCCCCTCAATTCAGATAAAATTGTACACTCCTATTTCCCTGTATTAAGATAGAGCACTTATCACTTATATTCTTCTCCCCATTAACTTATTAGGAGCAATTATTTTATGAATAGAGTTAAAACAACCCTTCTCGCGCTCGCACTTACAGCTGGTTTAACATCTGTAGCTACCGCTCAGCAAGAGCCCTCTTATATGCAGAAGCATGGGGATTGGCGTGTTGAGTGTACTGAAGTTAATGATGGTAAAAAAGAGATTAAACAGTGTGCGATGAGCTCCCCTTCTGTAATCACTTTTAAGCAGAATAAAGAGGATAAAGGGACTCAAGAGCTTGTACTCAATACAACTGTCTCATTCTTAGGGGAAGATAAAGAGCCATCTCTCATCTTTACCACTCTTTTAGGCAACTCCCTTTTAGATGGTCTTAAATTTGATGTTGATGGCAAGAAGGTAAAGATTGGGGAAGATACCATCGAAGGGCTCCCTTTCAATCGCTGCTTACCAAACGGCTGTGTGGCAGGATTCCAAATCAGCGACGATAAAGCGCTTGAGAGCATTCAAAAAGGCTCAAAAATTAACGTTGCTTACACCCACTTCCTCTTTGATGGTGATCAAGATAACGTAAAAGCTGATGTCTCCCTTAAAGGATTTACAGCAGCATTTGAAGATCTTAAAAAGCAGATGGGTCGTTAATTTAGCGAAACGATCCACTTGAATCGGTGATAATTCACCAATCAAGACTAAACTATATGACACCAAATCGTTCGGGAGCAGACTCTATCTTCTGAATGATTTGGTGTTCTTCGTTCACTCCTTTTAAAAATTAGTAATTGAATCATTATGGATTATCCAAAACATTTTGGTGTGATCGTCATCGGTGGCGGTCATGCAGGTACAGAAGCAGCGCTCGCCTCTGCTCGCTTAGGGGTTCCGACCCTTCTTTTAACACATAGCATGGATACCCTTGGGGAGCTTAGCTGTAACCCCTCAATTGGAGGGATCGGCAAAGGGCAGATCGTTAAAGAGATCGATGCACTTGGTGGAGCGATGGCGCGCGCAATCGACTTTGCAGGGATTCAGTTTAGAATCCTCAACGCCTCAAAAGGCCCTGCGGTGCGCTCAACACGAGCTCAAGCAGATCGCACGCTCTACCGTGTAGCGATTCGTAAAATACTTGAGAATCAGCCCAATCTCTACATCTTTCAGCAGGCGGCTGATGATCTCATCTTTAAAGGGGATACGGTTGTAGGGGTGGTGACCCAAACAGGGGTACGCTTCCACGCGCAATCGGTGATCCTTACTGCAGGAACCTTCCTCTCTGGCTTAATCCACGTCGGATTAGAGAACTATTCAGGCGGAAGAATGGGGAATCAAGCCTCAATCACCCTCGCCCACAAATTAGAGGAGTTAGCTCTGAGAAAAGGGCGATTAAAGACAGGAACGCCTCCCCGTATCGATGGTAAAACGATCGATTTCTCCAACATGAGTGAGCAAGCGGGGGATGATCCTACCCCTGTCTTCTCCTATCTTGGTGATCGCTCCGAGCATCCTCGCCAAGTCTCCTGCTGGACAACATACACCAATGAGCGCACCCACGATATCATTCGCGGGGGATTAGATCGCTCACCGATGTATGCAGATAATGCAACAATCGAAGGAGTTGGCCCACGCTACTGCCCCTCTGTTGAAGATAAGATTATGAAATTTGCTGATAAGGATCAGCATCACGTCTTCCTAGAACCTGAAGGGCTCGATACGCTTGAGTATTATCCAAATGGAATTTCAACTAGTCTCCCCTTCGATGTACAAGTAAACCTCGTTCACTCTATCCCTGGCCTTGAGAATGCACACATTACCCGTCCAGGATATGCTATTGAGTACGATTTTTACGATCCTCGCGATCTTAAATATACGCTCGAAACAAAAGCGATCAATAATCTCTATTTTGCTGGGCAGATCAACGGTACAACAGGCTATGAAGAGGCTGCAGCTCAAGGGCTTTTAGCAGGCTTAAATGCAGGGCGTCGCTATCTTGAAGAGGAGGCTTGGTACCCTAAGCGTCACGAAGCGTATCTTGGCGTGATGATTGATGATCTCATCACACAAGGGGTGAAAGAGCCTTATCGTATGTTCACCTCTCGCTCGGAGTATCGCCTCATTCTACGGGAAGATAATGCTGATCAGCGTCTTACCCCAATCGGGCGAGAGCTTGGGTTAGTCGACGATTACCGCTGGGAGCGCTTCCAAAAGAAAGAGGAAGAGATCGCTAAAGCGAAAGCTCACTTTGAAGAGTGGATGATCACCCAAGATTCAGAGGATGGTAAAAAGCTACAGGAGAGCTCTAAAATTGAGATGAAGCAGAATAGCCGAGCAATTCAACTGCTCCGCCGCCCTGAAATTACACTCGATACAATGATGAAGCTTGAAGGGAGCAGCCCTGTCGCCCACTTCTCAGATGATGTCTTACAGAAGGTTGAGATCGAGACAAAGTATGCAGGCTATATTGAGCGAGGGATGTTGGAGATTGAGCGCCATCAAAAATTTGAGAATGCCCCCCTCCCTAAAGATGTCGATTATCGTGCAATTAAAGGGCTCTCTATTGAGACTCAAGAGTTGCTCTCTGCGCATCAACCTGAAACAATTGGGCAAGCATCGCGCCTTCGTGGAGTCACTCCGAGTGCAATCTCTCTGATTTTAGTCCATCTTCGTAAGGGGCGTCTGCCTACCAAACCGACTGATAAGGAATAATTGATTCAATGAACCGCTCCCAGAAATTCTTGACCCTCACAACACTCCTCTTCTCTATGCATCTCACTTTTGCGCAAGAGGGTGTAGATCTCTTCACTCATGTAAAAGAGCAGAATCTTGAGGCGCTCACAAAAGTGAGCCGTGATGCACTTCATCAGCAAGATCAGCAAGGTTTTACTCTGCTCGATTATGCAAGAATAGAGAATGATCCTGCCATTCTTGCTCTACTTCATGAGGCGGGGGTCAACTCTGGGGTGAATCAGCAGATGGTATTGCGAACGCAGATGTGGCTCTACCTCCTTCGTGCACCTGTAAGCAATCTCAATGGGGTTTATAATGCACGATTTGCAAATGATATTCTCCAATTTCAGAAGACTCGAGGATTACCCTTTAATCGCTACATTACGCCTGATTGGTATAACGCTCTTGAGATGGAGGCGATCTATACCCTGCAATCTCACCTCATTGATGAAGGGTATAATATTGCACTCACCGGTAAGCTTGATGAAGCGACAAGTAGCGCACTGAGAGCATTAACCAACAATCCAAACGCTCCACTCATTACACTCGAAACGATTGAGCAGGTGCGCAAAAAAGAGCGTGATATCGATCGCCCCCATCTTGAACACCTCATTGCGGGCAAAGAGTGGCGAGAGGTAGAGATTAAAGAAGAGGAGAGCCTCACTCAAGAGAGTGCCCCTTCTAAAGAGCATTCAAACAAAGAGAAGCTGCAACAACAGGCTAAAAAAGAGGAGCAAGAAGAGAGAACCCACCTCTTCAATTACAATCGAGAAGAGATCGATAAACTTCTTGTTGAGGCGCGAAGCGGTACCGTTTTAACCCTGCAAGTTTGGCTAAAATTGAGGGGCTTCTTTACAGATGAGCTCGATGGTTCAATGGGACCTGCAACGCGTAACGCTATTAGAGCGTATCAGCGCCATTTAGGGCTAAAAGAGAGTGGGCAGCTCGATGCAAAGTGGGAAGCACCACTCGAAGTTGAAGTACGTAAAGAGGTGCAGCAAGCGTTAAAATCATTAGGGCTCTACGATAGCTCAATCGATGGTATTGATGGCTCAGGCACTCGCAGCGCGATTGAAAAATTTGAGCGAGAGCTTGGCATTGAGGAGACTGGTGGACTTTCACCTCAACTCATTTTGGCCCTCTTTAGTCGTGAAGAGGTGGGGAATCGCCCTGAAATCGAGATTGCGCTTGCTGATGATCAATTAACCGCAGCTGAGCTCGATCCAACAGAGAAGATCTCCCAGACAGAGATAGAGCAGATTACCGACGCGGAGAGTCTGCAAGAGAGTGAAGTTGCAACACTCGATGAAGAGACGCCAACGATTGATGAGATCAAAGAGGAAGAGGAGGCGCTCGCTGAAGCTAAAGAGAGTCCAAAAGAGGAGCGCAAAGTTGCTATTAGCGGCTATCAGAGTGGAGGGGCGGATAATGTAACCCATCAACAATTGATGCTCGCTTATCTCGGGTTCTATCAAGGAACGATCGACGGTGTTCAAGGAGAGAGCATGAAAGAGGCGGTGAAAGCGTTTCAAAAATCAGAAAAGCTCGCTGCCGATGGAGTGCTTGGCCGTCAGACGCTTCAACAGTTAGAGCGGGAGAGTATTAACCGCTTCCAACGCTATCTACGCTCAAAAGAGTATATGGATGATCAGCCAACGGGAACTCTCGGCCCTAAGACGCGCCGTGCAGTTGTTGAGCTTAAAAAACGTCTCAAACTCTCAAATAGTGAGCCTACCCTCGATAGTGAGCTTCTTCTTGCGATTATCGATGAGATTCAAGGCTCACAATACCATTCGCAATACCTCCAATATCTTGCTGAATTAGAGGAGGAGAAAGAGTTTCTTATTCTGTTACAGAAATATCTCATCGGCTTCGGTTACCTTGCAGGAAAAGCAGATGGTATAGATGGACCTGCAACCCAAAAAGCGATTTCGGCATTCCGTAAAGGGTATAAAATCGATGAGAAGCAGAAATTAGATCGCACCTTCTTCGAAAAATTTGAGAAAGAGCTGGTGAAAAAGGGGCAAGAGTACTTAAAAACACTCGGCCACAATATCTCTACCGATGGTATCTATGGAAAGCGCACAGAAGAGGCGATGAATAAATTCCTAACCTCTATTAAACATGCAAAATCGGATCAATTTACGGCTGACATTTTAATGCATCTTCGCACAGCTGCTGATAAACAGGGAGCAAATCCACCCGCAGGTAGTGCCGCTCATGCAAGCAATACTGCAGCAAAAACACCCCGCCCACCAAAAGGGACAACGGTCTCTATCAATCAGATCAGTAAAAAGGGGCAGCAGCAGGAGGGAATTTTAAGCGCAGCGCCAAAGAATCGGGTTACGGGAAGAATGCAACTTGTTCGTAATAAACAGGGGGCTGTAACAGGGTGTCGAGTCAATAATATTACAATGGGGATGCGCTGGTGTGCGAATCAGAAGAATGGTGCTCAATGTAGTATCTACTACAAAAATGGGCGCGTTCTTTCACTCCGCTGCCGTTAAAAGCCTTATTACCACAATTGAAGAAGAGCCCCTCCAAAAAGGGGCTCTTTTTATATCAAGCTAATCAGACTCCCCTCTTAATGAGACATCGCCTGAATAAAAAGTTTGCCTCTCCCCCGATTGATCTAAGATTAAGAGCCCTCCACTCTCTGAAACGCCAATCTCTTCCCCTAAGAGTACCCCCTCTTCACGTAGAATCCGTACTCGCTCCCTATAAAGAGCGCTCACTTCTGGCCAGATCTTCTGTAGCTCTCGGTTCGAGTCCCCATCTAAGCGGGAGAGTAGTGCAACGAGCGCTAGAGTAATCTCACCGATTAAATGATTACGATTGAGCGCCTCTACCCCCTCTCTTCCTAAAATAGATTCACAACTAGTGACCGCTTGTGTCGCCTCAATCAATGATGAGGATCGGTGATTAAGCCCAATTCCAATCACTATAAAGAGACGATCCTCATGAATACGGCTCTCAATTAAGATTCCTCCAAGCTTCTTTCTCTCCACCCAGAGATCATTTGGCCACTTCACCTTAGCGGGGATCGAATGGCTCTCTAAAATTTTCGCTAACTCAACGCCAACCCAGAGGCTTAAACTCTGAAGATGGGGAAGTCTGTCACTCTTTAACTCAATGCCAAGAGAGTAATAGAGATTAACGCCAAAAGGGGAGCTCCACTCTTTTCCTCTTCTCCCCCGCCCTGCCCTCTGCCGCTCTGCAGTAGCAACCGTAATTTTTCTACTCAATTGATTCGTATCAAAAGCGGCAAGCAGATCACTATTTGTAGAGCCCGTTACTGCGCTCACCATAAGATCGATTTCAGGCGCTAATAGGGGATGATGTTGATTAAGATACGCCATGATCGCTGCTCGTTTAAGGGGCTGAAACTCCTCGCTTAACCTGTATCGCCCCTCCTCTTCCCTCAATATCCCCTCATTAAGAAGAGAATCGAGAGATGATTTTATCGACTCATCACTACTCTCGGTGAATATTTTCTCTTTAAGAAGAGCCTCTCCACTCAATAACTCTTGCCAAATCGACTCAAACATCTACCCCCTCCTATTATCGCCTCATAAAAAAAGAGGTGTTATAAAAACACCTCTCTTCATCTTCATTCGTTTAGCTTAGCTAAAGAGAATCACACCAAAGAGTGCAACCCAACCAAGCGCCGCTAAACCACCAATAATATAAAGCGGAATGACCGCGTCTAAATTTTTCATAGCAATCTCCTTATAACTATTCTCTCTATAATACCTTAACGATTGCATCAGCAACAAGCTCGATATTTTTATCGTTCAAGCCTGCCATACAGATGCGACCTGTATCAACAATATAGACCCCTGACTCTTCACGCATCTGCGCTACTTGATCAGCGTTCAAACCAGAGTAGCTAAACATCCCCGCTTGACGGTTGATAAACTCAAAATCCACCTTCTCCTGCTTGCTATTAAGGAGCGTTACAAACTTTTGACGCATCTCTTTAATACGGCTGCTCATCTCTGCTAACTCATCGAGCCACATCTGTTTGAGTCGCTCATCAGAAAGAACGGCTTCTACAATGTAAGCGCCATGTGATGGGGGTGATGAGTAGATCGCACGCACCATCGTTTTAAGGCGGGATAAGACACGCTCACTCTCCTCTTTAGAATCGGTTACCACTGATAAAGCACCAATTCGCTCACTATAGATAGAGAAAGATTTAGAGTAGGAGTTAGAGATTAAGAAATTCATCTCACGATTGGTGAAGATCTCAATCGCTTTTGCATCCTCCTCCAACCCTTTAGAGAAACCTTGATACGCCATATCTAAGAATGGAATTAAACGACGTCTCTTCATAAGATCCGCCACCTCTTCCCACTGCTCTACCGAAAGATCTGCCCCCGTTGGGTTATGGCAACAGACATGCATCAATACAATCGACTCTTCAGCAATCTTGCCTAAAAAATCGATCAACTTCTCAAAAGCGACCCCTTTCGTCTCAGGGTCAAAATAGGGGTAGTAATCGACATCTAATCCCGCCCCTTCAAAGATAGCGTGGTGATTATCCCATGTAGGATCAGAGATATAAGCGCGGCTCTTAGGGAAATTCTCTTTTAAGAAATCAGCCCCAATTTTAAGAGCGCCTGTCCCTCCAACCGTCTGCATCGTTACAACTCTACCCGCTTCTAAAAGAGGGTGCTCTGCACCAAAGAGCATCTTCTGAACCTCTTCTAAGTAGCGATCGAATCCTACCATCGGCAGATACGCTTTAGGAATTGGCTGATCAGCGAGAAGACGTTCAGCCTCAACAACAGCGGCAAGAACCGGCACTTTCCCTTCGCCATCAGAATAGACCCCGATACTTAAATTCGCTTTTTCGCTACGAGGATCTTTTTTAAATGTCTCCACTACGCCCATAATCGGATCATCGGGCGCACTATTAATATGATTAAATAGCTTCATTGTTTCCTTTTCCATTTATAACGACCAGAAATAGGTCAGTGCCGGCACTGCCGTAATTAAAATAATAACATCTAACATTAAGCCCATGCGCCAGTAATCTCCAAACTGGTATCCTCCTGGCCCCATCACCAATGTATTTGAATGATGCCCAATCGGTGTATTAAATGCACACGAACTACCAATAGCGACTGCCATCAGATAGGGATCGTAATTATGCCCCAATTGCAGAGCAACACCCGCTGCAATCGGCGCCATAATAACTGCGGTTGCAGTACTGTTAATCACATCAGTCATCAACATCGTCACTAACATCACTGTACCAAGTATTATCATAGCGGGCATTGTTTCTAAAAGCGATACTAATTGCTCAGCGATAATTTGTGTAACTTGCGTCTCTTCAAGTGCAGCGCCAACCGTAATAAAGCACCCTAAAAAGAGGATTAATGGCCCTTCAAAACTCTGATACACCTCCCGTAATGAGAGAAGGCGTGTAGCAACTAGAACAAAAATTGCTAAAGGGAAAGCGATATGGGGCGGTAGAATCTGAAACGCCACTAAAATCACCGAACTGATGAAGATAATCATCGTAGGTAAGATTTTAGATGAGGGTTTAAGCCGCACATTTCGTTCAGCAAGGGGAAGACAACCCAACCAATTGAGTGTCTCTGGAAGCTCTTTTTTAATCCCCTGAATCAGCAAAACATCGCCTGTTTTCAGAACAAGGCGGGAGAAGCGTTGTCGCAATTTCTCCCCATGACGGGAGATCCCCATAATCTGGATTCCATACCGCTCACGGAGCTGTAACTCCTCTAACGTATGATCTGCGATTCGTGCACCTGGATTGATCACCACTTCAATAAACTCAATCTCATCGGAAAGAGATTCACGGCTACTCTTCTCCCCTTCCGTAATTTTGAGCCCTGAGAGTAATTCAAGTTGCTTTAAAATTTCAGGTTGTCCCTCAACCAACAGAATATCATTCAGCTTAATCTCCTCCTCATCACTAGGAGAGAGAATTCGGCGAGCACCACGTAAAATAGCAACAATATGGACGTTCCCTTCTGTTGTTGCACGCAGCGTTGCAATACTTTTACCTACAAACTTATTTCCCTCATTCACTTTAGCTTCTAAAAGGTAATCATCCGTCTCAAAGAGCTTTACATCATCATCCGTTGTACGAACTGGTAGCAGACGCCATCCAATAAAGGAGATGTAGAGAATTCCAACAACTGCAATAACAATTCCAACAGGAAGATAATCAAACATCTGAAACGCTTCATCCCCTAACGTCTCACGATATTGAGCAATAATTAGATTAGGAGGGGTACCGATTAACGTTAATGTTCCACCTAAAAGGGAGGCGAATGCCATCGGCATTAAAATTTTTGAAGCGGGGATTTTATAACGTTGAGAAACCTGTATCGCAACAGGCATAATAAGAGCGAGTGCGCCAACATCATTCATGAATGCTGAGAAGAACGCCACCAGCGTCGTTAACGTTAAAATAAGCAGAGAGGGGCGACTTGAAAAGCGGGTTAAATGTTGTGAAAGATGAAACGTAACCCCTGTATTCCCTAATGCGTGGCTCAATACCAAAACAGCGGCAACAGTAATAACAGCTCGATGGCTAAAACCTAAAAAAGCATCCCCTTGAGGGACGATGCCTAAAATTACCAATGCAAGAAGCGCCCCAATTGCAATGACATCGTAGCGCCAACGCCCCACCATGAAGCCGATAAAACTCGCTCCTAAAATAATCAGAGCGAATAACTGCTCATTTGTTAAGGCATCAATAATCTGAAAATTGAGTAACGATAGCATCGTAATTTCCTATCTTCTTACAAAGGATTAATGCTCTAATGTATCACAATTTTATTCCCCATTTAGTAGACATCCTTCCATAAAAAGAGGAAATAAAAAAGCCGCTATCTTTCTGATAACGGCTCTCAATCTCTTCAAGTAAGCGTTTATTTAAACTGCTTTAAGCGATTTAATGCATCTAACTGCGATCGTGCAATACTTAATTCAGTTTGTGCTTGCTCATAGTCAAAGTCCTCTGAACTATCACGTGCGCTAATGAGCTCTTCAGCTTTGCGCATCGCCTCTTCCGCTGTCTTTGTATCTAGCGCTTCAGCACGCTCAGCAGAATCAGCAAGAACGATAATTTGCTCAGGCTGAACTTCAAGAATTCCTCCTGAAATCCAGAAAACTTCTTCTTTGCCTTCACTCAATGTTAAACGCACTTGTCCTGGCTTAAGGAGTGTTAAGATCGGCATATGGTTTGGATATACACCAATCTCACCTGTAATTGCCGTAGCTGCAAAGAATTGAACGTCTCCTGAATAGAGCTCTTTCTCTGCACTGACAATTGTTACATTGATTGTTTTCATTGAACTTTTCCTATCTGAATCTTAGATTAAGCTTTTTTTGCGTCGCTTGCAGCGTAACGCTCTAATACTTCACTGAAGCTACCCGCCATATAGAAGAGTTGCTCTGGGATATGGTCACCCTCACCCGCTAAGATTGATAAGAAGCTCGAAATCGTATCTTTCAATGATACATATTTTCCTGGCGCTCCTGTAAATACTTCAGCAACGTGGAACGGCTGAGAGAGGAAACGCTGAATCTTACGAGCACGTGAAACGATTAACTTGTCATCTTCAGATAACTCATCCATACCGAGGATTGCGATGATATCTTTAAGCTCTTCATAGCGCTGAAGAATTGTCTGTACACCACGAGCCGCATTATAGTGATCTTCACCAATAATTTGAGGATCGAGCTGACGTGAAGTTGAATCTAATGGGTCAACCGCAGGATAGATACCTAATGAAGCGATTTCACGTGAAAGAACAATCGTTGCATCTAAGTGAGCAAACGTTGTTGCTGGTGAAGGGTCAGTTAAGTCATCCGCAGGAACGTAAACTGCCTGAACAGATGTAATAGAACCTTTCTTCGTAGAAGTAATACGCTCTTGAAGAACACCCATCTCTTCAGCAAGTGTAGGCTGATAACCTACCGCAGAAGGCATACGACCTAAA
>JASLFR010000074.1 GCA_030150565.1 Cardiobacteriales bacterium | reverse complement strand
CCGTAATGAGGCGCTGAGTATTGGTGCTATTAGCATAATCATCGCTATGACACGCTGTTAATAATAGGGTAGGGATCAGTAAGAGTGTGATCAATCTCATATTAATATTCTCCAGAAAAACTATTTATGCTGCTCTTTGGTGAGCGAGTTGATAATTTGTAGATAGCTCTCTACCCGCCTAACAGCAACATCGCCACTCTCTACCGCTTTTTGGATAGCACAATGGGGATCTTGTAGATGGCGACAGTTGCTAAAACGGCATTCAAACGTTAAAGGGTAGATGTCAGGAAATCCTGCATTGACCGCATCAACGGAGAGATGATCAATATTGAAACTGCGCACTCCTGGCGAGTCGATTAACGTACTATCATCACCAAATGGAAGATGGTAGAGCGTTGTGCTCGAAGTTGTATGATTCCCAAGCCCTGTAGAAGCATTAATCTTTTGAGTCTGTAGCTGCAATTCAGGAATTAATAGATTGGTGAGTGAAGATTTTCCCACCCCCGATTGACCAACAAAGATTGATGTTTTGTTAAGTAGCGCCTCTTTTAATGGCTCAATACTCTCTTCACTATGGGTTGAAGTGAAATAGGTGGGAACGTTTAGAGCACGATACTCATGGAGAAAGTCGAAAGCAGACTCATCTTCAATTAAATCTGCTTTATTGATAATAATTGCGGTATCAATATTGAGTCTTTTAGTCGCGATAAGGTAGCGATCGAGCAGAGAGGGGCTCGGCTCAGGCTTTGGAGCAAGTACGATAAAGATCTGGTCAAGATTAGCTGCAAGAATTCGCTCTCTTCCACCGTAAGCTAAGCGGGAGAAGGTATTTTTGCGGGGGAGGCGAGTGGTAACAACTGGCTCACCCTGCTCGAGCTGATAATAGACATAATCCCCACAGACGATCGACCCAAGACTTTGACGAAAAGAGGCTTTAACTAGCTCAAATGCTTCATCCTCTAGCGTAAGATGTGCGCCGTGCTGTGCAATCACTCGCCCCTTTTTTTGATCTTCATTAGAGGGGGCGTTTAACTGTTCAGCACGTCGCGCCTCTAAAATTCGTTGCTGCTGCTTCGTTAACTTGCGACTCATGCTTACTTATCGTTCAAGATACTTCAATTTATCGGGTACACCATCCCACTCTGCCGCATCTTCAGGGGGAGGAATCTGCTCAGTAATTACAGGCCAGATGCGGCTTAGCTCCTCATTAAGATCGAGGAAAATCATCTGCTCCTCTGTAAGATCATCCTCTGCTAAGATCGCTCCTGCAGGACATTCAGGTTCGCAGAGTGAGCAATCGATACACTCATCAGGATCGATTACAAGGAAATTGGGCCCTTCATGGAAGCAATCGACAGGGCAGACTTCCACGCAGTCAGTATATTTACATTTAATGCAATTTTCGGTAACAACAAACGTCATAATTGAGCTCCTTTAAGAGAAGAGGGGAGAAGATCCCCTCTTTTAATTATCCCTATTTTACAATGACCTTAGCGATACGGCGTTTACCTACTTGAATAATTACTTCGCTGCCTTGCTCTAAGGTGAGATTGCGATCTTCAATTCGCTCCTGATTAATGCGAACTGCGCCACTTTGGATCATGCGGAATCCTTCAGAATTTGAAGCGACTAAACCCGCCTCACGCATCGCAGCGGCAATGCCGATTCCGTTATCCCCTTCTGCTTGAACAATCTTCTCTTCAATATTTTCAGGAAGATTCCCTTTCTGGAAGCGGTCGATAAAGCTCGCTTTCGCCTCTTCTGCTGCTTTTTGTGAGTGGTAGCGGGTGATAATTTCATCACAGAGAAGGAATTTAACATCGCGAGGATTCATCCCCTCTTCGACAGACCTCTTTAACCCTTCAATCTCACTCATCGGCTTAAAGCTTAAGAGCTCAAAGTAGCGCCACATTAAGCTATCGGAGATTGACATCAATTTCCCAAACATCTCTTCAGGCGCATCGTCAACGCCAATATAGTTTCCGAGTGATTTACTCATCTTTTCGACACCATCGAGCCCTACAAGAAGAGGCATGGTGATCGCACATTGTGGCTTCTCAATACCATATGCACGCTGAAGATCACGACCAACAAGAAGATTAAATTTCTGATCCGTTCCCCCCATCTCAACATCTGTTTTAAGGTGAACAGAATCGTATCCTTGTAGAAGCGGGTAGATAAATTCATGAACGGCGATCGGCATTTGTGACTTATAGCGATTCTCAAAATCATCCCGCTCAAGCATTCTTGCTACGGTGTAGTTAGAGGCGAGTTGAATCAAGCCTGCTGTGCCGAGCTCCCCTAACCAGTGGGAGTTAAAAACAACGTTGGTTAACTTAGGATCGAGCACTTTAAAGATCTGCTCTTCATAAGTTTTAGCGTTCTCTAATACCTGTTCACGAGTAAGCGGGGGGCGAGTTACATCTTTCCCTGATGGGTCGCCGATCATTCCTGTAAAATCACCAATCAGGAAATTTACCTCATGCCCCAAATCTTGAAAGTGGCGCATTTTATTGATAACAACAGTATGCCCTAAATGGAGATCTGGTGCGGTGGGGTCAAACCCTACTTTAATACGCAGTTTACGCCCCTCTTTTAGCTTTTCAGTTAAATCTTCCACTGAAATAATTTCATCAACGCCTCGTTGAATTAACGCTAAACTCTCTTCAATAGATGCCATTTTCTCTCCAGAAAAATTTTAATTTTAAAATAAAAAGGGACGATTGTAGGTTGCCCCACAATCGTCAGGTTATCGATTACTTAGATCTTATCGATCAGGCCATGCAATCCCTTCATTCATACTCTGCTCTTCAACATTTGCAGAGTTGATGACGCCATCGAGATTACGTGTACCTACAACAACAGGTAGCCCACTCATTTGGCGAACTGCCACTTCAACAAGCTCTTGGCTAATTGTAATTTTAGGATCATTAAAGAAGGGGGCAAGAACGCTCCGAGCTTTTACGAGCATATCCTCTTCTGTGAGATTATCCTCTTCAAGCGGAGGGTGAACCTCGATGAGAAGATCATCCCCTTCCCAGCCATACTTAATCGGCTCATTGATGAAGGTAACTTTAGTCCCTGCAGGCACAATGTTGTAGAGCTCTTCAATATTATCGGGGAAGAAACGCATACAGCCATGAGTTACTCGCATGCCGATCCCTGTTGTATCGTTCGTTCCGTGTAGTAGATAACTTGGAAGTGAGAGCCTCAAGACATGGCGCCCCATCGGGTTATCAGGACCTGCAGGAACAACACGAGGAAGTTCTCCGCGCCCCATCTCAACATGCTCTCTACGGATGCTCTCAGGAGGATACCATGGCGGATCTTCCTGCTTAACAGTGATATCCCATGTGCCAAGTGGCGTCTTCCAATCCATGCGCCCAACACTTACAGGATAGACATAGATACGATCCTCATTAGTGGGGAAGAAGTAGGTGCGCATTTCAGGAATATTAGAGACGATGCCTGATCGCTTCCCATTGGGTAGAAGGAACTTGAAGGGGAGGATAATTGGGGTCTCTGTTCCAGGATTCCATGTATTTACTTTAGGATTTGCCCACTTTAACTCATCAAAACCCGCTTCGTAACGCTCACCAATATCGATGAGCGAATCGCTCCCTTCTGCGTAGACTATCTTCACCTCTCCAATGACATCATCCCCATTATGTGGCTTCTCATAAACAGCACTTTGAGCCGTAAAAGGGAGTAGGAGCAGAAGAGCGAGTAATTTCTTTTTCATAAAAAGATCTCCTGAGTATCGTTAAATCGATTAGCTCTCAGCTTGAAGGCGATGAAACTTCGCCATTAAATCTTCCTGACTCTCAACATGGTCAGGGTCGTGAGGAATACACTCAACAGGGCAGACTTCAACACACTGTGGTGTATCGAAGTGACCGACACACTCAGTACATTTATCAGGGTCGATCTCATAAATTTCAGGCCCCATAGAGATCGCATCATTTGGGCACTCAGGCTCACATACGTCGCAGTTGATGCACTCATCAGTAATAATCATTGCCATAATTTGTGACTCCTTTATCGATTAAATAAATTCTAAATGGTTGAGATACGGTTTTAACACAGTAGGCACTTTAATCGTACCATCCTCTTGTTGGTAATTTTCAATCACCGCCACTAACGTGCGTCCAACTGCTAAACCTGAACCGTTGAGGGTGTGGACAAGCTCTGTTTTACCACTCTCTTGATTACGGAAACGAATTTTAGCACGGCGTGCTTGAAAATCTTCACAATTAGAGCAAGAGGAGATTTCACGATACTTATTTTGCCCTGGTAACCAGACCTCTAGGTCGTACGTTTTTGCTGCTGCAAAACCCATATCTCCAGTGCAGAGTGTCATGCGCCGGTAGGGGAGCTCTAGCTTCTCGAGAATAATCTCTGCATGGCGTGTTAGCTCCTCTAACGCTTCGTAAGAGTGATCAGGATGGGCAAGCTGAACAAGCTCAACTTTCTCAAATTGATGTTGACGAATCATTCCACGAGTATCTCGGCCGTAGCTCCCCGCTTCTGAGCGAAAACAGGTACTATGTGCTGTAAATTTTAGAGGGAGCGCACTCTCATCTAAAATAGTATCCCGCTCTAAATTTGTTAATGGAACCTCAGCTGTAGGAATGAGGTAGAAATCCCGCTCATCTGTTAGTTTGAAGAGATCTTCCGAAAATTTAGGGAGCTGAGCTGTTCCAAAGAGGCTCTCCTCATTCACAATGACGGGAACGTTCACCTCTGTATAACCATGCTCATCGATATGAGTATCGAGCATAAATTGTGCAAGAGCGCGGTGTAGGCGAGCGATATTCCCTTTTAATGCAACAAAGCGGGAGCCAGTGATCTTTACAGCACGCTCAAAATCCATTCCCTTATCGCTAGTTAAATCGACATGATCTTTAGGTTCGAAATTGAAGGTTGGAATCTCTCCCCAACGCTTCTCTTCGCGATTCTCATTCTCATCTTTCCCTTTGGGGACAGATTCGTTTGGAAGATTGGGCATATCGAGTTGAAGCGCTGATAATTTTTGAGAGATCTCATTGAGTCTCTCCTCCGCCTCTTTAAGCTGATCACCAAGATTGGAGACGGTTTTTAAGATAGGGGCGATATCTTCCCCTTTCGCTTTTGCTTGACCGATCGCTTTAGAAGCTCGATTACGCTCTGCCTGCCACTCTTCAACGGATGCCTGTACCGATTTTCGCTCCTCTTCAAGTATTTTATAGCGAGCAACGTCAAAGGTATATCCACGAGCCGCAAGTGCGGTGGCGATAGCATCAACATCTTGTCTAAGTAAGCGAGGATCAATCACGTCTTCTATTCCTTAAATCAGTGTAAAAAAGGCTCTCTATTATATCGTAGCGGTCACTATTTCTCCATTGGAGAAAAGGCTCTTTTCCGCACGAATCCTCTTTTTATGAATAAACTAAAAATATTTCAACGAAAGGGGAAGAATAGGCTATTTTGTTAGAGGATTTATATTTAGGTTTAATCAATTTTAGAATAGATAATCAAATAGATGGGATAATAAGGGATGAATATTCAATTAGATTCTGTTGTAACGAGTGAAAAAGTCGATCTGCTCTCGGAAGCGTATGTCCGTTTTCAGGAGAAGATGTTTCGGTCAGCGGGGACAGTTGTAGATAATCGGTTAGATGCAATTATCGATCTTTGTCGTGAGAATCTTCACGCTAATGGATTGGCGGCGATTCAGATGCCGACGATTAGTGGTAATCGAGTCGCTTTAACGACCCGATTGCTCCATACAAGTGGTCAATTTATGCAGTTTTTTACTCAATTCCCTCTCGATCAATCCCTCTCTGTGGTTGAGGTTGGGTACGTTTTAACTGAATTGAGAAAGCAGGTGTTGGTCTCACTTGCAGGTTTATCAGTTGATGAAGGGGAGATTAACACTCACTTTTAATTGAATGAAGGAATCATTCAATATTATTGAACATAAAAACCGATGGATCTTCACAATTGATCCATCGGTTTTTTATCGGTTCTTATTTTAAAAGGAGAGATCTTTTAGATACTCTCTTGTATTTCAGCTTTTGGGTCGTTATAGCGATCAAGATCGATCTTGCCGACCCCTTTATCGGTAAGGAGTGCCGCAGTCATAGCGCCAGAGACATTGGTTAAGGTGCGCCCCATATCGATAATTGGATCAACAGCAAGCACCATGCCGATGAGGGGGAAATACTCCCCAAGCCCCATTCCTGAAAGAGCGACTGTCGCTGCGATCGTTGCTGTGCCTGGAATTCCTGCAATACCGATCGAACCAAGAACCACTACGATCACCAACATAATGTAGAACTGAGCATTGATCTCCATCCCAATGAGATGCGCTACCATCATTACAATCAATGCTGGAAAGAAGCCCGCACACCCATTCATCCCCATAGTTGTTCCTAATGAAGGGATGAGATTTGCTGTTCCAGAGCTTACCCCCATTCTCTGTGTCAATGTGGAGATTGTCATCGGTAATGTCCCAACAGAGGAGCGGCTTGAGAATGCCATTACCCACGTATCGAGCGATTTTTTCACAAAAGTGAGGGGGGAGAGCCCATGCATCATCACTAAAAGAATGTGGATGATAATCATCACAGCCGTTGCAATGTAGATCGCAAGAATAAAGTTAGAGACACGGATAATTGCGGGAATTCCGTTAGTGAAGATCGTTCCTCCAAGGAGTGCGATGATCGCATAAGGCATCAGACGAATGATGTACCGTGTCATCTGCATTACGATTTGATGGAAGGTATCCACAAAGTTTTTAAAAGGGGCAACGGTATTAGGAGTTCTCTTTTCTACCTTATTTGCCGCTAAACCGATGAGCGCAGAGAAGAGGACAAGCCCGATAATATTATTGCCACTCATCGCCTGAACAATATTGCGTGGGATGAGATTGACTAAGGTGTCAACGAGCGGGATATATTCGCGAATTTGTGTCGCATTTTCGATTACAACTGCTTCGCTCTCTCTCCCTAATCCGAGAAGATTAGCGATAATAATCCCCAAAACAGCGGCGATTCCTGTTGTAAAGAGCATCCAGAAGATTCCACGTGAAGCGATTTTTGAGAGATATTGCTCATTAGCAAAATCCATAATCACCTTCACAATGGAGAAGAAGACAAGTGGGATAACGAGCATCTGAATAAAGCCGATAAAGCTTCTTCCAAAGAGCCCATACCAGAGCGCACTCTCTTTTAAGATTTGGGTCGACTCTTCAGGAAAGCCTTGCGACCACTGCAATCCTAGCCCGATAATCGCACCAAGAATGAGCCCCACAGACATCTGAATAAAGAAGCTCTTATGTGCTCTTCTTAATCGGTAAATGATAAAGAAGCTCCCAAAGAGTAGAAGCAGAGCGATTAAGGTCTCTGCGTAACTGATTGAGAGAAATTGTTCGAAAAAAGGGCCCGTCAAGAGCCGACTCTTCTCTGTTGCCGTTGTAGTATCCATCACTATTACTCCTCGTTATCTGGATTGATCAATCACTCTTTTAGCCTACTCGCCTTACGCACTTTGGGCAAAAAGTATATGAATCATTTAATTATTCGCTCGATTTAGGGAGCCAAAAGTAAGAGAAGAGAATACCCCAGCGGCTAAATAACTCTTGTATTTCTATAGGGGATCGTTCTAACTCTTCGCTGAGAGTTTTCACTTCAGGGTTTAGGAGATTGCGTCCAAAGTAGTGTCGATCAATCTTCCAGCCAAGATAATTTAAAATAGTGGGTGCAATATCCATTGCTAACCCTTCTCTTTCAATCGTTACGCTTTCTTGATTCTCAAAATCGACAATGATGAAGGTGTTGCTACGATTGTGATCATTTAAGAGCACCGATGTGATGCCACCAGCAGGAAAGAGATGATCTGAAGCGATCACCAGTAGAGTGTTATCAGCCGCTTCATGCTCTTTAAGGTATTGGTAGAAATCCCCTAAAATTTTATCGGTACATTGAAGAGTGATGGGGAGTGTTTTATCAGGAATAGGGGGGTATTGGAGTTCTCCACAATACTCTTTATCGATATAGCCATCATAAAAATGGGAGTCGAGCGTATTGACTACCATTAAGTAAGGGGAGGGGTCTTTTGTAAGTACTTCATGTTTCTGCATCATAAATTGAAAAATTGAGCGATCATGAGTCCCTCCATTCCAGCTCTCATGGAGGCGATCTTTAGGCATACTTTTGATGATATCTTTATCTTCAAAAACATCTTCTGGAAGAACTCCATGCTGTGTGTAGAAGTCCTCTTTTCCCGTAAAATTTTTGTTGTAACCTGTAATAAATATTGAGCGGTACTCCACATGAGTTAAAAGATCGCTTAAGCAATACGCTCGTGGGAGAAAGGTGTTTTTAGCTCTTCGCTCATGACCAGTATCTCGATTAATCAGCGGTACTGAGCATTGCGATGCAACTGTTCCTGTAATTGTGTTTGATGTGATTGGTAGTTGCCGAATAGAGGTAAATTCTATATTCTCTTTCGCTATTTTTTTGAGATTAGGCATTAGATTTGGGAAGAGTTCCTCGTTTTCGTAGAAGGAGCGTTCGATCCCCTCTAGAAAGACCAGAACAATATTCTTATGTTTGGCATTGGCTCCTAAGAGTGGAATCTCTTCAGCTACGAGCAGATGATTGCTCTTATCAAAGAGTAATTTCTCCTCTTCCGAAGGCTTCGCGGTGAGTGTTGCGTGAGCATTCTTGATATCTAAGATAAGAGGGTGAAAGAGAATAATTGGGAAGAGCGCAAGCAAAAAGAGAGAGCTATAACGCTTGTGGCGCCGACGCATTAAGTAGCGGTAACTGATAAAGGTGAGCACTCCCCCAATCAGTAATATAGCTATCGCCAACAATATGAGAGGATAGAACTCTTTTAAGCTATTCATCTCTCCAAAACCAGTCTGTAGGTGGTAGAGCAACATCTCGTTGATCCCTCCCCCAACAAAATAGAAGAGAAGGTAGCTTCCCATCGCTAAAATGAGAATGATTAGAGGCGTTAGCGCAATCAACCCTCTCACTATTTTGGGTAGATGGCTATTTCGTGTTGTAAAGATGAGAAGTAGCGTTGTAACAAGAGGGATGATGAGAAAAGTGTAGTAATTTTGAAATTCGACCATGATTAATATTTGTATTCTGCTCTGAAGAGTTGTGAAAATCCTCGTTGAAAGGCTTCACTAAAAGCAAGAGAGGGGATAATACGCAGTGGATTCGATTTAGGGAACTGAATAAGCACACGGCAATAATCGGTTCCATAATCGATGAAGATAGGAATACCTCGATTCCCCTCCTGCTCATCGCTTCGATGCTGATGGAGGAGCTGCATTAGAGGTGCAATCTCTTTTTGGGTGATACTCTCCCGATTGCTGAGTAGAAGCCCCACCGATCGCCTCTCCCGTATCTGATGCAAAGTTTGTAAACTCTCTACCTTTAGGGAAGTCTGCCCATTATACTCATCCCACTGCTGATGTCCGCTGATGAAAAGGATGGTATTCACCTCTATATTCATCCCAAAATTCTCCAGATGTTCATCGAAGAGGGGGAGCTCGAGTGAGCCTGTCCCATCATCGATGGTAACGAAGTACATCTTACGATTACTCTTGGTGATGTGGCTACGGAAATTGGTGACTAGCCCTGCAATAAGGGTATCAGCATCGCCTGATGGTTGATACCGTTTAAAATCAGGTTCAGGGATCATCTTCAGATCGCCAATATGGAGGGAGACAAGATGCCCTAACTCTTCACGATATTGATCGACAGGGTGTGCTGTAAAGTAGAACCCTAATGTCTCTCGCTCAAAGTTGAGTAATTCATGCTTTGTGTAGGGGGTGGCGTGTGTCAATTGGGGAGCAGGAACCAATTGCTCCTCTTCCGATAAGATTCCAAAGAGATCGATCTGTCCTGAATTGGCATCTCTCCCTTTCTGCTCCGCTAACTGCCACGCTTCAGGAATGGAGGCGATTAAGCTTGCTCGAAAAGCGGCACGACTCTCGATAGAATCGAGGTTCGGGTTTAGAGTATCGAGTGCCCCCGCTTTAATTAGAATCTCTAACGCTCTTTTCCCTGTTTTACGGCGATCAATCCGTTCACAAAAATCAAAAAGGGATTGATAAGGACCATTCTCTTCTCGCTCTTCAACGAGCTGCTGCGCAGCGGCGCTCCCATACCCTTTTAGCCCTCCTAAACCGTAGACGATATCCCCCTCTTTATTGACGGTGAATTGATAGCTCGACTCATTAATATTGGGACGACGAATCGTTACCCCCATCTGGCGACACTCATCGACAAAGATCACCAATTTATCGGTGTGATCGAGCTCAGAGGAGAGCACCGCCGCCATAAATTCAGCAGGGTAGTGCGCCTTTAAGTAGGCTGTTTGATAGGTTAAGATTGCGTAGGCAGCAGAGTGAGATTTGTTAAATCCGTACCCTGCGAATTTCTCCATTAGATCGAAGAGATATCCCGCTTTTTTAGGGTCAAATCCAAGCTCTTTTGCTCCACTCATAAAGATGGCGCGCTGTTCAGCCATCACTTCTGGAAGTTTTGCCCCCATCG
>JASLFR010000059.1 GCA_030150565.1 Cardiobacteriales bacterium | reverse complement strand
AATAAGAATAAGATCTGCCCAGCGAGAGAGCTCAATATGCCCCATCCCCGCCTCATGGGCAGGATCGAGGAGATCATAAACCACTGGATAGCCGGAAACAGCTTGCAGCGAGAGCGGCGTGATAAAGGCTCTTCCCCCATCACTCATCACCACCCGTACCTCGGCGCCCACTTCTCGCAAACGGCGCACTAAATCGGGGGATTTATAAGCAGCAATACTCCCCGTGACTCCGAGAACAATCTTCATTACTACTCCTTAAACAGGAATGATATCGAACTGATCCACCGCATAGAGATCTTCTGGTTGCAGTCGAATATTAACATTAATATGATTTTGAAGATCCGCAACGCTATGCGCCTCTTCATCGAGTAATCGTTCAATCACAACAGGGTTAGCGAGTACTAAAAATTCGCGCATATGGGGGTACTGTTTACTCTCCCGAATCAGTTCACGGAAGATCTCAAAACAGACTGTTTCGCTTGTTTTAATAAAACCATTCCCATCACACTTTGGACAGGGCTCACAAAGAATATGCTCTAAACTCTCCCGTGTGCGCTTACGCGTCATCTGCACTAATCCAAGACTTGTGACCTCACTGATAGTGGTCCGCGCATAATCTTGAGCCAGATAGAAGGCTAACTCATCAAGCACCCCTTGCTTATGCTCTTCACTCTTCATATCGATAAAATCGATAATAATAATGCCCCCAAGATTGCGAAGGCGCACTTGCCGAGCGAGTGTTTGCGCTGCTTCCAGATTAGTTTTATAGATCGTCTCTTCCAGATTTCGATGCCCAACAAAACCACCTGTGTTGATATCAATCGTTGTCATCGCTTCGGTCTGCTCAATCATAAGATAGCCGCCCGATTTTAGATCTACCCGCTTCTGCAGAGCAAGATCGATCTCTTTTTCGATATTATAATTTTCAAATATAGCGCGGGGGCCGCTGTAATATTCGATTCGTTCAGCCATCTCGGGGAGGAAGCTTGTAGCAAACTCCACCATATTTTTATACGCCTCTTTTGAATCGATCTGTACCCGTTTAATATCTTTAGAGATATAGTCGCGCAAAATACGGAGCTCAAGAGGGAAGTTACCATAAATCACCTCCCCTACTTTCGCCTGACCGATCCGTTTTTGTACATTCCCCCAAAGACGGCTCAAAAATTGCATATCTGCACGCAATACCCAAGGATCGATCCCTTCGGCTGCGGTTCTGGCGATATACGCCCCTTTAATCTCTTTTTGGAAGAATTGAAGATGCGTTTTAAGGCGCTCCCGCTCCTCTTCACTCTCAATCCGTACAGAGACGCCGATCATATCGGAATTTGCAAGGTAGACAAGGTAGCAGGAGGGAATCGAAATTTGGGTGGTAATTCGTGCACCTTTTGTTCCTAAAGGATCCCGAATAACCTGAACAATCAACTCCTCACCCTGATGGAGGAGTTTTGTAATATCGCTCGTCTCTTTAGCTCGTTGAGTGGTTAACCCCTCGCTCTCCCGCTCTTCTGGTGCTGCAGGAGTACTTTGAGACGTGTAGATATCACTTACATGGAGGAAGGCGGCGCGCTCTAATCCAATATCCACAAACGCCGCCTCCAATCCTGGCAGAACACGTACAACAACACCCTTATAGATATTTCCAACTAAGCCCCGCTTCTCATCACGCTCAATCAAGATCTCCTGCGCAATACCATCTGTTACTACTGCCGCGCGGGTCTCTTGCGGGGTAATATTGATAAGGATTTCGTTGTTCTGCATCATTATTTTGCTCTTTTCTCCAGCATCTCAACGGCAGGCAACACTTTACCCTCTAAGAGCTCAAGGAATGCGCCCCCCCCTGTTGAGATATAAGAGATCTTATCTGTCAAACCAAACTCTTCGACAGCGGCGACGGTATCACCTCCCCCTGCGATGGAGAAAGCGGAACTCTGAGCAATCGCTTCTCCTAATTTTTTCGTCCCCTCACTAAATTGTGGGAATTCAAATACCCCAACAGGACCATTCCAAACGATTGTTTTTGCTTGAAGTAGAATTTTTTCATAAAGCGCACTTGTTTCAGGCCCGATATCGAGAATCATCTCATCATCCTGCACCGCAGTCACTTTACGAACGATTGCTTCTGTCTCAGCTGAAAACTCTTTCCCAACAACGACATCGATCGGAAGGGGAATCTCTTTTCCTTCTCTCTCTGCACGCTCCATTAACGCTTTTGCATCATCAATGAGCTCCTCCTCAACGAGGCTATTTCCAACAGAGTACCCTTTAGCAGCGAGAAGCGTATTTGTAATCCCGCCCCCTGTAATTAAATGATCCACTTTATCAAGGAGCTTATTGAGAACAGTAAGTTTTGTAGAGACTTTAGCCCCTCCAACGATTGCTACCATTGGGCTTTCAGGATTTTGAATCGCTTTTGTGAGCGCTTGCAGCTCATTAGCTAAGAGTAACCCCGCCCCCGCTTCTTTAGCATAAATACCCGCTCCGTAGGTGGATGCTGCTTTACGGTGAGCCGTTGCAAACGCATCCATAATGTAGATATCAGAGAGCGCTGCCATCTTCTTTGAGAGCGCTTCATCATTCGCCTTCTCCCCTTTTAGAAAACGGACGTTTTCAAGAAGCTTAACCTCCCCTTTTGCGATCTCAACACCATCGATCCACTCTTTAACCAATGGAACGTTTTGACCTAAACGATCAGAGAGCCATTTTGCAACAGGAGCAAGAGAGAACTCCTCTGTAGGATTCCCCTCTTCAGGACGCCCTAAATGAGAGATTAAAAGAACCGAGCCACCATGCTCTAAAATATACTGAATGGTTGGCAAAGAGGCCTCTAAACGGGCATCAGATGTGATAACGCCCTCTTGCATCGGTACGTTGAGGTCTTGTCGAAGAAGAACTTTTTTTCCTTCTAAAGAGAGATCTTTTAGCTGATTATATTTCATGAGTCGCTCCTGCAATTACTCTAAATTATCTAAATAACGTTCGGCATCTAACGCAGCCATACAGCCCGTTCCTGCTGAAGTGATCGCCTGTCGATAGTGAGAATCCATCACATCTCCACAAGCAAAAACGCCCTCTAAGCTCGTATGAGTTGCGCCTCCATCGAGCCCCGATTTCACAATAATATAACCGTGACGCATCTCCAATTGATCTACAAAAAGATCGGTATTTGGAGCATGCCCAATCGCGATAAAGACTCCACCTAAACTTAATGAAGTGATCGCATCATCTTTTGTAGAGCGCAATTTAACACCCGTTACTGCGTTACCATCCCCTTCTACCTCGTCAAGCACATGGTCGAGATGGAGTTGAATCTTCCCCTCTTCAACCCGCTCATAGAGGCGATCAATCAAGATTTTTTCCGCTCGGAAGGTATCACGACGATGAACGAGATGAACTTTAGAAGCGATGTTGCTTAAGTAGAGCGCTTCTTCAACAGCTGTATTACCGCCACCAACAACAACCACTTCTTGGTCACGATAGAAGAATCCATCACACGTTGCGCAAGCAGATACCCCTTTGCCGCGATACTCCTCTTCAGAAGGCAATCCCAAATATTTTGCTGAAGCTCCCGTCGCAATAATTAGTGCATCACAAGTGTAAGTACCGCTATCACCCGTTAAACGGTAAGGTTTTTTACTTAAATCTGCGGTGTGAATATGGTCAAAGATGATCTCCGTCCCAAAACGCTCTGCATGCGCACGCATATTCTCCATCAGTTCGGGGCCCATCAATCCTTCTGCTCCACCAGGCCAATTATCGATATGAGTGGTCGTGGTTAATTGCCCGCCCATCTGCATTCCTGTAATTAATACGGGATTTAAATTAGCTCGCGCAGCGTAGAGCGCTGCGGTGTATCCTGCAGGTCCAGACCCTAAAATTAAGAGTGGAAGATGGCGTACATCACTCATGATTACTCCTTAAAAATTCTCTAAATAAAAAAACATTATACACAAAAAAGCCTGCTTCTCAGCAGGCTTCTATCATAATTACTGGCTTCTAATTATCCGATTAGATGGGATTATAGAAGTGGTTTTAACGCTTCAGCTGCACGCTTAATATCAAGGAAAATAAGACCAAGACGCGCATTTGATTTTGCTAATACTGAGAGTACAGCATCAGGACCTGCTGAAGTCATAATGACGTAACCTAAATCCCCTTTAATGAGAACTTGCTCAAGATCACCACGATCTAATTCACGAGAGGTACGCTCACCAAGTGCAAGCATTGACGCACTCATCGCAGCAACGTGATCTTCGTTTACGTTTGAAGGGAGAAGTGAGCTGATGATTAAACCATCAGTTGAAAGAATTGCTGATGCTTCGATATCAGCAGATGTACCATTAAGTTCGCTAAGAACTGACGTTAAGACTTCTTCACGCATTTTAATATCCTCATATTTAAAATAAAATGTTTAATTTCACACTACTATTAATTATGCCACAGTTCCTGCATAGCGGTAAGCTAATAACCAAACTATGTCTCGGAATGTTCGCTGATTCAAGAAGGGGGTATCCCCAATCGTTAAGGTAAAAATCTCATCTGCAATATTGAGAATGACAAACCCTAAACGGCTAATTCCTTGGTTGTTGATCAATCCAACACTTGAGTAACTCTCTCCAAATAGATCAGAGATTGCTGTACGGTAACTCTGATAAATACTGGTGAACTGACTACTGAGTGCTGAGACCTCTTCAACATTCTCATCATCAAACCCTGTTTGACTGATTAAAAATCCATTCTGGTCTGTTAATACTGCACGTCCTGTACTCGATAACAGACGAAGATAGGTGGGGAGCTCTTCACTAATATTAAAGTTAGGAACCGACACCTCTTCACTCTCAGCCTGAACATAATGTTTTACCTGTAGCTGATACAAGATCGCTTCGGCTAATTTTATATCATTAACTTCAGTCAACTCCAATAGATTTTCATTATTAAGCAGAAAACTATTTTTCATAGTCAACATCTTAATAAGTACTTTTTTGATCGTACTATCTTCAGCATTGCTCGTTGCATAAAGGGCACCGAGGGGAGTAACGGTTAAATGGTTCACTTTTTCCACCATATCCTTCTATTCGTGATCCTTATCCAATAATTTTAGCAATAATATATTCAACTAAGCTGGCGACTTCCCTAGGCTCACGGGGATCAATAATCAAAGCATCTTCATTTAAAATATTGAGCAGTGTCGATTTATGCTCTGTAAGCTCCTCTTGACTGATCTTATCAGCGTGGGTAAATCCAATTACATATGGTGCTTTTTGTAGATGTTTCTCATAGAGCGAGAGCGTCTCTTCGAGCCCACCTTCTTTCAACTCTGCTACATTGATGAGTAGAACAAGCCCTAAACAGCCTTGGGATAGAATATCGAGCATAAAAGCGAATCGCTCCTGCCCAGGTGCTCCATAAACATGAAGTTTTTTATCATCCCCAAAAGAGAGGGAGCCATAATCGAGCGCAACGGTGGTTTCCCCCTTCAAATTGAGCACCTCATCCGAAGGACGCGCTTCAGTATTTACCATAGTATCGCCACAAAGGCTTCTTAATGCCGTCGTTTTACCTGATGAGACAGGCCCTAAAAATAATATCTTAAATTGTTCCATTCGTCATAGACCTATTGTGTATATACTTTAAATACTCTGTAACCGCTTGAGAAGCGCTGCTAAATCTGAATTAGGCTTACTCGCTTCAGGCGTTCCCTCTTTCCCCTCATCTAATGAGCGGGTAATACTTGTCTCTTGATCATTCTCTAAAAGATGATTTGCCGATGCCACACAGTAAAATGAGAAGAGTGAGCATTGGCTAATCTCCAATCGTGATAAAAGTGCCGTTAAGCTATAGGGGCCTGACTCCCACAATGTTTTAAGCTCATCAATTTTTGGCATTTGGAGATTACCTAATAAATCATCCTCATCAACCTTAAGCTTTGAAGCATGATTGAGATCAATCCCTTGCGGTAAACGTCCACGAGCAGACCATAATAACATAACGTTAATGAGCCAATCACTACGATTATAGTAAGCGATACTGTGGCGCTGAACATACGATTCTGCCTCACGCTCATTATCGATAAATTTCACCGTAATCTCTTGAAGAAGGGGCATTAATGATAACGCATAAAGGCTCCCTTCTGGCAGAGAGGTGTAGAGAAGATTACTCTCATAATCGAGATAGAAATAATCATTATCGAGCTCTAAAACAAAGCTCTTCTTCTGCTCTTTTGCAGAAAGATTGGCATCAATCAGACGTTTACAGAGATAAGTAGCTGCATCAAAATAGAGTTGCGGAGGAGGATTGGAGAGATCTAAATCTCCATTTTGTCCACAAATTTTACGGGATTCTTGACGCTGAACCACATCGAGTTCATACCGTTTAACCCCCGTAAAGATCCCTTCACTCTCATCTTTCTGATTAATCTCAACCGCTGAAGAGGGCTCTTCCACAACAGGCTCAACAGCGGGAGGAGTTACGACTGCGCTACGCTCTTGACGTCTCTTCTGTGCAAATTCTTGACGTAGACGCTCTTCAGCCTCTCTACGTGCTCTTGCATCCGCTTCTCGCCTTAACTGCTCCTCCTCTTGTTGAGCTTCACGATTTAGGCTCTCTTTACGTGCGAGCTCCTCCATCTCACGACGGATACGCGCTTCATTCTCCTCTCTTGCTCGGAGTACTTCATTCGCTCGCTCAGCATTTTGTGCCTCTTGAGAGCGGCGACTCTTTAAATATCGCTCCCGCTCTGCAGCTTCCCTCTGAGCACGCTCCTGAATCTCTCGCATAATGCGCATCTCAGCTTCACGACGAGCAGAGAGACGATGATCTTGCTCACTCTTCGCCTCCTCCTCTTGCGCTACTCTCTCTCGATGCTGTTCGTTATACGCTCGCTCAACGGGCGATGTTTTTGGTTCTGCTTTGAGGAATTTAGCAAAAGGATTAGCTTCGTAACTGCTTCTTCTTACTGGCTCAACAGGCGCTTTAGGTGCCTTCTTCTGCTCTTCTCGATAGACTTTAACCGCTTCCGATAATAGATTGGTTAACTCTCTAAAGTTGAGTGGCTTTTTAATCACGAACGTATGCGTCTGCTCTTCAGGATAGAGCGAGAGAAGAATATCGCTTTTTCTTAGCTGCTTCTCCATATAGCTTCGCCCTTGAGTTGAATCACTATCTACCAGAGCAATTTCACCATTTGTGCCGATGCTATAATCAGGATTTCTTTTAAAAACAAGATCGAGTGCTGCGGAGTTCTTCTCCCCAACACCGATTAGCTCTAATTTAACCTTCTCTGCCATCTGTTTAATATCCTAAATTCTTCTGATAATCGAATCGCTCTTATGTAAAGGGATTCTCTACGAAGTTAAAATGCCCCTGTACATCCTCTGTAAAGATGCTCCAGTGATTATAAGGAAGCTCTGTTATTGCTGTAAAATCCTGATCTAAATGATCATAGAAAAGAAGCAGCCAATCTGTACTTAATAGATGCATCGTCTCTTTAAGCATATCTAAACGCTCTAGAAAATCTGACTTATCTGTCTGAATATAAAAATCAGTAAGCGCTCCAACAAGCGCTGCCTCCTCACCCCGATTCAGTTCATAACGGATCCGAACTTTGTGATCGTTAATCGAATCAGGACGGCTATAGAGCGTATTGATAAGCTCCATTCGACGGGGCAATTTAAAAAAGCTTTCTGAATTATTCGACATAGGTAGAGACTCTTTTCATAAATTGATAATTTCAGCGGGTAGTTTACCTGAAAAATGATCTCAATTCTCGATTTAAATGTGGAAAGAAAAAAGAAGAGCGGTTAGCACCCAGCTAAAACCGCTCTCCACAATTATGATCGGTCGATTAGAATTAATCTAATTTAAAATCATCATGACAGGTTTTACATGTTGCTCCAAGCTTACCCATCTGTGGGCCAAGTGTGTTCTTCTCACCTGCAGCTGTTACCATCGCCTCTGACTCTTTTACAAGATCAGCAAGGATTTTATCGAAAGCTTCACGCTTTTCAGCAATCTCTGGCTTTGCGTTGCTCCCTTCAAAAGTTCCGTCAACAATTGTTCCTTCAACCGCTTTCGCCATTACGTGAAGACGCTCAGCTGCTGCAACTGCTTCCTCTTGATTGTACTCAACTTCACCTTTTGCCATCGCACCGAGTGAACCCATATTCCAACCAATAACGCTAAAGAGGCTTTGACGGTAGTTAATCACTGCATCTTTATCAACATCAGCCATCGCTGTAGAGCTTAATCCTGCAACAATTAATGCAGTTACTAATAATTTTTTCATATCGACTCCTATCTGATTGAATAAAAATTACTTAAGTTTCATTATAATGAGTTTATTCAAATTCTCAATCATGAGCGGCGGAAGGGGAGATAGAGAAAAAGCATCGCTCCTATGCCGAAGAAGAGATTTTTAAAGCTAAATCCACTCTCTAAATTGAGGAGAAGAAAGATAAAGAAGATTAAACCGATCAGCCCCTGAATCCGCTTTTCATGCTGTACCTGTTGAAAAGCCTCATAACGATTCCAAACATCATCACTCAATGTAACACGCATCTCCCCTTTTGCTTGTTGACGAACCGCCATCTGTACATTCTGTAGAAGCTCTGGAAACTGCTCAATCCAGACGGGGATATCCCGCTTATATCTTCCTAATACTGCTTTTGGCCCCTGCTTCTCTTGAACAAAATCGACTAAGAAAGGTTTTGCCGTACTCCAAAGATCAAGCTCTGGATAGAGCTCCCGCCCGATCCCCTCAATAGAGAAGAGAGTCTTCTGCAGTAACATCAACTGAGGTTGCATCTCCATCTTAAAGCGCTGAGCTGTCTGAAAGAGTGAGAGAAGAAATGCCCCAAACGAGATATCTTTCAGCGGTTTATTAAAAATCGGCTCACAGAGCGCCCGAATCACAGATTCAAACTCCCCCACAGGGGTATCAGCAGGCACCCATCCTGATTCGACATGCAGCTCCGCTACCCGCAGATAATCTCGGTTAAAGAAGGCGAGAAAGTTACTCGCCAAATAGTGCTTATCCTTCTCATTAAGCGACCCCATAATCCCAAAATCGAGAGCGATATAGGTGGGATCTGCAGGATTAGTTACATCAACAAAGATATTTCCAGGATGCATATCTGCATGGAAAAAACTATGTTTAAAGACCTGTGTAAAGAAGATCTCAACAGAGCGTTGCGCTAATAGAGGAATATTGACCCCAAGCGATTTAAGCGTCTCAATCTCACCGACAGGAACTCCGCTCACCCGCTCCATCACCATCACATTTTTACGGGTATAATCCCAATAGATTTCTGGCACATAGAGAATCTTAGAGTTTAAAAAGTTTTGACGAAGTTCCGTCCCATTCGCCGCCTCAATCGAGAGATCAAGCTCATTGAGAATCGTTCGAGAGTACTCCTCTACAATCTCTTTCGGGCGGAGGCGTCGACCATCTTTATAATACCGCTCAAGAAGTGCAGCAAAGGTCTCCATCACCTGAATATCCCGCTTAATCACTTTATGAATATTGGGACGAACCACCTTAACCACAACCGATTCACCGCTATGGAGCCGCGCCCCATGCACTTGCGCAATAGATGCTGCTGCCATCGGCTCCCGCTCAAATGAGGCAAAAATATCGAGAATAGGTGCTTTCAATGCACTCTCAATAATTGCGATCGCCTCCTCAGATGGGAAAGGGGGGACCCGATCCTGCAACTTAATTAACTCATCAACAATCTCTCGATCAAGAAGATCGTAACGGGTAGAGAGCGCCTGCCCAAGCTTAATAAAGGTGGGGCCTAAACTCTCTAACGCTAGACGAATTCGAACCGCTAACGGCTCATTTTTATGGCGATTAAAGAGTTGGAGAAGGGGCAAGGTGAAACGGAAGTAACGGATCACTGGTAACGCAAAGAGGGGCTCATAAAGCCCAAAACGTAGGAGCGTCCACCAAATTTTCACCATTCTAAACCAGCGTGTGAGCATAGCTCTCCTCTCTCTTTAATAACCGATCAACTACTCTCAATTAATAGACAAATCCGCGGTGAATCGCCACGATTCCACCTGTCAAATTCTTATAATCTACCTCATCAAAACCCGCTTCAAGCATCATTGAGCGAAGCTCCTCCTGAGGAGGATGCATACGGATCGACTCAGCAAGATAGCGGTAGCTATCCTCATCTTTTGCGATCAATTTCCCCATTTTAGGAATAATATTGAAGGAGTAGAAATCGTAAATCGCCCCAAGTCCTGGCACAACAGGCTCTGAAAACTCAAGTACAATCAGACGCCCACCTGGTTTTAAGACTCGCTTCATCTCTTTAAGCGCTCTCAATTTATCGGTCACATTTCGTAGACCAAAACCGATCGTGACGAGATCAAATGTTTGATCATCAAAAGGGATCGACTCAGCGTTGATCTCTTTAAACTCTACATTCCCAACGATCCCCTGATTAATGAGTCGTTTACGCCCCTCTTCGAGCATAGAAGGGTTGATATCAGAGAGCACAACCCGCCCTTTTGGCCCTACAAGTCGGCTCATGCGGATGGTGAGATCACCTGTTCCTCCCGCTAGATCGAGCACCTGCTGCCCCGCTCTTACATTCGCCAGATCCATCGTTGTACGCTTCCAAAGACGATGAATCCCCATACTCATGACATCATTCATCACATCGTAATTGTGGGCGACTGAATGAAAAACTTCAGCGACGCGCGCCTCTTTCTCATCTTTATCGATCGTCTCATATCCAAAATGCGTTTTTTCCGTCATCTTCTCTCCTTTACGCCCCCTCTCTCTGATAAAAGAGGGGTTAAACTGATCTCTTTCGTGAGGGTTAGTTTACCACTGAATCGACTTCGTCGAGCCTTTTTATCCCCGCAATTTCCGATAGAGCGACTCAGGATTTGGACGAACATTGAACCAATACTCAAATCCAAAAAGTGCCTGCTCGATCAACATTCCCATTCCATCAAAACTCGCTTTCGCCCCCTTCTCCTCTAGATACTCCATAAAAGGGGTAGCTCTATCGGAGTACATAAGATCAAAACCGATTGTACGCTCCGCAATCGTCCCCTCTGGCAGCGCTCTAAACTCACCTGCTAAAGAGGCACTTGTCGCATTTAAGATGAGATCAAACTCCCCTTCGATTTTATCCCACTCTTTCGCTCTCAAATGCCCTAGATCGGAGAACTCTTCAGCCAGCTGCTCCGCTCGGCTAAAGGTACGATTACTGATGATCACCTCTAAAGGCTGGCAACGAAAGAGAGGTTGTAATAATCCACGTGAAGCGCCACCTGCTCCAAGCAGAAGTACCCTTTTCCCTTCAATTTTGATCCCTTTTCGCTCCTCAATATCCGCCATTAACCCGATACCATCCGTATTGTGCCCCTCTATCTTCCCATCACGAAAACGAATGGTATTAACCGCCTGCGCCCGCTCCGCTTCTGGTGTTAAATGATCACAATAACGAATAATCTCCTCTTTAAATGGGACTGTAATATTTGCTCCTGTTAGCCCTCTTTCTCGCTCTTGATCGAGCGCCTCTTTCAATCCATCTAAAGGGGCACAAACTCGCTCATAGAGAAGATCGATCCCCTCCTCTTTAGCAAAATGGTGCTGAATCATGGGGGATTGAGAGTGCTCAACAGGGTTACCAAAAATCACACAGCGATATCTATTTGTCGATCGATTCATCTTTACTCACCTCGTAGAAAAAGTTTATCCAAATCAGTTAATGGGAGTGTGCGCCATGTAGGACGCCCATGATTACACTGCCCTGAACGGAGCGTCTTCTCCATATCTCGTAGTAGCGCATTCATTTCAGGGAGTGTTAAGCGGCGATGGTGGCGAATAGCGCTATGGCACGCCATAGTGGAGAGAATCTCATTAAGATGCGCCTCAATCTCTCCGCTGCTGCCATAATGGTGAAAATCGTAGAGAATTTGGCGCACTAACTTCTCAGCATCGGCTCGAATAAGGGCTGCGGGAACTTCCCGAATCACAAGTCGCCCCTCCCCTAATGGCTCAACCAATAATCCAACCGAGAGCAGAAGCTCCTGCTGCTGCTCTACAACCGCCATCTCTTGTGATGTTGCGTCGATCGGTTTAGGAATAAGGAGCGCTTGACGCACAACCTTCTCTCCACTCTTCAGAGCCGATTTGAAGCGCTCATAGATGATTCGTTCGTGAGCTGCATGCATATCTACCATCACCAATCCGCTGCTATTTTCAGCCAAAATATACGCTTCATGAAGCTGCCCTAACGCATAACCGAGAGGCGCTTCCTCCTCCGAGAGGGGGACTTCCTCAATCTCGGGGGAATTAATAGGCGTTTCTCGCTCAAGATTTAACGCTCCATACGGATTTTTTAGATGCTCTGAAGGGGTAAAAGGGGCACTCTCTCTTTGGTAAGCAGTAGAGTATGAACCTGAAGAGCGTGGTGTAGAGCGGGATTCTTGAAAACGCAAGCCTGCCTGCCGCTCTTCATTTAAAAGCATGGGGGGGGCTACAATCGGCTCCGCTCGCTCTAAAAACTCCTCCGCCATAGAATCCCCCGAAAGATCGGGTTTTTCAATTACATGATTAAGGGTTCGGTATAGAAAATCGTGCACCATTCGAGATTCACGAAAACGGACCTCATGCTTTGCAGGGTGTGCATTCACATCGACCAATGTGGGATCGAGCGTAAGATAGAGAATAAACGAAGGGTGCATATCGCCATACATCACATCTCGATACGCTTGGCGAATAGCGTGCGCTACAATTCGATCGTAAACAATTCGGCCATTCACATAG
>JASLFR010000018.1 GCA_030150565.1 Cardiobacteriales bacterium | reverse complement strand
ATCCGTGAGATGCTCACCATCTTAGAAGAGGTAGCAAAAGCGGGTCGTCCTCTCTTAATTATCGCTGAAGATGTTGAAGGTGAAGCGCTTGCGACATTAGTGATCAACAACATGCGTGGTATCGTTAAAGTAGCAGCTGTTAAAGCACCTGGTTTTGGTGATCGCCGTAAAGCGATGCTCGAAGATATCGCAATCCTCACAGGGGGTACGGTCATCTCTGAAGAGCTCGGCATGAGCCTTGAGAAAGCATCGATCGATATGCTCGGTGTGGCAAAACGTGTAGTTGTAGATAAAGACAACACAACCATTGTTGATGGTGCAGGTTCAGCTGAGAGCATCGAAGGGCGTGTTAAACAGATTCAAGCACAGATCGAAGAAGCAACTTCTGAGTATGACAAAGAGAAGCTTCAAGAGCGTGTAGCAAAACTTGCTGGCGGTGTTGCTGTTATTCAAGTAGGTGCTGCTACAGAAGTTGAGATGAAAGAGAAGAAAGTACGTGTTGAAGATGCGCTCCACGCAACTCGTGCGGCGGTTGAAGAGGGTGTTGTCCCAGGTGGTGGTGTTGCGCTTGTTCGTGCACTTAGCCGCATTGGCGAACTTAAAGGTGCGAATGATGAGCAGAACGTTGGTATCCGCGTTGCTCTTCGCGCAATGGAAGAGCCTTTACGCCAGATCGTAACAAACGCAGGTGAGCCTGCTGATGTTGTCCTCAACGCTGTTAAAGAGGGTAAAGACTCCTTCGGTTATAACGCAGCAACAGGTGAGTATGGCGATATGATCGAAATGGGTATCTTAGACCCCACAAAGGTGACCCGTTCAGCGCTTCAAAACGCAGCATCTGTAGCGTCACTCATCATCACAACTGAGTGCATGGTTGCAGATCTCCCCGCAAAAGATGGCGGAATGGGAGACATGGGCGGAATGGGTGGAATGGGCGGCATGCCAGGAATGATGTAATTCCATCTCCAGATCCATTTAGATAAAAAGAGAGGAGCCCCGTACTTTGCGGGGCTTCTTTTCGTCTAAAGAAAATCCAATAAAAGCTCTAATTCTCGATATACTAAATAGCTCTTTTATCTATAAAAGCTACCCATTATGACGCAGACTCCCCTTTATGATGCAACCGCACGATCTGCAAAAGAGCGTGCTTTTCACGCCCTCCTCTTTGAAGTGATCGCTATTCTTATCTCAACCCCACTTTTCTCTTACCTTATGGGGTATAACATCGTCAAAATGGGGGTCTTAACCACAATGGTGGCGACCATTGCGGTGATCTGGAATTTTATCTACAACCTCATCTTCGATCGCTTAACTCGCTCATGGTTAAAAGAGCGCACTCTTAAGGTTCGTGTGATTCACGCCATTCTCTTTGAAGTGGGATTGATCCTCTTTACTGTTCCTGTTGCCTCTCTGTGGCTCAAAATCTCCCTTTGGGATGCGTTTCTCTTAGAGGCGGGGATCTTGCTCTTCTTCCTCCCCTACACCGTCATCTTTAATTGGATTTACGACATCACCCGAGAGCTCCTCTGGCAACGGCGCTATAGAAAAGGGGGAGAGTCTCGCTAATCCCCATTAGAGATGGGTAGACAATGGCAGAGTGAGCCTCTAATATAATCCGAATGGGTCTTTTTTTACCCACTTTTTCAATAGAAGAATCGACTGCCCCTCACCCGATTGGAGCAGTCGCTTTTTTATCCTCACACATTTTATTAGGAGATTTTTAGAAGCATGATTACTTTACGCAGCGGCGAGCAGATTCCTTTAGAGATGCACAAAATTAAAGTGGTGCAGAAGAGTTATCTTCTCCCCGTTCGTGAACGCCAAGCAGCCCTAAAAGCGGCCCATAATAATACATTCCTCCTCCCCACACGGGAGATCTTTCTCGATATGCTCACCGATAGCGGCACAAACGCAATGAGTGATCGTCAAGTAGGCGCATCTATGATTGCCGATGATAGCTATGCAGGAAGTGAGACCTTCTACCGCTTACGAGATAAGTTAGAAGAGTTCTTCGGCACCCGCTACTTTCTCCCCACCCATCAAGGGCGCGCCTGTGAAAATATCATTGCAGAGAGCTTTGTAACCGAGGGCTCTATTGTCCCCATGAACTTTCACTTCACCACCACACACGCACATATCCATAAGCGGGGTGGATCGATCGAAGAGCTCCTCATCGATGAAGGATTTGAGATTGAGAGTGATCACCCCTTTAAAGGGAATATGTGCCCCAATAAATTGAAGCAATTGATCGCTGAAAAAGGGGATAAAATCGCGTTTGTTCGAATGGAAGCGGGTACAAACCTCATCGGCGGACAACCCTTCTCACTTGAGAATCTCCAAGAGATTAGCCAAATTTGTGCTGATCATGAATTGATGCTTGTGCTTGATGCAAGCCTCCTCTCCGATAATCTCTACTTTATTAAGGAGCGAGAAGAGCGAGCAAAAGAGATGTCTCTGGCTGAAATTGTGCGGGAGATCGCCGATGCTTGCGATATTATCTACTTCTCCGCTCGTAAATTGGGCTCTTCACGTGGTGGCGGTATCTGCTCTAATAGCGCACCTCTAATTGATGAGATGAAAGAGCTCATCCCCCTCTATGAGGGCTTCTTAACCTATGGCGGAATGTCTACCCGTGAGATGGAGGCATTAACCGTTGGATTAGAGGAGACGCTCGATCTTGATGTGATCTCACAAGGCCCTTCGATGATTGAGTATATGACCAATGAGTTGCAAAGACTCGGCATTCCCGTCATCACCCCCGCAGGTGGGCTTGGCTGCCACCTCAACGCAAAAGCGTTCCTTCCCCACGTTCCGCAATTAGAGTACGCCTCAGGAGCGTTAGCCACCGCAATCTACTTAGTGAGTGGAATCCGCGCTATGGAGCGAGGAACTATGTCGGAAGCGCGCCTTCCCGATGGGACAGAGAAACCCGCATCAATGGAGCTTGTACGCCTTGCTGTTCCACGCCGTATGATGACTCTTTCACAGATTAAATTCGCCATCGATCGCATCCACTGGCTCTACGATCATCGTGAATTGATTGGCGGATTAGAGTTCTCTCATGAGCCAAAAATTATGCGCTTCTTTACAGGTGAACTTCGCCCCTTAAGCGATTGGCAAGAGCGCCTTGTTGAAGCGTTTGAAGCAGATTATGGAGTCAATGCTCGCTAATCTACACTCTAAATAGAGCAAAATAGAATCAAGAACTCGCTTCTTTTTAGGAGCGAGTTTTTTTACGCCCCCTCTTTCGCTTCAACATGAGCCACCTCTACCGTTGCGTGATGGAGATACTCAGGCAAAATTTTGAGAAGTAGAATCAGCTGTTGCAACGCAATCCCCTCGACTCCCCCCTCCTGCTCATCATAATGAGCCTTCATCTCTTTGAGCCGTTGACGAAGAGGCTCAATCTCCCCCTCACTTACCCCCCCTGCATTAAAAGCAAAGGCGACAAATTCAATACTCTCATCCATCAAATTGAGAAGCTCTTTTGACGCTAACGCAGTTCGATGCGCTCCCAATGCGGAGATATAACCGAGCACCGTATTATTGAGGCAGAGAAGATCAAAGACGAGTGTCAGCTGCGCTTCATTCTTTTTAGGCTCAACAGAGAGGCTAGAAAAAAGAGCTGTCAATGCGCCATCGGTGCCATTTGCCCCATCTCTAGCCTCAAGATACGCTAGCGACTCATCCCGACCCTGATGGTATTGATACCCAATCGCCCGCAGATAGTTGAGATTAGCGCTCAAGATAGAATCGATCTGCTCCCCTAAATCTCTAAAGCGCCAATCGGGCCAGATATAGGTGACAACCAGCCAAGAGAGGAGACAGCCAATAATGGTATCCACCAACCGCTCAGGAGCCACAAATCCTGCATCGATAAGGTTAAAACTCATCAAGACCATAATGGTGATAAAGGCAGTTGCGTAAGCGTATCGAGCACGGCGAAATGTGAAGAAGAGCGTACCACTTAAGACCACTACCAACATCTGCCCTCCACGGGAGAGCCCAAAGTAGAGGAGTAGAAGAGCAATGATCACTCCAAAAAGTGTTCCCCAAAGGCGCTTAATCAGTCGAGCTTTTGTCGCACTGTAGTTAGGCTGACAGACAAAGACGATTGTTAATAGAATCCAGTAAGGGGTAGTTAGGGGCGCTTCTTCCCCTGTTATCAGCGGTATTAAACGGTAAGTGGCTAAGACGCAGAGATAACCAACTCCAAGCGCCACACTCATTCTTACAGCGTGGCGAAAGAGCTCGGAGCGACGCGTCATATTTTTGCTCAACTGCTTCCAACGCTGCTGCCAGAGGGCTTTAAAATATGCGCCCCCTTTTAAGGGTTCGTGGAGCGTCTCGGTAATAAAATCGCTCAAATAGGAGCTCTCAACACTGCTCTCCTTCACCTCTTTTAGAGCTGTAATTAAGAGATTAATCGCTCTTAGATTCTTAAGGAGCGCCTTCATCGAGTAGGTGAGCTCAAGCGCCTCTTGATGCTCTCTTTGATGTTGTGGATGGCTCAATCCATCCTCTGCATATCGGTAATGGTGCTGCTCAAGATAAGAGAGGCTCGCCTCAAGATGATCTGCAGAGAGAGGGAGGCGGGGCGCCCCATCAAAATGGCCTCGCCCACTCAATTCATCAGCAATCTTTCCACACGCAAGCGCCTGCTCCATCATCAATCGTTGAAAGCGAAAGAGAATATCGCTATGGCGAAAATGTGCCCGCAGAGCGTCATACTGCGCATGGCTTGAATTGGCTCGCTCAAAGATCTCCTCTGCCGCTAAAAGGTAGGAGAGCACCTCCCTTGCACTCCGCTTTCCTCTATCACTCTTAACTCTACGCATCAGTAGACGCCGAGTATCATCAATCATCGCTCGCAATGTAGAAGCGGCTCTTGCTAAGGCTAATTTTTGCGCCTCAAAATCATCCCCCTCATCTGGATCAAAAAAGTGGGATTTCACCTCAAGATAGGCGCTTAGATGATCGAACGTATTTGCAAGGGACTCTTGAAGAGGACGAGTGGGCCAAAAGAGCGCAAAGAAGAGAGCGATCAAGTTATACCAAAGTGCCCCCCCCACAAGCAGAAGAGGCTGAATGTACCACGCCTGATCTGGCTTATAAGCGAGCATGGTGTAGATTGCGATCACCAAGACTCCAAAAGCGATCGTTGCGTAACGCTCACCAAAAGCCCCCAAAATTACAAAGAGGAAGCTCGCCACCACAATTCCAATGAAGAAGGGGATCGGCTTACCAAAGAGAAATTCAACTCCAGAGGCGGCGATAAAGAAAGAGAGCAGGATAAAGAGCACCGTGCGAATCCGCCCGCGTAGATTATCATCAAGCTCCGTTAATCCAGCAGCGACCACCCCTAAAATGGCGGGGATGCTGATCGCTTCACTCCCTAATAGAAGCGGAATTAAGACGGCACCTGCCAGCGATAGAGCGATCTTAATTCCATAAATAAGCTGACTATTGAAGAGATGATGCTGACGAAAAAGAGCAAACATTGACCCCTCACAAATGTGGCAAAATGAGAGGGTTAGTCTACCACTCTTTCAAAATCGACTCCTCTTTAAAGCCGCTTTAATCACGGATTAATAATATTATCTCAATAATCTCAGTTAATAATCGTAGGCAATAAAAAAAGGGGCTCCTTTAGATAAAGCGCCCCTCTTTTAATCAGCTCTCTTTAGCCGTAACTCCCTATTATAGAATAGATCCCCGATGTGATTAAAATAATTTATAACAATCATTAATAAAGGATGATAAATATCAAACTCTCTCCTGCAAAATAACTCAAATCCCCCTGTTTATGCTAATTTGGAGAGGAAATTTTTTATTGTAGAGAGCGATAACTTCTAATCATCGCACCTTTACACTTAAGTCCGATGAATAAGGAGAACTCCCCATGAAAAAACCCGTTCGCAAAAGGCTCCTTCCTGCGTTAGCGGTTATTGCTGCGCTCGGTTTTGCTACTGCCTATTTTGGCTCTAAAGCGATCTCAAAGAGCCGTATCCCCACCCTCGCTACCAGTGAGGTTGATATTACTGATGAGAAATTGATTGCGCGCGGGGAGTATGTGGCTCACCTATCCGATTGTGC
>JASLFR010000101.1 GCA_030150565.1 Cardiobacteriales bacterium | reverse complement strand
CGCTCCATGTGTAAATAATGGAGCTCCCAACGTCTGGAAGCTCTGAGAGCGTAATGCTCGCCGTTCCAGTTACATAATCAATCACCCCAACGCCCGCGCCGCTCTCCTCTGCTACAAGCTCTCCCGTGCCGTTGTCTTTCAGTTCGTACCAATTGCCCAACGATTTAAAAGAGATATTTAAAGCACCGGGGGCGGGTGCTGGCTCTAACGTAAGAGAGTAGCTTTCCCGCCTGTTCGCCTCCTCAATTGTCACGGTGACAGTTTCGCTTCCTGCAATAGGGCGGCTGCCTGCTTTCCATGTGGCGGTAATATTTCCGCTTAAATTGGGCGCGGTCTCCCCAAAGAATAAAAAGCCGTTCCCGTAGTCAATCGTGCCGATCTGGTTGTCGTTGTGGATTAAATGGCCCGAATTGTCGGTGATGGTGGAAGCGCCCACCCGTAAAGAGAGCGAGCCCGGCGTAACGCCTCCCGCTAAAAAGTAGCGCGCCATAGGGGCAACCCCGCCCGCCATCGTCTGGCTAATCGTCTCCCCCTTAACGGTTGGGGCCATATTTGCCCCCGCTTGGGCGTCATTCACTAAAATATTGCTAAATTGTGCCGGCACCAATTGAGAGAAGGGGCTGCCGATGTTGATTTTTAAATCCCCTTTTTTTACCTCTTTTTTTGTCTTTTTAGCACTGTAGTAGCGCGCCGCATCGACAACCGTCGTCTCTCGGCAAATTGCGCGCCCCGTCGTGTTCTCGTAAGGTGAGAGCGGGCCGCCGTCAAAATCATACTCTAGCGCCGTCGTGAGCTCTAGCGTCATAAATTTATAGGGTAAAACAACGTTATTAAGCTCTGGGAATCTGATGTTCCTGATCTCGGTCTCAACTTTTGAGATTTTTATATATTGCTCTTTTTCTGTGGGCTTTCCTTCATCTGAAATAAGGCAAAAGCCGTCGCCCACTTTTGGGGTGCGGTCTTCTGGTTTATTCACCAAGCGCAAATTCTTTTGCCCTTTTACCTGCTTTTCATAGATTTGCCCGGGGAAGCGCGCCGCCTTCGTCAAATAATTAACGATATAGCCCTCCGCCTCCTCTCGAATGTCCGCATGGTCGTTAGTGGTAAATAATGTGGCGTGGATTTTGGGGTCTTTGGGGAGGCTGTCAACAATCATTGAAGCGCTCGCGAGGGTTTCCGGCACGATAATTGGCTCGCCATCTGCTCCCGTGATCTCCTTTCCCTCCTCATCTGTTAGCGGGTCGCCGTAAGACTTAACGCCCGCATATATTTTTCGCATTGAGAGCTTGCCCGTAATTCTTTCAATTTCATTAACGCCTCCAAACAGGGCGTTGACTTGGCCGCCCACCACTTCGCGCCCCGTGATCTTTCCCCCCGCCTCTGGGAAGTCGTTATCGGCCTCGCTGTGAAATAGTTTTATATCTTGTTCTTTAATCATCTAAAAAATCTCCTTCAATTGTGTAAAACGAAGTATTAATTCCACATAAGTCTCAGGGGTGGGATTAGAGATTCGCATCACGTTATCTGCCTCGACAGGCAATCCATCATGCGCACGCCAAACCACCTCAAACAGACGGTTGTTAATCGACAACAGCAGTGATTCGCTAAAGTACTTCTCACTCCACTTAAGAAGCTCCTCGACATCTTCTCGATTTGCACCCCCCTCTAGCCCTTGAGGTGTCTTTTTCAAACTCAAAGTAATTGGGCGCCCTGATTGTTTAATAGAATTCTCAATCAAAAGCGCCCCTGTTATTAATCTGCTCTGCTGTTGTGCCAAATTGGAATATTGATACTCATCCTCCCAAACGAAATGCTCATTTAAATTGATCCTTTCGCCGCTCTTTCTTTGGATGTAGATCACCTTGCAACCCCCTTATGCTGTTTTAGAATCTCAACAAAGCGCTCATAATCCTCTCTACTATTAGCAGTTAAAGCTGCTCGTTCAGCTTCAGCGATAAGTTCTATCGTGACCTTCTCTCCAGACTCCTCCGCTCCCTCTTGAGCGGCCCTTATCCGTGCACTCTGCATCACTAAATTGGCTGCTTCTCGAAGTTGCTGCCCTGCTTGCCAATCTCCTGAAAGTTCTGCTTCAAAAGCTTTCTCTCTCAACTCAGATGCTTTTAGCGCCGATTTTTCATAATCACTGCTTTTCCCCAATAAATCGTCGAGTTCATTTTGAGCCTGCTGAAGTGCGTTTTTGGCTTCTTGCCCAAAATCCTTCATCCTCTCTGTCGCTGTATCAATCTCCCGAGTGACCTGATTAAGAGTGAGATTATCGATCTTCTTAATATCACTAACGGTAGATTTAGATTGATCAGAAAGCTGTTTTAGAGCTCCTTCTGGCTCTGCCGTAGAGCTCTTCAGCCTCATCCCTTCAAGTTGTTTGGTAATTATTGAAACTTCTTTCTCATCAACGTATTTGAGAGATTTAACTAAACGCTCGAAATGGTGAGTTTGTGCAACTGTTGGATTTTCTAGCGCTTCAATTTCAAGCTTAAGTTGCTTAAACTTAGCGATTTCTGCTTCAGCTTCCTTTTTAATTCCATCTCTTTGCTTAGCATAAAATTCCAGCATTGCAGTTGGTGCGGTGACGCGCCTATCAAACTGCTCATTAATTTTGGAGGTAGCATGTGTCAATTGTTCAATTGCGTAAGCTGACAGAAGCGCTGTATCTTCTGTACTAGATAGCCAAGATGTAAAAACAGCTCCTCGTGTAGCTGTCTCTTCACTCTTCTTTCCCAAATCTTCTAAGGCACTCGAAGTCTCATTTAGAGCGGATCTGTTTGTGCTTAATGCTCGGCTATTTCTCCTAAGACTCTCTGTATGACCATCCGTAGCTTCTGTATTTGCACGAGTTAATATCTCTGATCTTCTTTTCTCTTCATTTAATGCTGCAGCTTCACTTGAGCTTTTAAGAGCACTAATCTCCCTCTCCCTAACCTGTATGGAGTGTTCCAATACTTTAATCTGCTCAAGCTCTGATTGAGTTAACGCCTCATTAGCCGCTTTTCGAGCCAACAGTTCATTAACAATCTGCTTATCTTGATCAACCAGTTGCTGCATCGGCTCAATTTGAGAGGCTAATAATTCTATTGATTTAGAACTTATCTCATTAATGAGTTCCTGCTCACGAGCGCTATCCCCTTTTGCTTGAGCTAATGCTCTCTCTGCCTCTAATGCCGAAATCTCCGCATTTATTAGCTCTTGTGATTGAGCAATACCAAGCTCAATTTCACGACGCAGGTCTTCATGCGCTTTTGTAGTAACAAAGAGTCCCTTCTGCTTCTTATCAAGCGCCTCTATCTCTCGTCTTAAAATAGAGTCAAACTCAGCTCCTGCCTGAGTTCCCTCCTCTATCGCACCCCTCAAATTGGTAAGACTCTCGGTTAAAAAATCGAAATCTTTTTGGGCAATCTTAGAAGTTGTTGAAGTATCAGTAAGCTTGGAGATTAGAGCCTCTAACTCTACTGGGGTCGAAATTCCCTCTAGGGCGTTGATGAAACTCTCTCTAATAATTGCAGATGATGCGCCTGCTTCATTAACAATTCGATTGAAAAAGTTAACGGCTTCATTCCCACTTTTAGTGATTCCCTCTTCAATCGCACTATAACTTAATCCCTGCTCTTCTAAGAGTGAGACAACTCGCTCTAAACTCTCTGCATACTCCTTGTTTCCTGCTATCTGAATATCTCTTGCAGCAACACCTTCACCTTTGTTGCGTAGCGCTTCAATTTTCGCAAGTTGCTCTATCTCCTTCTCTCTAAGCTCTGCAAGCTCCTCCTCAGCCTTTCTCTCCCGTTCCCGTCGCTCCGCTTGAGTTCCGCTATTAGCGAGAGATTGCATCTCTTCATAGACACTTCGCTGTCTAAGAAGAGAGTCGTTTGCCTCATCAATCGCTTTTTTTGCCCCCTCAATATCGAGAGTTAATGCACTAAAAGCAGATTTACCCATCCCTTTAATTGCAGTAGTTGTGCTGGCAATGTAATGAGTTGTGGCGTTCTGAGCCCGCTCCATCCACTGGCTCGTCTCTCGAAATTGATTACCAAGCTCCCACCCTGCAAAGACTGAACCTGCAATCATCGCAGCTTGACCAATTCCTCTAATCGCTAATGCTGCGACTCTTGCCTGCCCTGTAACACGCGTTAAACCTGTCGATAAGATTCGTGTAGCTGTGGAGGCTTGAATGCTCATCAATTTTAGAGCACCCGTCGCTACTTTTATGGATGCACTGGCCGCAATAATCGCCATTCCTATGCGAACAACATTGGGGTGAACCTCTGCAAAATCTGCAAACTTTTGTGCAATATTGGAGACGCCTTTAGATAGCTCAATCATTAAAGGAAGCAGATGCTCTCCAAGCTCTATGGAGATCGCTGTTAAGCTATTTTTCATCATATTAAGCTGATTGGCCGTTGTTTTAGCCTGTGCAGCTGCTTCAGCGTTAACCGATCCTGCGTAAGCTCCTTTATCCCCCACTAGATCAAAAGCGGTCGCTAAACTCTCAACTGAGTTGGCCATTAAGGCGATCTTACTCTGATGCCCAACACCAAAGAGATCAGTCAAAATAAGGGAGACGTTTTCCCCCTCTTCCCCCGCTTCATTTAAGGTATTTAATAGATCTAATAAGGCCTCCTGTGGACTCTCTCTAATTTGTTGCGCTAACTCTACTGAGCTTAGGCCGATCTTTTGTAACGCAAGATCGAAGCTTCCTCCCTTACTCTCTGCAGTTGCTAGAGTTGTTAAAAATCCATTAATTGCCGTTCCAGCAACCTCTGGCGTCATACCAAGAGAGAGAAAACTTGCGGAGAGTGCCGCTAACTCTTCCTGAACTAATCCGAAGTTTTTACCCGCCCCTCCAATTCGGGTTAAGACATTAATAATTGACTCCGCATCTGCTGCACTATTGTTTGATAGATGGTTAATTGCATCAGCGAGCTCAATAGCGCCATCAATCCCAATGTCAAAGATGTTCATTAAATCCGCAACAGCCTTACCTGATTGGTCAGCTGAAATATTGAAAGCAACCCCGATCTTGGCAATATTCTCGGTGTATTTAAGTAACTCATCAGCAGCTAATCCCATCTGCGCGCCTGACTCAGCAATTTTTGCTAACTCATCCGCTGTTGTTGGCATCGTTTTGGAGAGGTCAACAAGATCTTTACCCAGCTTTTTAACAACTTCATCAGACTCCCCCAAAACTTTTGAAACGCCACTCATGGCTGTCTCAAAATCGATGGCATCTTTAGTCATCTTTCCAAAAGCTGCTGTGGTAGCTACAAATGCAGGAAGCCCTTTCTTCATCTGACTAATGGCATTATTCGAGCCGTCAACCTCTCGGCGATATGCACTTACCTGCTCGGTGAGTCTACGATGAGCGCTTTCAAGCTCTGTAGCACTCAATGTGCCTGAGCTTTTCAAGGTTTCATAGGAGGCGGTGAGTTTATCTATCTCAGCTTGATAATCAATCACTCCTAAATCTTTCCCCGCAAGTGAAAGCTCTTTTAATTCTTCAAGCTCTCTATTTAAAATCTCCTGAGATTCTGTAGCGAGTCTTGTCGCTTCTTCTAACGAGGATGCATCACTAGCAAGCCGTTTCACATAATTGGATGATTGATCATATCGCTTATTAGCGGCAGCTAAATCCTTCTCAGCTTTTTTATAAGAGCGGGAGAGTTTTTCTATCTCTTTACTATGCGATTTAATGCTCTCTTCTGCTTCTTTCCGCTCACCCTCACTCATCGCCTCTCCAAACTTAGAGAGTGCTTCTGTCGCCTCATCATACTGCTTCTTAGCGTGATCTAATGCAGCTCCTTGCTCTTCGAGCGCTTGCGTTGCCTCTGCGACCTGATCTGAAATCTCTTGCGCTACAGCGATATCATTAATGCTCTGCACGAGGGTATCAACATCCTCCGATATCTCTTCAGAAGCTCCCCCAAATCTTTCAAGCTGATTACGCAGATGAACGAGATCTTTTGAATTCTCAACATTTGTTCTTATATTTAAGACAACATCATTTTGACTCATAAGAAAGAATCCTTTGAACGAAAAAAAGCCCCTACTAAAGAGGGGCTACAATACTTTTGGCTACTTATAGATGAGATACTCTGACCGTTAATGGAGAGGCCTTTCCAGGAACTAATTGCAACTCCCCTTTAATTGTTGGAGCAATAGGTTCAGAACCCATAAGGGAGATTGAATCAGATGGTTTTAAATTTAAATGCCATGCGGTGATAGTCGTCTCCTCACGCCCAACAGCGTTTACCGCATCCGCAATCAGACGCACTGGGAATAAGGTTTCAGCACCCACGTGATATTCCGTTCCTTTAATCGCCCCATACTCATATGTTGCAGTAATATCACCACTTGCTAATTGATCATTCAAAGCTTGAAGCGTACCAGAGTGAGGGTCGAGCAGATAATCAGTGCCAGCAGTGAGAGCAACACCATCCTTCTCTAAGAGAAATGTATCTACATCAATCGCCCCATACTGTAAAACAGCCCACTCCTGCTCTTGAATATTAACGACTTCACCATCGGTAATATCCCCTGCTGATTGTGTGAAATCATCTACTGAGGCACCCAGAGCCATCGCAAAAGCTCGTGGTGCACCAAAATCGAAATTAATCTCTAATGAGCCAGGCTCAACATCAGTTTCATAGGTAGCCAACGCATTTCCGTACGTATCTTTACGTCGACTGATGATATTTGCCGTAGTTACATTTGCTGGTGTAAAGGTAATGCTTTGAGCATTTAGGCGAAAATACTTATGCGTAGGGATGTTTCCTCGAATCGCACAGACTAAAACGTTTGCGCGATTCAACACAAACCCTTTCTCAATAGTTAAATTAGACATATCTCTCCTTTTCTATAACGTTTTAAGAATAATATTTGATGTAACTGAGATCGTTCCGCCAATAAACCCATCTCCCGCCTCATATTCAGGTGGACTAATCCCATCAATCTCACAGTTATGTGTATTTACAGCGCCTGATCTAAATTTCTGTCCTCTACGGGAGAGGCAGCGCAATACATCTTGTGTTAACGCTTCCCACTGCAAAATACTCTGATCATCTTCCTCCTCTAATGCTGCGGCGTAATAGATTTCGTGTCGCGTTCCTAACCTAAAGGAGTCTTGGCCAATCATTCCTTGATAATCCACTCCAGAAGGGATCACCTGAATTAATGGGTAATTTAATCCCTCCTTAAAGGTAGGCGCTGTATAGTCGTAAACGGTGATGTCATGCTCATAACCGTTTTCACGCAAAATTGTGGATAGTCGCTCCTCAAGAGCAACTCTAAGCATCGTCAAATCCACTTCTGATCCGAGATACTCTGTCTGCAAATCAAATGTTCTACTCATCTTTTACGAATGTGAAAGGCGACAGCGCTCTCAATCTCTTTTTTGTAGCGCTCAGCCACCTCACTTCCGATCTCCTCTTTTTTAGAATTCAATACTTGTGATGGAGATGGCGCATGTAATGCAAGCTGATCCCAATACCCCTTCTCCCCCTTTTTATGTGTCGGCTTCTTTTTCCAATAGACTGGCGTCTCTCCTCCCTGCCTTAACTTCATCATAAAAGCCCTCTTCACAACTCGAGGGGCTCCTGGTTTGATCGTGACTCTTAAATGCCCTCTTCTATTGATAGAGTGTCTGAAATTACGGAATAAAATCCCCCTTTTCTGGGCATGTATTGAGATGCTATGAGCGCCTTCTCGATAATTTCCAAAAACCTTAAGCTCCTCATCAACCTTTCTCTTTGGTAAGGCCAACTCCTCACGAATTGATCGAGACGCAATCGTCTTTGCTCCCCTCTCAGTTCGTTTGGTCGCTGTATTCATCGCCTTATCTAAAGTTTGAACCTTAGTTAAGCGGCTAAGGAGAGGTTCTAATCCCTTCAAATTAATAGCAGTCATAACTCTCTGATCCTAAAAGCCCACTCATCATGTGTGCTCTCTTTTCCTGTAGTGGAGCGCTCATTCAATCCTTCAATCACATAATTAAGCTCCCCCCTCTCTATGCGTATCCCTTTAACAAACTTAGGGAGTGAAGAGCGTAAAATTAGCGCCACAGATTGAAGCTCTGTTTGATAACCATCACTACTCACAACATAGTCACTAACAAACTCAACCATTGCTGATTTCGTATGAGCTGGCGCATGACGTGATTGAGGAATATGGAGAAGACAGCGCTCCCCAAAGAGCGCCATATTCGTCCTATTTGCATGCCGATTAATTCGATCAAAAAAACTAGCCATCAATCAATTCAAGTGCTCCCTGTAAGTCGGTATGAGCTAAAACAAGAGCGACATACTCCTGTTTCACAGTTGCCGCTGAGTGATCAATTGCCAGCGCATCCAAT
>JASLFR010000044.1 GCA_030150565.1 Cardiobacteriales bacterium | reverse complement strand
CGGTATCTCGATGGATGTTGAGAATCTAAAATATGCGATTCTCGATAACGATCAGACCCACCTTAGCCGAGATTATGCGCTCAATATCTCAGGCTCTCGCTACTTTACAGAGCAGCCCCCCTTAAATAGCCATGAGGAGATTGATCGGCGAATGCGTGCGACCGATATTGCACTTGCAATCGAAATTCCCCCCAATTTTGCACGAGATATTCAGCGGGGGCACTCAGTTGAGATAGGTGTTTGGGTTGATGGTGCGATGCCGATGCGAGCAGATACCATTCGTGGCTACGTTCAGGGAATGCATCAGGAGTGGATCACCCGTCAAGCGGTAGAGCGGCTCGGTGTTACCCCTACATCACTCTTCAATGTTGAAACCCGTTTCCGATACAACCCTGAAATCCGCAGTATTGTCGCTATGGTTCCTGCGGTGATCCCCATTCTCCTCCTTCTGCTCCCTTCAATGTTAGCGGCGCTCTCTGTTGTGCGGGAAAAGGAGCTCGGCTCCATCACAAATCTCTACGTAACACCTGTTACAAAAGCAGAGTTTATTCTAGGGAAACAGGTTCCTTACATCATCTTAGCGATGCTCAACTTCTTACTGATGTTGCTAATGGCGATCTTTCTCTTTAAAGTCCCCGTAAAGGGGAGCTACTTAGCGCTCTTTGTCTCGGTCTTCCTCTTCTGTACGGTCTCTACAGGATTTGGGCTCTTAGCATCTACCTTCACCAAGAGCCAAATTGGTGCGATGTTTATCACTATCATTGTCACCCTAATTCCTGCTGTACAATTTTCAGGATTGATCAACCCAGTTCCTTCATTAGAGGGGATGGGGCGCATCATTGGGGAGCTCTTTCCTGCAACCCATATGTTGATTATTAGTCGGGGCATCTTCTCAAAATCGCTCGGCTTTAGCTCCCTCTACCCCTATATGCTTCTGCTTGCGATCACCGCTCCTATCATTGTTGGTGCGACTATTTTACTGCTGAAGAAACAGGAGGCTTAATCGATGAAGCAGAAATTGAGTAATATTTTTCATCTTGGTGTTAAAGAGCTCTGGAGCCTCATTCGAGATCCTATTCTCCTGCTTCTCATCGCCTTCACCTTTACTGTCTCTGTCTATACTTCAGCGACAGCGGCACCGGATGGGTTACAAAATGCTACGATCGCCGTTGTGGATGAGGATAACTCCCCCCTCTCTCAGAGAATCGCCAGCGCCTTCTACCCTCCTGAATTTAAAGAGGCGAGCTTTATCAGTATCAGTGAGATGGATGCCAATATGGATAGCGGAAAGCAGACCTTTGTGCTCAATATTCCCGCTAACTTTCAGCGTGATCTTCTAGCTAATCGTGCCCCTGAAATCCAGCTCAATGTTGATGCAACCCGTATTTCTCAAGCCTTTACAGGAAGCGGGGTGATTCAAAATATTATCTATGGTGAGGTGAATGAATTTATTCAGCGCTACCGCTCTGTTACAGAACTCCCCGTGATGACTGTAGAGCGGATGCGATTCAACCCCAATTTAACGCAAGCTTGGTTCGGCTCACTCATTGAGGTAGTAAATCTCATCACCCTCCTCTCAATCATCTTAACGGGAGCTGCCCTTATACGGGAGCGAGAGCGGGGAACGATTGAGCATCTTTTAGTGATGCCCGTCACCCCCTTTGAGATTATGCTCTCAAAGATCTGGTCAATGGGGTTGGTGGTTTTAGTGAGCGCAACGCTCTCTTTAATCTTTGTTGTTGAAGGGTGGCTCAATGTGCCGATTGCGGGTTCTCTTACCCTCTTTCTTCTTGGCGCCCTCCTCAATCTCTTTGCGATGACCTCAATGGGGATCTTCCTTGCAACACTTGCTCGCAATATGCCCCAATTTGGTATGTTGATGCTCCTTGTGCTTGTACCGATGCAGATGCTTTCAGGAGGAATGACCCCTCGCGAGAGTATGCCTGAATTGTTACAAAATATTATGCTCATTGCACCCACGACCCACTTTATTGAGATTGGGCAGGGGATTCTCTTCAGAGGGGCTGACTTCTCCATCGTCTGGCGCCCTTTCTTAATTCTCTTTGGGCTCGGGTGCCTCTTCTTCTACATTGCCCATCGCCGCTTTAGAGATACCATTAGCCAGATGGCTTAAACAGAAGGAGTATTAGCTATGTTGCTACTTCGCATCATCACCAAAAAAGGGTTCTTCTATCTCAGAAAGCTCTGCTACTACGCGGGAATATATATTCTTGCGCTGATCTTCATCTATCTCTTCTATCTTGCGCTCTATTACGCTTCAGGATTGATCGCTTAAATTCAAATCGCCCTTCAATAAAAAATCCGCACTATCTAATGATAATGCGGATCTTTTTTTACAACTATTAATATTGAGAGACTACTGCTCTAAACCAGCCTCTTTCATCACATAGGTGAGCCAATGGGAAGAGATGATATCGAGCAGGCGATTCTGCCCCGTCCGTGCGGAAAGGTTATCGAGATCCACCTCTTTTAATGGTTGATCCTGCTGTGCACAGGTGAAGACTGCACGGGTTCGCTCTTTCGTAACAGGATCGATCTGCCACTGTAGACATTGACCACAAACCCCCTTCATCATACATTGCATCGGGCTGCCGATCGTTCCCATCACTTCAAGCTCTGGCTTAAATTGATCGTACAGACGCCCATTAGGTGAGAGCTCCTGCTGTAATCCTTTTAAGAGGCCTGTCGATCCCATCGCCATCAATCGATCCACCGATAAGGTATCGATCACCCCCTCTTTATGAAGCTCTTGAAGAAGCTCGATCATATCCCACGCCTCAACGCTATGATCTTGCGGACGACGAGGGGTAATCTTCTCTCCTCGTCCAACAGCCCAGATAATCTGATCTGCGCCCGCTTCAAGCTCATCCATATGATCTACATCCTCTTTTGAGCCCATTGCAGCAAGATAGATCACCCTATTGCCCGCAGCTCTTAAAGCGGTACCGATATCGAGCATCACCGCAGCGCCCCAACGCCCTGCAATAACAAGAATAGTCTTATTTTGGGGAAGATCGGTCGGTGCACCCGTTGGCCCTGCAAGAACCACCTCTTGCCCCACTTTTAAATGGGGAATTAAACGTTGCCCCGTTCCCCATTGGAAGACGAGCAGACGAATCGCCCCATCTTTTGAGCCAGTTCCTGAAACTGTTAAGAGAGGGATCTGAAGACGGGTTCCAGCAACCACATCACTCCCCCGCTCAAAGCTCTGCATTCTAAAGAATTGACCGGCTTTGAAATTCTTTGCAGCAAAGGGGGCTTTTACCCACACTTCAGCCATTGTAGGGTTAGAACTGTCGATTGACTGAATCGTTGCGGTAAAGCCCTCTTTCAACATGGCGCTAAATTGTGTGCTCTCGTGAGTATTTTCAGGTAATGATTCGAGCGCCTCCACCACTTTAACCGATGCTTTCTTTGCGCTTGCGATCGCTTTGACCACATTTCCATTAAAGAGTGGGTGGGTATCCCCAATGTACGAGACCCGTTTCGCTCCATACTGATAAGAGGTGAAGGGGGCAAAATCATCCTTATTCGTGCTATTCCAATCATACTCAACGGGCTCACCCATCTCATCGTACCCTTGGAAATGGCGCCCCGCTTCAAGTTCAATCGACCCCTCATACTCATTGGCGTAGATTGTATTGGGGGATGTTCCCGCCGCTACTAACACAGTGCGTGTTGGGACGGTAATAACTTCACCATCTTTGCTAAAGCGAATCGCTTTAACGTGGCCAAATTGATCGAGATCTACCCCTTCAGGATTGAGGTTCTCACCAAAGGAGATCCCCTCTTCAAACGCTTTTGTCACCTCTTCATGATTGAGGCGATAAGCGGGTGATTCTTGTAACGTACGGCGGTAAGCGATCATCACCCCCCCCCACGATTGAATCAATGGATGGAAATTGGGGCTTTCACCTGCAGCTTTTGCACGCTCACGCTCTGCACGCACTGCGCGCCCATGGGTTAAAAATTCGGTTAACGTCTCATCATCCTCTGGGGAGAGATTCGCTCGCATCTTCTCCTCACCAAGAATTTCAACACGATGAAGTACCTTCTCCACCTGCTTGATGTAGTACGCTTGCACCTCTGTTGCAGTATCGATTGCAGTTAATCCTCCTCCAATCACAACAGCGGGAAGACGCACTTGAAGATTCGCTAAAGAGCTCTCTTTTGCTGCTCCTGTCAGCTGCATCGCCATTAAGAAGTCGGAGGCTTGACGCATTCCTTTCGCTAATGAATTCTCAATATTGAGGACACGAGGTAACCCTGCTCCAACTGCGAGGGAGACGTGATCAAAGCCCATCTCAAAGGCATCTTTAATTGTGATCGTTCCCCCTAAACGAACCCCGCCAAAAAGGTCGATATTGGAGCGACGAGCTAAGGTGAGATAGATCAATTTCAGGAAGTTCTTATCCCAACGAACCGTGATTCCATACTCAGCTACGCCCCCAAAGCCCGCTAAAATACGATCATCGAGATTCTCTTCAAGATCAGCCCAATTACGCACAGGTGTATTGAGTAACCCTTTTGGAAGAGGTTCCAATTTTAGACCATCAATTCCCGCAACATAACAGCCCGCTTGCGAGAGATAGTGCGCCATTGTAAATCCAGCAGGGCCTAATCCAGCAACTAAAACTTTACGCCCATTCTCCTTCTCTGGTAGATACCCCTCCCGCTTTAGAGGGTTCCAACGCGCTAGGAGATCGTACAATTCAACCCCCCACGTTAAATGGAGAACTGTTGAGAGAATTCCTGTCTCAATTTGAGGGATATCAACAGGCTCTTGACGCTGATAGATACACGATTTCATACAATCGTTACAGATACGATGGCCTGTTGCGGGCGCCATCGGATTCTCGACCATCATCATCGCTAAAGCACCGATCGATAATCCATCCTTCTCAAGGCGCTGCATCTCTGAAATCTTCTCTTCAAGAGGGCATCCAACCAATTTATCACCTAGTAATCCCTCTCTAAACCCAAGTTCAGGCTCCTGCTTCTTAAGAGGGAATCCTGTACTACAGAAATCGCCATCATGATCGTGGCAATATTTACAGTACTCAATCTCGCTTGCGATCTCTTTTCGGGTCATTCGCTCATCAGTTAGCGCAAAACCATCGCGAGGGCGAAGTGGTGCACTACCAACCTTTACAGGAATCCCCTGAAAGCTGCTCTCTTCCGTTGCAACAAGATTCTCAGGATCGAGACGTGCGGGAAATTTAAAGGTGATCCAATTTTGGACAAACGCCTGCCCCTCCTCTCCATTGAGTGCGAGCGAACCCCACTGATGGATTAACTCCACTATTTCGCTATCATTCTCAGCGTCGAGCGTTGCAGAGAAGTGGGCTAACGCCTCTTCAAATGAGGCATCGATTCCCGCCTCGTAGGAGAGCTCTTTTTTAGTGAGATATTGCCCTGCATCAGATGCCTCCACCAACTTATAGAGCTTTTCGGTGAGTGCTTCAAAACTCTCCCCAATCGGCTGGCGGTAACGGCGAGCTCCCCGCTGAATAAATTGCTCCTTAAAGCGCATTAAAACAGCGTAATCCTCAGCTCTCTTCACCAGAGCATCTGTCTCCTCAGTGATGCCAAAAAGATTCGCTAAAAAGGGGTTGAGTGCTTGACCAATCTCAATCTGAAATTCAGACTCCACCCTCTTCTCAAAGGTGAGGATTCCCGCGCGCCACTCGGTAACCTGAGTGCGAAAATCTTTGGGGAGCGATTCTAGAAAGAGCAGATCGAGCGCTTGTAATCCTTCACGCGTCTGCAGCTCTTCAAATGAGAGATTATGAACCTTAAGGTGTCGATCTAACGGCATACTTCACTTCCTTTAACGATAAAAGATGGGCTAACGGAGTAGCAAATTGCTCTATTATACAAAATTGAGCTCTACCTCGAACGCTTTCCCACTTAAAAAGGGAGGAAGCTCAATTTTTTCTCTAATATTAAAAGGGGAGAGTTTAGATAAATCCGCGCCGATAGAGCGCCTGTTTCCGTTTAAGAGGATCTCTTTGTCGCACTTTTCGCTCCGCTCGCTCACGCGCTTCGCTCCAATCAATTTCGGAAAAAGCGATCTCAATCAATCCCTCATCAATCCCCTGCTGAAGAAGCTCCATACGGATACGGATCGGCCCATACCCCTGATAAGCACGATTTCGGCTATGGCTCTTTGAAAAGCGCTCTAAACTGAGATAATTGAGCTCGTAGAGACGCTCAATAATCGCATCAATCAAAGAGAGAGGGGTGCCTCGCTGTCGCAACTTTTGGCGCAATTGAACTTCGCTATGCTCCCGCCTTGTTAAAATGTTGAGCGCTCGGTCAAACCAGTATCGATATTGAGTCTCTTCATCTTCAAGCGCCATTCGCTCCTGCAGTGTTGAGCGAGGTTGAGCCTCCTCATCCTCCTCTACCGCTTCAAGTTCTGCCTCAGCAAGCTCTGCTAAAAATATGAGGCTCTGCTCATCACTCATGCTGATTTCCAAAGAGCTCCTCTCTCATAGCTCGAATCATCGCTACTCGATTCTCCACCCGCTTCTGCTCCTCTTTTGGGAGCGTTCCCTCTTTTTTGGAGAATTGAAAGGGTTGCTCCATCGCTTTGGTGCGTACTGTTTTCACTAAAAACTGAGGGATTCGCCACTCTCTTTTAGAGATCTGATTGAGATGCGCCTCTAATGCATTTCGCACCATCTCTTGATGAAATCGAAAATTTTGAGCAAAAGCGGAGTGCTCAGCATGCACTAACCAATATTGATGCCCCACACTCGCTAAATGGAGCTGCCCTTGTAAGTTTTTAGGCAGAAAATGTTGAAAGTGGTTATTGAGATAACGTAAACGCCCTGCAAGATAGAGTTGACGAGCTAAATCGATATGTTTTCCCCGTGAACGGGCGACTTTTTTTAATGAATCTTGATAGGTAGAGATCTCCCGCTTTTGCGGTGTGCCGTATGGATTTCTTACGCTTTTTGCATAGGCTCTAAACAACTCCTGATCTGCCATCTCTCCCCCTCTATCAATTTTGATTGTCAAAAAAAAAGTTACCGATTATATTATCGACGCTATTATAAAAAATAGGCGCGATTAATGTATCATATTAATCTCTGTTTTTATCCTTCCTCCAACCAAATTTTAAAGGACACATTCCTATGAGTATTCTGCATCGATATAGTCGATATTATGTCTTTTTGTTCTGTGTGCTCTTCACCTTTTTGGGGATCTTTGCACTTCCTCACAATCTTTGGGTTATCGTCCTAACAACAATCACGGGAATTCTCTCACTTGTGGGCATTGTGGATATGTTGCAGGTCCGTTATGCGGTGCGTAAAAACTATCCCATTATCGGTAACTTCCGCTACCTTTTAAAGCATTTCCGCCCTGAAATTCGTCAATACTTTATTGAGGCGGATGATGAAGCGGTCCCCTTTACCCACAATGATCGAAATCTTGTCTACGCTCGCGCGGCAGATTCAGCAATCGATTCCAACAAAGCGTTTGGAACGTTGCAGGATGTCTATCGTAAAGGGTATAAGTTTGCAACACACTCCATTACTCCAGTCGATACGCCAGATCCTAAAACATTCCGTATTACGATCGGTAATGAGCAGTGTAAAAAGCCCTACTCCGCCTCTATCTTCAATATCTCAGCGATGAGCTTTGGTGCACTGAGTGCAAATGCGATTGAAGCGCTCAACGGCGGGGCAAAACTAGGTGGCTTCTTCCACGATACTGGTGAAGGTGCCATTAGTCCTTACCACCGCAAGCATGGGGGCGACCTTGTTTGGGAACTTGGTAGTGGCTACTTCGGCTGCCGTACAGAAGATGGTAAATTTGATCCTGAGCGCTTTGCCGTTCAAGCTCAAGATGATCAGGTAAAAATGATCGAAATTAAGATCAGCCAAGGGGCAAAACCTGGACACGGTGGGGTTCTTCCTAAAGATAAGATCAGCCCTGAGATTGCCGCAACACGTGAAGTTCCTATGGATCGTGACTGTGTCTCTCCTGCTCGCCATAGTGCATTCTCAACCCCTTTAGAGTTAATCGATTTTATCGTTCAATTACGTGAACTTTCAGGCGGTAAACCAGTTGGATTTAAACTCTGTATCGGTCATCCATGGGAGTTTGC
>JASLFR010000057.1 GCA_030150565.1 Cardiobacteriales bacterium | reverse complement strand
AATCGTATCTTGGAATGCGTGCCCCATATGTAAGCTACCAGTAATATTGGGGGGCGGGATGACGATACAGTAGGGCTCTTTTGAGGTGTCACCGCTTGCTTTAAAGAGATTATTCTCTTCCCAAAATTGATACCATTTTTTCTCGATTTGATCGGGCTGATAAGTCTGTTTCATATCTTTCTCTTTTTATTATAAGGGTAGGCAAATTAGCTATAAATTATATCATTCTGTATTAGATATTTCTGAAGGATGAGGGGGAGCGCTTTCCCCCTTTTTTGGCAAAAAAAAAGCTAATCATTAAGATTAGCTTTTCTGTTTATCAATCAGCTCGTTAAGAGCATAAATTATTTTAAGCGCGCTTCTGTGTAGAGAACATGCTTACGTACAACAGGATCGTACTTCATTAATTCTAACTTTTCAGTCATTGTACGTTTATTTTTAGTGGTCGTGTAGAAGTGACCTGTTCCTGCTGAAGATACTAATTTGATTTTTTCTCTCATGATTTAATCCCTCTTAGATTTTCTCGCCACGTGCACGGAGATCTGCTAATACTGTATCGATCCCTTTTTTGTCGATCGTACGAAGACCTGCAGGTGATACACGAAGTGTTACAAAGCGGTTTTCACTCTCAACCCAAAGGCGGTGTGACTGAAGATTTGGGAGAAAACGGCGACGGGTTTTATTGTTTGCGTGGGAAACGTTATTACCAACCATTGGTCCTTTTCCCGTTACTTGACATACTTTGCTCATGATAAACATCCATTACTTAATGTTAAGGTGATAATAACTCGATTATCAGACGATATAATCGGCAAATTATAGCCTATCGAGAGCATCGTTGCAAGCGATAGGCTGATAGTTAGCGCCTCTTCTATTCTACTATTTCTCTTGGAAATGGGCAGGATTAACAGCTTTACTTGCCGCTGTTTCAAGAGAGATTAATCCTGCTTTAACAAGTTGCTCAAGGTGTTGATCAAGCGTCTGCATTCCGTGAGCTTGCCCAGTCTGGATCGATGAGTACATCTGAGCGATCTTATCTTCACGAATGAGGTTACGAATTGCAGGTGTACCAACCATGATCTCCCAAGCAGCGACTCGTCCACCTCCATTCTTCTTCAGAAGCGTTTGAGCAACAACCGCTTGAAGGGATTCAGAGAGCATAGAGCGTACAAGTGGCTTCTCCCCTTCAGGGAAGACGTCAATAATGCGGTCAACAGTCTTAGCAGCTGAGGTTGTATGGAGAGTCCCGAAGACTAAGTGCCCCGTTTCAGCCGCCGTAAGAGCTAGCTGGATCGTCTCTAAGTCACGCATCTCACCAACAAGAATTACGTCAGGGTCTTCACGAAGTGCAGAGCGGAGTGCACTATCGAAACTCTTTGTGTCTCGGTGAACTTCACGCTGGTTAATGAGGCATCGGCGTGGGGGGTGAACGAACTCAATAGGGTCTTCGATCGTTAAGATATGGTAAGCGGCATTGCTGTTGAGATAGTCGATCATTGCAGCAAGTGTTGTTGATTTACCAGAACCAGTTGGGCCTGTAACAAGAATAAGGCCACGAGGAACAGCAACCATTTGACGGAAGATCGCAGGCATTCCAAGTTCATCCATCGTTAAGATATCGGTGGGGATTGTTCTGAAAACAGCACCCATTCCGCGACTCTGTTGGAAAGCGTTTACACGGAAGCGGGCAACGCCAGGAATCTCGATTGAGAAGTCCACTTCCATCTCAGCATCAAATGTTTTACGCTGAATATCATTCATCACCCCATAGACTTCATCATAAACATCTTCATGAGTCATAGCGGGGAGATTGATACGAGTGATATCACCATCGATACGAACAATGGGTGGTAATCCTGCCGATAAGTGGAGGTCAGAGGCGCCATTCTTTACAGAGAAGGCGAGCAGATCAGCTAAATTCATAGGGTTAACATCCTTATTATATGTATGACAAAAAGAGCCCTCAGTGAGGACTCTCTCTTTAGAGTTGATTCAAAATCTTATCGATTAAATTCATGGAGATGAATTAAGTTGTGCCATATTTTACGGCAACTTTTTCAAAGATTAAAGTATCAACTCGCTTTTATTTAAGGGTTGCACCCTCTTTCAGCCGCTTAATGATTTCAGGATACTCAAGTTCACTTCCAAAAATTGCACTGCCAGCGACAAAGGTATCGGCGCCCGCTGCGGAAATCTCCGCGATATTATCCACATTAACGCCTCCATCAATTTCAAGGCGAATCTCCCGATCTTGGGCATCGATCATCTTGCGTAAAGTACGGAGTTTATCGAGGCTTGAGGGGATAAATTTCTGACCGCCAAAACCTGGATTTACACTCATCACAAGAATCATATCGAGATATTCCCAAACATGATCAAGAACATTCACCGGCGTTGCAGGATTAAGCACTAAACCTGCTTTACACCCTAAGGATTTAATCAGTTGTAGTGAGCGATCAACATGAAGAGAGGCTTCGGGGTGAAATGTGATGTAGGTTGCCCCCGCTTTGGCAAAAGCTTCGATCATGCGATCTACAGGGGAGACCATAAGATGCACATCAATAGGGGCAGTGATGCCATAATCCCGTAGCGCCTGGCAGATCATCGGGCCGAAGGTGAGATTCTCCACATAGTGGTTATCCATCACATCAAAGTGCACCACATCAGCACCAGCTTTAAGTACCGCTTCCACCTCTTCGCCTAAGCGTGCAAAATCTGCTGAGAGAATGGAGGGGGCGATCCAAGGAGTCTGTTTAGCCATCTATTTTCCTTCCATTTTTGTAAGAACGCGATCCATTGCAGCGATCGTCTCATCTAAATCTTCATAAGTGTGAGCGTTGGACATAAAGCCTGCTTCAAAGGCACTTGGAGCGAGATAGATCCCCTCTTCTAGAAGGCCGTGATAGAACGCTTTAAAGAAATCGATATCTGAAGTGAGTGCATCACTATATGTTTTTACAGGTCGATCGGTAAAGAAGAGCCCAAACATTCCACCCACTTGATTGGTGCTTAATGGGCGATTATGTTTTGCGAAGACTTTCTCAACACCCTCTACAAGATACTCCGTCTTTTTAGTGAGCTCTTCATAAAAACCTGGCTCTGAAAGAAGCTCAAGGGTTGCAATTCCTGCTGCCATCGCAACGGGGTTTCCTGAGAGCGTTCCCGCTTGATAGACCGCACCATTGGGTGAAAGATGATCCATAATCTCTTTTTTTCCACCAAAGGCCCCGACTGGCATTCCGCCCCCGATCACTTTTCCAAAGGTTGAGAGATCTGGCTCAACACCGAAGTATCCTTGTGCTGAATTTTTTCCAACACGGAAGCCTGTCATCACCTCATCGATGATGAAGACAGAACCATTCTCTGTACAGCACTCCCGAATAGTCTCTAAGAAGCCTTCAACAGGAGGGATACAGTTCATATTTCCTGCAACAGGTTCAACGATGACACACGCAATCTCATCGCCATACTCTTTGAAAGCCTCTTTAACTGCCTCAGCATTGTTGTACTCTAAAACTAGCGTATGTTTTGTAAGATCAGCAGGTGCACCAGGGGAGGAGGGTTCACCAAATGTGAGAAGACCTGACCCAGCTTTGACTAAAAGAGAGTCGGAGTGCCCATGATAGCAACCCTCAAATTTGATAATTTTATCGCGCCCTGTATAACCGCGAGCTAAACGAATTGCGCTCATAGTCGCCTCTGTCCCTGAGCTTACCATGCGCACCTGATCCATTGAGGGGACAAGTTCTAATACTTTCTTCGCTAAAACGGTTTCTGAGACTGTAGGCGCTCCGAAAGAGAGTCCATTTTTAACCGTTTCAATCACAGCGTCGATCACTTTAGGGTGAGCATGTCCAACAATCATCGGACCCCATGAGCCAACGTAGTCGATATATTTTTTACCATTCTCATCGTAAAGATAAGCGCCTTCCCCTTTTTTAAAGAAGATAGGAGCGCCGCCCACTTGGCGAAACGCGCGAGCAGGTGAGTTAACGCCACCTGGAATATATTTTTGTGCATCAGCAAATAGTTGATCAAAGAGTGCCATAAAAATCTTCCTCTTAAGTTATGAATGAAAAGGGGTGAATATTGGATGAAGCCTCCAATTTTACCATCATAGTATGTAGTGTAATCTCTATTTGTTCAATTATGGCAAATTCACTACAATAGAGCCTCTCTTAAAGGCTTGGTGCGACGATTTAATCGAACACTAAAAAGATACAGAATAGAAATAGAGAGGTGCGTTCGACACCTCTTTTCTTAAAATAAGAAGGATAAGAAATGTTTGAACAGGTTAAAGAAGATTTAGTCGAAGCGCTCGATGCTGGAAAAGGCGAAGATATTAGAGCTTTCGATGTTAGCGGTGTTGTAAGCTACGCCGATTGGATTGTTATTGTAACGGGAACATCAGCCCCTCATATGAAGCATCTTGTGCGCCGAGCAGAAGAGGCGATGTTAAAACATGGTATGAAGAGTATCGGTACGGAGGGTCTGCGGGAGGAGACTGGTTGGATTCTTCTCGATTTTGCTGATGTTGTTGTGCATATCTTCTCTGAAGAGGAGCGAGATTTCTATCAATTGGAGAAGCTCTTTATCTAATCGATCATATTAAGGAGTAGCAGAACAGTGGTGATCTATCTCGTTGCAGTGGGGAGTAATATGCCCGCTTGGATAAAGAGTGGGTTTGAGGAGTATTCACAACGGTTGCGCCAAAATGTGACGCTTGAGTTGATTGAGGTCCCTGCGCTCATTCGCCGTAAAAATAGTGACACGGCGCGTATTTTAAGAGAGGAGGGGGAGAAACTACTCAAAGCGATCCCTAAAAATTGCCATATTGTTGGATTAGATGTGGTCGGTAGAGCGGTCACAACGCCAGAGCTGAGTGAGCAAATGGAGCGCTGGATGCAGATGGGGCAAGATATCGCCCTTCTGATTGGAGGGCCTGAAGGGTTTTCTCCAGAGGTTAAGAGCGCTTTTCAAAGTTCTATTTCGTTATCAAAGTTGACGCTTCCTCACCCCTTAGTACGTGTAATCGTAGCAGAGCAGCTCTTTAGAGCATGGAGCATTATTCATAATCACCCCTATCATCGAGAGTAGTTTTGTAGTTAGATGAGTAAAAAGCCCCTATAGATTTAGGGGCTTCTTTATATTTGATATTTTTATCTCTTTTTAAGAAGTTTCTCGATCGCCTCAAAATCGTTACAGATAAGGACGATATTAATACCTGCTCTAAAACAGGCTTCAACTTTCTCTTTAACTGAACCGAGATGATTAGCTCCAGCCATATCGAGATCATCACTAATAATAGCGCCCCTAAAGTTGAGCTCATTGCGAAGAAAAGAGAGCCATTTTTCTGAACTGACCGCACTGAAATTGGGATCAAAAGCGGGGTAAATGATATGCGCAGGCATAATCCCAGCGATCCCTTCATCGATTAAGCGTCTAAAAGGGGGAAGATCCGCCATAATCTCCTCTATCGGTCGATCATCGATCGCAAGTGCATGATGCGTATCTAATGAGACAAATCCATGCCCTGGAAAATGTTTTGCAATGCCGATAGAGCCAGATTTTTTTAAACCTCGATGGAGGGCTGAAACAGCATCAGAGACAATAGTGACATCTCGATGAAATGAGCGATCCCCAATCACATCATTATGTCCATAATCGAGATCACACACAGGGGTGTAGCTAAAATCAATACCGACACTACTTAACTCACGCCCAATAATCTCCCCGATATTTTCAATCTCTAATAGTGCGCGCTCTTTATTGTTACTCTTTTCGAGCATTCTTCCAAGTTCTCCCATAGGAGGAATAGGGGTAAATCCCTCTCGGAATCGTTGTACTCGCCCCCCTTCGTGATCGACAGAGATCAAGAGGGTGGGGTTGATTGCTCTAATCTCTCTTGTTAAGGCGATCAATTGTTGGCGTGAGGAGTAGTTGCGGCTAAAGAGAATTACACCCGAGACAAGGGGGTGTAAGAGCCATTTTCGCTCTCTTTTAGTCACCTCTAAACCAGAGATGCCGATGATAATTGAGTGGCGATCGATACTAAAAGCATCGAAAATGGGGTTATTACGCTTCATCATTCTGATTTTGAGATTGAATGAGGTGAGCGGGAGGCGCATAACCAAAATATTCCCAGCAGTGGCGTGTTGCGACTCTTCCTCGAGGGGTGCGCTGAATAAATCCTTCCTGTATGAGGAAAGGTTCAACCATATCTTCTAAAGTACCCCGCTCTTCACCAAGTGCTGCTGAGAGGGTATCAATCCCCACAGGGCCCCCATCAAACTTCTCTAAAATGTAGCGGAGAAAATTGCGGTCGTGCTCATCTAGTCCAGCGCTATCAATATCGAGCATCGTTAATGCTTGTTGAGCAATCTCTAAAGAGACGTGCCCATTTGCGTGGACATCGGCAACATCTCGAACCCGTCGTAAGAGCCGATTGGCGATTCGTGGCGTTCCTCGAGAGCGTCGACCAATCTCAAGAGCCCCCTCATCGGTCATCGCCATATTGAGAAGGGAGGCGGAGCGTTTAACAATAGTTGAGAGCTCTTCATGCGTATAAAAGTTGAGGCGAGAGACGATTCCAAATCGATCTCTAAGGGGTGCCGATAAGAGCCCAGCTCGAGTGGTGGCACCAATCAGGGTGAAGTGGGGAAGATCCATCTGAATCGAAGTTGCGCTAATCCCTTCACCAGTAATGATATCGACCCGATAATCCTCCATTGCGGGATAGAGCATCTCCTCAACAGCGGTATTGAGTCGGT
>JASLFR010000042.1 GCA_030150565.1 Cardiobacteriales bacterium | reverse complement strand
TCACTAAATTCAAAATAATCACGATATTTACTCGCCTCCTCCTCTTTCTCTTTCGTCACTCGGGAGGTGAGCTCCCCCTCATCCCATAAAAATTGGCGCAATCTTCCGATTAGGGGAGGGGTTTCTGAAATTTTATCGATGAGAATGAAGCGAGCCCCCTCTAAAACAGATTTGGAATCGGGAAACCCCGCCTCCTCATTGAGATATTTTGTCGCCTCCTTCTCCTCTTCTAACGTTGGATCATTAAAGAGCGCCTCCGCAAGGGGTTCAATCCCCGCTTCTATTGCGATCTGGGCGCGTGTTCTTCTCTTAGGACGGTAGGGGAGATAGAGATCTTCAAGCTCCGTTTTAGTTGTGGTGTTGTGGAGCGCTTTTTCCAATTCAGGGGTGAGTTTCCCTTGCTCTTCAATCGATTTTAAAATTGTGATGCGGCGCTCATTGAGCTCTCTTAAGTAGAGGAGTCTACTCTCCAATTGGCGAAGCTGCGTATCATCGAGCCCCCCTGTCACCTCTTTGCGGTAACGGGCAATAAATGGGACGGTAGCACCTCCATCGAGCAGCTCAATCGCCGCTTCAACCTGTTTGGCCTGAGCGTTGATCTCGCTTGCAATGATGGGGGCGATAGGGTGGGAAAGGTCGCTCATGAAGTATCTCCTCTTTAGATGGAATTGTTACGGAATATTATAAAATATTGGAGGAAATTATCTTACACCATCTGAAATAAAGAGGCGGAAAAGGGGGGTTCTTTGTTATGATTGCCCCAATTTGATCGAAGAAAATTCCACCAACAGAGGTAACTTTGAAGGAGATAGATATGATTGAGAATCAACGATGGATCCCCTATAGCGTGGGGGTTTTACTCTGCGCTCTCTTAACGCTCTTATCACCTGCGCTCTCTGAAGAGCGTAAATTTTATGGGCGTTATGAGCGGGTGATTATTCCTGATATTGGTAAAGAGATTGAGCTACGAGCAAAACTCGATTCTGGCGCTTACACCTCCTCTTTGCATGCGGTGGATATTGAGCATTATCAGAAGCCAAATGGGGAGCATTGGGTCCGTTTTAAGACACGTGGTAAGCGGAAAAAAGATCTTATAACAGTGGAGCGCCCTCTTTTGAGAATGGCTCAAATCAAGCAGCGGATTGAAGAGGATGAAGAGGAGGAGGAGAGCGAATTCCCCTTTGGAAATGTTGAGTTGACGATTCGTCATGATGAGGGGGAGGTGGTGAATCACTACTTCGAAGCGCAGGATGTTGAGACCTTTCGCCGTGCTGGGGATCGCTGGGTTCGCTTCTATGTACCGACTCAGAAGGGGAAGCCTCGTCGTGTCGAGATTCCGATTCTAAATGATCGTAAGAGTGATAAAGCGCTCGCTAAAGAGCAGCAAGAGGCGGCGGAAGCGGCGCGATTAGCGGAGCGTCCTGTCATTAAAATTGCACTCTGCTTAGGGGATCGCATAGAGGAGGTGGAGGTAAATCTGACCGATCGGAGTAATTTTACCTATCCACTCTTAGTTGGGGCGAAGAGTTTGCGTCAATTTGGAGCAATTATTGATGCCGATAGCCGATATCAACACCCTCCGCTCTGTTTTTTATCGGAAGAGTAACGTAAAATTCCCCATTAGATATGAATTGAGGCTATCTTGTCGCAACGATGAGATAGCTTTCTTATTAGCAGCTATGGAGTCGTCATGAAATCCTTAACTTTGCATCTGAAAATTTTAATCACTATTTTGGTGGCGCTTGGGGTCTTTACCATTGTGTATGAGCGGTATGTGCTCAATATCCCCTTTGTTGAACATCAAAGAGAGTCGCTCTGGACCATCGATGCTCGCCTCACCTTTGAGGTGCCAAGGCATCAACCAGTGACCGCTAAATTTTATACGCCCGCTAAATTTCAAAATTACACCAAGCAGAGTGAAGCGCTGATTGCTGATAAGGAGTATGGGCGTAATATTGAGGTGGATCAGTATGGCAACCGCCGTGTTCACTACTCAGTGCGCCGTGCAATAGGAACAGAGACGCTCTACTATCGATTAGTGCTCAATCCTTACTATTTAGAAGATGATGAGCCGATGCAGAAAGGGAAGATCTACCGCAATCCAATTAAGCTTGAGGAGGCGGATCAGTTAGCTGCTGATGCGTTGGTAAAAAGAATTCGGAGCCGCTCATCTAATACAGTCACCTTTATTAGTGAGGCGATTAAAGAGATTAATGATGATGAGAGTGAAGGGGTACTCGCTCTTTTAGATGGGGATCTTTCAGAATCGAATCGTGTGCGCTGGCTTGAGGTGATTCTCTCACAAGCACATATCCCCATTGAGCGGGTCAATACATTGCAGATGGTGCCAAGTGTTCAGCAAGAGCCTGAGATCTGGATTCGTAGCTATATTGAGATCTCTAGCCGTGATGAGGAGCTCGATAAGAGTGTGAATCGTGGGGATTGGTACTATTTTAACCCTCGAACTGCAGAGATGGGGTTACCTGCGGATCGCATCATCTGGTGGATTGGTAATGAGCCCCTCTTAACAGTGGAGAATGCCCGCAACCCTCGAGTTAGTTTTAGTGTTGATGATCGACAGCTCACTGCGATCAGTTTGGCACAATCGGCGACAGCTGAGAAGAATGGCTATTTAGCGAACTCTCTCTATAGTCTTCCCATCTCTATTCAGACCACCTATCTCATTATGTTGATGATTCCCTTTGGTGTTTTAGTGGTTCTTTTGATGCGAAATGTGATCGGTATTCAGACGCTTGGAACTTTTACCCCTGTTCTGATTGCGCTCGCTTTTCGGGAGACAGAGCTCGCTTTTGGATTGGTGCTCTTTGTGATTGTGGTATCGCTCGGTCTATCGCTCCGCTCCTATCTTGAGCATCTAAAATTGCAGATGTTATCTCGCCTTTCGGTGGTCTTAACCTTTGTTGTCGTCTTAATAGCGGTGATCTCTATTTTGAGCTACAAGCTTGGCTTTGATAAGGGGTTATCGATTAGCCTCTTCCCGATGGTGATTTTAACCATGACGATTGAGCGCCTCTCTATTACTTGGGAGGAGCGGGGAGGGTACAACTCTCTTAAGATCGCTGTGGGAACGCTCATCTCCTCTTCACTCGCTTATCTCTTGATGGAGTGGGATAAACTCCGCTACTTTGTCTTCACATTCCCTGGTGTACTTCTCATCTTAGTCGCCTTTATGTTGGCGATGGGGCGTTATCGTGGTTACCGCTTAACAGAGCTGAAGCGTTTTAGCGCTCTTCTTAAAGAGGAGCGAGCGGGTGACTCGGAAGAGAGGGGGGTGTAATGTTTCGTTGGATACGCCGTTGGCGCGGGTTAAAAGCGCTGGGAGTGATGGGGATCAATCAGCGAAATGCAGATTACGTTCTTAAATATAATGAGCGAAAATATTACCCCTTTGTGGATGATAAAATCTTAACTAAACTCTCCGCTATTGAGCAGGGAATCAATGTTCCTGAGATGTATGGAGTGATTGAGGCTGAGAATGAGATTCGCCATTTAGAGAAGATTCTTGATGGGCGCACTGAGTTTGTGATTAAGCCTGCACAGGGAGCGGGGGGGGATGGAATCTTAGTGATTGCAGATCGCTTTGATGATTATCGTTATAAGAGTGTCTCAGGGAAGTTGATTACTCGTGAAGAGATCGGCTACCAGATCTCGAGCATCTTAACGGGGCTCTACTCTTTGGGGGGGAATCGAGATCGGGCGCTGATTGAGTATCGAGTTAAATCGGATCCAATCTTCAGTAGTATCAGTTATGAAGGGGTGCCCGATATTCGAATCATCGTTCTAAAGGGGTATCCCGTAATGGCGATGTTGCGGCTCCCTACTCGCCAATCAGGGGGGAAGGCGAATCTGCATCAAGGGGCGATTGGTGTTGGGGTCGATTTAACCGATGGAGTTACGCTCGATGGCACTTGGTTTAATGAGATCATCACAAAACATCCCGATACAAATAACAATGTCAAAGGGGTAAAACTCCCCTTATGGGAGGAGTTCTTAAAGTTGGCAACAGGCTCTTACGAACTCTGTAAGCTTGGCTATATCGGTGTTGATATGGTGTTGGATGAGGAGAAAGGCCCACTCGTTTTAGAGATCAATGCAAGGCCTGGCCTCAATATTCAGATCGCAAATGATGCGGGGCTTGCCGCACGAACCTATAGAGTAGAAGAGCGGTTAGCAGAGCGTAAAGCAGCGGGGCTACCTGAAGAGACGATTGAGGAGCGGATGGCGTTTGTTCAAGCCCATTTTGGGGCGAAGGAGTGAGCACTCATTCCTTTTTAACCCCTTTAGGGAGAATCGATGCGTTTGCATTGGAGGAAGAGGAGTTACTCACCTCAATTAAGATTGAGCCTAACAACTTCTCTTTAAATGGGGGTGAAAGATGGGAATTATCCCCTTTTTGGGAGCGGGTAGAGACGCAATTTATCGCTTACTTTGAGGGAAGATGTACCCAATTTTCACTCCCGTACCGATTGGAGGGGAGCCCATTTCAGCAATCGGTATGGCGCGCGCTGACTCAAATCCCTTATGGAGCGCTCTTATCTTACCAAGAGGTAGCGAATATGATTGATGCTCCTACCGCTGTGCAAGCGGTGGCTAATGCGATTGGCCGTAATCCTCTTCCTCTTTTGATTCCATGCCACCGAGTGATTCGTAGCTCGGGGGCTTTAGGTGGGTATCGATGGGGAGTTGAGCTTAAATCGGCGCTTCTTCAATTAGAGAAGCAGCATAATCAGTAGAATCGCGCCCCCAATTTGAATGCCCCCTAAGAGCAGCGAATATTGAGTAAAAGCGATCCCTTGAGCTTTTAGGCTCTGTAGATTGAGGCGTAGGCCAATCGCTGCAAGTGCTGTGATCTCAAGATTTTGGCGTAAAAAAGTTAAAATCGGGTCGAGCCCTTCAGGCAGTAGGTGTAACGTATTGAGAAGAGCGGTGATTAAAAATCCGTAGATATACCAAGGCACCCGTTTAAGGAGTGGTACTCCTCTTTCGTTAATCTTTTTTGCGCCCCTCTTTTGAGTGGCAAGATGGGTAAAGAGGAGCACAATCGGCACCAACATTAAGATACGAAGAATCTTAAAGAGAAGTGCAAAATCAACAATTGAGGCATCAACCATACTCGCACCCCCCACAACTTGCCCAACCGATTGCAGTACACCCCCCATCAATGCTGCACTCTGTAACGGCTCATCTCGAAAGAGGAGCCAGACAAGAAGCGGGAGCAGAAACATCATAACTGTTCCCGCTAAATTGACGATGGTAATCACAAGCCCACGCTCTTCATCACTTGCATCAATCGCAGGGGCAGTCGCAGCGATTGCCGAAGAGCCACAGACTCCGTTACCAGCTGCCATCAGAAGAGTAGTAGTGAGGGGGAATTTTAACCATCTACCGATTGAGAGCGCAGCGGTGATCGTCACTATTAAGGTGCAGAGAATAAAGAGAAGGCCAGAGAGTTTAAGGGCTACCATCGCCTCGATTGAGAGCGTCGCTCCTAAAAGGATGATGGAGTACTCTAAAAAGCGCCCCTCTGCAAAGCGGGTTCCTCCACTAAAGAGGGGAGTGTTTAGCGTTGCTCGAAGAGGGGAATTACCGATCACAATCCCCAATAGAAGCGCTAAGGCTGGAGCTCCAAGCAGCGGAATAAGGCGTGCTAATAGGGAGGCGATCATCATGACGAAGAGCGCTAACAAAATCCCAGCACTATTACGCCTAATCATCCTTGATCTCTTAAGGGCTCTTTAAAGAGCAGTGAGAGGGTGATATTGGTGAGTTTTCCCACAAGGGGAACAACAAAGAGCGCAATGGGGAGCGCAACAATGTAGGAGAGTGGGAAGGATTGCGTTAGCCAGCTAGAGAGAAAAGGGGGCGCATCTTCAAGCGAGCGGAGGTTGATCCAAGTGATCACCCCTGACATGCAGAAGGACATCACCCCTGACATATAGAGCGCAAAGATAATATTGCGGATTTTAATCTTCATGAGGTTTCTCCTTAATCGATTGGCTATTCTCCGCTTGAGAATCTTCCGCCACTTGACGAGCTCTCTTGGCAGAGCGAAGCATCATCACCATAAAGCTTAAAAAGCCTACCCCCAATAATCCTAAAAAGTAGGGGGGTGGCAGAAAAATAAAGAGAAGAATAAGAATAACTAAGATGAGTAATTCAATCACTCTACACCCCCTTAATTAGCTGATTTAGATAGACAATTGGGTGGAGCACCTTAACCTCGCTAAATCGCTCTACTTGTGAGCGGCAGGAGAATCCTGTTGCAAGAAGTGTGTCGGGCGCATGGCTATCGACCACTTTTTTCCACGATTGATGATAGATCTTGCGTGAGATCATCTCATTCTCTTTAACATGTCCAAAAGAGCCACTCATCCCACAACAGCCCGTTGGCGTTAAGGTTAAGGGTTGATTGAAGAGAGCAAAAATCGACTGCCACACCTTTGGAGCGTGGGTTGCATTACTCTTCTCAGTACAGTGGCTAAGGAGCTGTAATCCCTCTTTTGGTTTCCCTTTCATAAGGGCGCTAATTTTAGCAGGGGGGAGGGGAGAGAGGTACTCAAAGAGCCACTCCTGAATGAGGAGAACATCTGGAGTATTTAGCCCCAGCTTTTTACGATACTCATCGCGATAGAGGAGGGTGACGGGGGGCTCAATTCCAATTAATGGGATATTGCTCTCCGCCAAGCGCTCTAGTAGCTGATTTTGATGGAGCGCGCTTCTCTTAAATTGCTCAAGATAGCCCAAAACATGTTGCACCTTTCCTGATGGGCGATAAGGGGCAAGATAGAGGGTTACCCCAAGATTGGGGAGCAGTTCAAGGGTAGCGTTGAGGGTCGTTGCATCATAAAACTGGAGGAAGACGTCAGGAACGATAATGACGCTCTCTCTCTTCTCCTTGTCGCTTAGCTCTTTTAGTTTTTTGATCGTGCGATCGCTCAGTTGAACCACCCGCCCTCTTTTAATCTGATCTTTTAGATCACTCTTTTGAGGGATTGGAAGATCGATTAATCCCAGCTTTTCAGTGATCTTTTTAGCTACTCTTCCCTTTGCTAAGGGGCGATAGAGCGCACCTAAAGCAGCCGTTAGAGGGGCGATCTCTTCCGCTTTTGCTAAGAGATTGTGATATTTCGGACGAGGATGAGTCTGGTGGTAGTGGTGTAAAAATTCCGCCTTCGCATCTGGAATATCCACCTTCATCGGGCACTCACCCACACACGATTTACAGCTTAAACAGAGGGAGAAGCTCTCATTCATCTCCGCTTCAAATTGTGGATCTACTTTCCCAATTGTTCGTTGACGCAACCACTCTTTAATCAATTCAGAGCGCCCTTTAGGGGAGTTGATTCGCTCACGAGTCGCTTTATAGCTTGGGCACATTGCGGCATCGGTATCGTAATTGAAGCAGGCGCCATTCCCATTACAGTAGAGCGTATTGGGGAAGGTCTCAAAATAGAGCTGATTGATCTGCCCATTCAGGAGACCGCGCGTGGGTAATCCATCAATGGCGTAGAGCTCACGAGAAGGAAGACCCTCTTTGGGAGGTGCGATGGCGATCTTTCCAGGATTGAGCTGATTGTATGGGTCAAAGATCTCTTTAACCGACTGAATGACGGGGTAGAGCGCTCCAAAAAATTGCTCTGAGTATTCAGAACGGACCCCTTTTCCATGCTCTCCCCAGAGTGCTCCCCCATACTTTTCACAAAGGGTGTAGATTGCATCAGAGATTGGACGAATGAGATCACGATCGCTCGGTAACTTCATATCGAGTGCAGGGCGAACGTGAATCACTCCAGCATCAGCATGCCCAAACATACCGTAACGAAGTTGGTGCTGATCGAGCACCGCTTTAAACTCTGCAATAAAGGGGGCAAGATTCTCAGGAGGAACCGCTGTATCCTCAACGAAGGGGAGTGGACGACGATTCCCCTCAACTGCTCCGAGTAACCCTACAGCTCGCTTACGCAATCCGTAGACTCGATTGACTGCGCTTTTTCCAAAGATTGCGTGGCGCGTTAATCGGTGAGCATTAGGGTGTTCATTGCAGTAGTGCATAAAGCGCTCTACCCGCTCTTCTAACTCTTCAACCGTATCAGCGTTAAATTCGATGAGTTGTAGCGCTTTTAGATGAGCATAATCGATCCCCTCAAAATACTCCTCTGTTGTGGCCCAGATATAATCATTTTTAGCGATCTCAAGCACAATATCATCAAGAATCTCGATGGATGTCGCTTCTGCCTTCATAAGAAGGGGGGTATCGGCGAGCGCTTCAATAAAATCATCGTAAGAGATGAGTACAAGCGCTGTCTCTTTCGGAATGGGGAGGATATTGAGAACCGCTTCAGTAAAGATACCAAGCGTCCCTTCAGAGCCACAGAGTAGATGATTGAGATTAAAGGATTCATCATGGGCAAAGTGATCGAGATCGTACCCCGTCACGTAGCGATTGAGTGGGGGAAAAACAGCTTTAATCTCCTCTTTATGGGGCGCAATGGAGGCCTCAAGTTTTTGGGAGATCTTCAGCAGAGGGGAGTCCTCATCTAGCTCCTTTAATGCCGCTCGCTCCATGCTTCTTGTACGGAGCGTTTTTCCACCTGCATAGACACCGAGAAGCTCAACAACATGTTGACTGGTTTTACCATATTCACAGCTCCCTTGCCCTGAGGCGTCGGTATTGATCATCCCCCCGATCGTAGCGCGATTTGAAGTGGAGAGTTCAGGAGCGAAGAAGTAACCAAATGGGCGTAAAAAGGCGTTGAGCTGATCTTTTACTACCCCTGTCTGAACCGTTACGGTACGATTCTCCTGATCTAAGCTAATGATATTGTTCATATAGCGGGAGAGATCGAGTACTAGCCCGAAGGTGAGTGATTGCCCATTCGTTCCTGTTCCTCCACCGCGAGGGGTGATGGAGAGGGAACGGAATCTCGGCTCAGCAAGGAGGCTCATCACACGCTCAACATCTTCATGATTTTTAGGGAAGATGATCGCCGAAGGCATCAGCTGATAGAGAGAATTATCGGTTGCCGCCATTAAGCGTTTTGCGTAACTCTCCTCAATATCCCCCTTAAATGGGCTCTCTTTTAGACGAAGGAGGAATTCATGCACCAATTCGCTCGGCGTCTGATTGCTTGGGAAGGGGGTACGGGTAGGAGAGGAGGTTTTCAACTCACTATTAGTCACAATTACACTCACTTTTTTGACGTTTAGGTTGATCGAGATAGGTTTGAGATTGCATCTCTACAAGGCGGCTGATGGTGCGATCAAATTCAAAATCGATCGCTTTCTCCCCTTGAGCGGCGTAGAGGTTTTGAAGATCCACCTCAGAGCCGATGGCGAGCTTCACCCCTTGATCGTAAAATTCATCCACCATAATCACAAAACGGCGGGCGGCATCTTCAAGCTGTCGGGTCAATTGGGGAAGTTCGGTAAAGAAGATATTGTCGAAGCAGGAGGCGATCTGGATAAAATCTTGAGCTGCCCTCGGCTTTAAACACGCCTCTTCAAAGGTGAACCATGCGGCGCTCTCTGTCCGTTTACGCATCTTAAAATCGTGCCCATTTACATTCATGGTAACAGGCCCTTTCATCTTGCCAATCAGCTCTTCAAAGATCGTTTCGTAATGGTTGTTTTGCGCCTCAATATCCCCTGTAAACCACATATCAGCGCTCTCTAGGTGGCGCATGCGGTAATCTTGATCTGTATCGAGGGGAATCACCGCTAATCGCTCCTTAATCAGCGCAATTGCAGGGAGGAATTGTTGGCGCTGTAACCCATTTTTATAGAGCTCATCTGGCGTTCTGTTGGAGGTGGTGATGAAGATAATCCCCTCCTCAATAAATCCTTTTAAGAGGCGGTAGAGAATCATCGCATCGGTGATGTCGATCACATGAAATTCATCCACACAGAGCACTTTACACTCTTTTGCATACGCTTTAGCGATTAAAGAGAGGGGATCGCTCTCCCCTTTATAGTGGTGGAGTCGCTGATGAATATCTTGCATAAAGTGGTAGTAATGCTCCCGAATTTTAGGCACATTCACATTCTCATAGAAGAGATCCATCAAGAAGGTCTTCCCTCGCCCAACTCGTCCGTAGATATAGAGCCCACGAGGATCATCATACTCAAGGGCGTGATCGGTGTTGGCAAAAGGTTTAAAGAGGCGCTGCATACGGCTCAACTTATCGGGATTGAGTTTAGGCTCATCCCCCGCTTCCAGCCGTTTTTTAAGGGTATCGTACGCCTCAACAACATTAAGCTGTTGAGGATCTTCTTTATATCCCCGCTCTTTAATGAGGGATCGGTAGGCCGCTTTTATGGTACTCATGTTGTAACCTCTTCTGTTTTAAGAAGAGCAGTGTGACCTTTTCTATGCTTCTGCTGGGCGCGCCGCTCTTTAAAAAATTGTTTTAAACGGGTGCGACACTTCTCTTCTAAAATATGGGGAATAATGCTCACTTTATGGTTGAACGCTTCAATCTCGTTGAGGGCGATTTGACTCACTAAGCCCCCATTTCTTGAATCACCCGCACCAAAGATGACTCGCTCGATTCGAGCGTGGATTAAGCTCCCTGCACACATCATACAGGGTTCGAGCGTAACGTAGAGATCACTCCCTGTAAGCCGATAATTCTGAATATGCTTAGCAGCGGAGCGGATCGCATTCATCTCTGCATGAGCGGTGGGATCATGATCGATAATTGAGCGATTGTAGCCCCGCCCAATAATGGTGCCATTTTGGACTAAGAGGGCTCCGATTGGGACTTCTCCGAGCGCATACGCCTTCTCCGCCTCCTCTAAAGCGAGAGCCATAAAGTGTTGATGGCGCAGAAGTTCTGCCTCTTTCGTGGCATCTTCAAGCGCAAAAGGGGGAGAAGAATTATAATGAGTCATCGAAAAGCTCTCTATCATCAGTCATCGGGCATCTTAGCAGAGCGCTAATGATGGAAGCTCTCTATTTTAGCAAATCACCCCCTCTAAACAAAAGAGAAGTCAGGAGTCACGCATGGTTATGGTTCGGTTAGATAATATTACACTCGCTTACGGGGCGCGCCCCCTCTTAACGGAGGTGAATCTCTCATTAGAAAAAGGGGAGCGGGTGGCGATTATTGGGCGCAATGGAGAGGGGAAATCCTCCCTCTTACGAGTTGTTTCAGGTGAGGTTGAACCTGATGAGGGGATGGTGGTTATTGATAGTGGCGTGAAGGTGACAAAGCTTGATCAAGAGATCCCTACCGATCTGACTATGACGATCTATGAGCTTGTGGCGGGGGGGCTCTCTAATATTGGGGAGAAGTTGAGTCGTTACCATCAGCTACTTGAATCGACAGAGGATCCTAAAGCGTTTGATGAGATGAGTCAGCTGCAAGAGGAGCTCGATCGCCTCGATGGCTGGAATGCCGATCAGCGCATTAATGAGATGTTGACTCGCCTTGAACTTGAGCCAACTGAGCGAGTTGATAATCTCTCTGGCGGTTGGATTCGTCGTGCACTCCTTGCAAAGGCTTTAGTGAGTGAACCTGATCTTATCCTCTTAGATGAGCCGACAAACCACCTCGATATTGAGATGGTGGAGTGGTTGGAGCGAACGCTCTTAACCTATCGAGGGGCTCTGCTCTTTGTCTCTCACGATCGAGCCTTTATGGATAAACTCGCTACTAAAATTGTAGAGCTTGATCGAGGGCAGTTAACAGAGTATCCAGGCTCCTACTCAGCTTATCAGAAGCAGAAGGCGATAGAGCTCTATAACGAAGAGTTAGAGCGCCGAGCTTTTGATAAGAAGTTAGCGGAGGAGGAGATCTGGATTCGTCAAGGAGTGAAGGCGAGAAGAACAAGGAGTGAAGGGCGAGTTAAAGCGTTAGAGAAGATGCGGGAGGAGCGTAAAAATCGGATCGAGCGGCAAGGGGTGGCAACCCTCAATCATGAAGAGGCGCGCGGCTCAGGTAGACGGGTGATTGAGGCGGATAAGATCAGCTATAAAATTGGAGAGCGCCCACTCATTACCAACTTCTCTACCGTGATTCAGCGGGGGGATCGTATTGGAATTATCGGCCCTAATGGAGCGGGGAAGTCGACCCTCATCAAATTACTGCTCGGTGAACTCACCCCCGACTCAGGGCGTGTGAAGCTTGGCACGCAGATTGAGGTGGCATATTTTGATCAGCTCCGCTCCGATCTCGATCTTGAGAAGAGTGTTATGGAGAATGTGGTGGAGGGGAGCGATTTTATCGAGATTAATGGTAAGAGACGCCACATTATCGGTTGGTTGCAAGATTTTATGTTTACTCCAGAGCGAGCACGATCCCCTGTAAATTCCCTTTCTGGAGGGGAGCGTAATCGCCTTCTGCTTGCAAAGCTCTTCACACGCCCGTTCAATCTTTTAGTGATGGATGAGCCGACAAACGATCTCGATATCGAGACCCTAGAACTCTTAGAGGAGTTGCTGCACAATTTTGAGGGGACGTTACTGCTCATCTCTCACGATCGACAATTTCTTGATGATGTGGTGACCTCTACCATCGTATTTGAGGGGGATGGTGTATTAGAGGAGTATATTGGTGGGTATAGCGATTGGGCGAAGATTCGGGAGGAGCGGGAGAGAGTTGCTCTTGAAGAGGCGCGAAGAGTGCGGGAGAGTGCGCTAAAAAATCCCCCTAAAAAAGAATCTAAACAGGGGGAGAAGCGGGAGCGAAGAGGAAGAAAGTTGAGTTTTAATGAGCAGCGAGAGCTCGATCAACTCCCCTCAAAGCTTGAAGCGCTCGAAAGAGAGCTCTCAGAGTTAACAGAAGCGGTCAATGCGCCCCAATTTTATGAGTCGGATCATGAGACACAAGCGAAAGAGCTCGCTCGCTTGACAGAGTTAACGCAGCAGCAGGAGCAGATGGAGGAGCGTTGGTTGGAGCTTGAATCGATTTTAGAGGGGTAGTAACCGACTCTTTACAATAAAAAAGCCCTCTCAACTGGAGGGCTCTCTTTTTTAGCACCTACTCTTTTTAATAGGAGCGCTCACGGAAGTGCTCTGACTGCTCCCTCTCTTGAGACTCTTTCACCTCTTTACGTGGCTCTCTTTGGAGCTCTGTTTCGGGGGTGCTCAATTGTCCATAGATGATGAGTGCTCGCTGCATCGCTGTTGAGAATTGCACCACAATCAATAGGAGCAGTGAGAGAAGCATCGGCTTAAAATCGATCTGCTTCCACTGTAGATGGAAGGGGATTCGTTTTAGTAGAGGATTAGTGAGCAGCTCTAGAAGGGCTAAAAGAGCAGATTGGCGCGGAGTTGAGCCGATCCAGCTCCCAATGGCCCGCACGATCAGCGCAAATAGGTAGATATAAGCGACGTAGCGTAAAAGATCGAATAGAAGTAGCCCAAAGATAATCGTTGGAGGGCGAGGGGGCATCAACCCTATCAGAATCATCAGTAGATATTTTGCTAATCCTAAGAGCATCACCGCCACAATACAGGCCCAATCGAGACGCCCTAAAATTGGGGTGATCCGCCGAATAGGGAGCAGAATCGGGTTGGTCACTTTAACAAGGAGTTGAATAATGGGGTGGAGAAAACTCGCCTTCACCGCCTGCAGGAGAAAACGGAGCAGAAGGAGGATAATGAAAAAACTGAAAGCGAGCTCAATAACAGTATGAATTAGATAGAGAAGAAGACTCATTTTGTTGCCTCAATTGCTCGGTTAATGGCTGAAGAGACCTCTTTAGAGAGGCTCTGATCCCGCTCTGCACACGCCTTCATCGCACGGCGCACCACCTCAGGGAGATTATCCCGCTCAAGGCTAAAGATCGCCTGCTCTGTTGTCCCTTCTGGAGACATCACATTCTTTTTAAGTTGCGTTAAAGAGAGGGGAGATTCTTGTGCATATTTTGCGGCACCAAGCATCGATTGCATCGCAAGTTCTGCACTCTCTGCCTCACCAATTCCCAGCTCTTCCCCAACACTTGCCATAATCTCCAGAAGGTAGAAGAAGTAAGCGGGGCTTGAGCCTGAAAGAGCAACAACGGCAGACATTTTTGCCTCATCTTCCACCCAAAGAGTGCGACCACAAGCATTGAAGATGGTTGTTGCGAGCCTGCGCTCCTCATCATTGACAAAAGCATTTGCAAAGAGCCCAGAAGCGCCGTAGCCGATGGTTGCGGGCGTATTGGGCATCACCCGAATAATGGGCTGCTCTGCCTTTTGAAGAGCGGTGGCGATCGTCTCTGTATCTACCCCCGCTGCGATGGAGATAATCAATTGATCATGACGAATAAGGGGGGCAAGCTGTGGAAGAAGCGTTGCAAACCCTTGCGGTTTAATTGCGATGAGAATGATATCGACCTTTTCAATAAAATCGTGAAAATCTTGGCTCGCTTCAATACCGAGAGTCTCCCTAAAAAAGGTGCAATTCTCCTCATTAAGATCACTCACAAAGAGCTGCTCTTTAGGGAACTCCTTAACTAGACCACTTAAAATCGCCCGCGCCATATTTCCGCCGCCGATAAATCCGATCTTCTTCTCTGATGGATGCATAATCTCTCCTCTACTATTGCTATAAAAAGATGGAGCTAGTGTAGCAAACCCCACTTTCCTACGGCATGTTTTGCCTCTTTTTTGGAGGATTACCAGCGGTCGCTCTCGGTGCAGAGGCTGGTAACGAGCTCACAATTTCCGTAACTTCTTGTTCGGCATAGGTTGAGGGCATATTTAGCTACCCACTGCTCTTGAGGATTAGCACCACTGCTCTTAATAGGGGGGTGGAGAGAGGAGTACTCTAAAATAGCGGGGAAGGAGCGTTTTTGCTCTTGGGACCATGCAACAGCGCCACACCCATCCCTAAAGCTAAGGGCGATCTCACAATTGGGGCAGAGGTTGAGGGCGAGCCGTTCAACTCGATCAGAGCCTCTAAAGAGAGTGCGAGCATTTTTCCCTAAGCGTGCATCATTAATCGTGATAATCTGATGGCTATCACGGTAGTAAGCCGCTTTATGCGCACCTGTATCGTGATTGAGTGCGATCGCTGCGTAGTAGTGGCGGGGCACCCCTTTGGGGTAAGACTCATATTTAGAACGAAAGTTACGGACGGAACCATCCTCTCTCAAAAGAGTGGCTGAGCAGAATCGCTCCCCATTGCAGCTAAATGGGGGCAGAGGAGTCTCTGCAAAAAGAAGGGGAGGGGTAATCAGGAGTAGAAGGGTGAAGAGAGTCCGAAATAGCGGGGTTAACATCGTATATTCTCCAGAATGTATCGACTGATATGGAACGTTGTTTACTCTATAGCCCAATACTTTAGTCTATTTTTTACAATTGATTGAAAAATTAATGAGCCAATTGAGGGGCTATTCTACTCTAAAACTTAAAAATAATAATGAATAAAAGGGGGAAGTGAGATGGGATTTAGTGTTGTTCTCTCCGCAGTGATGATTATGGGGGTAATCATCCTTTTTGGGGCGCTGTTGCGCCACAATCTTCAATTTACAAAAGAGGCGCAGCAACTCTTAATTAAGATTATTGTCAACGTTGGGATGCCTGCCATCATTCTCTCAAGTATCTTCAATTTTGAGATTGATGAGCGAACAGCGAGCCTTATCTTAACGGTGCTGCTCTTCTCGATTGCGCTCCACACCCTCTCTATTTTTGGGATTGCTCTCTTTTTACGACCTAGATTGAACCATTTAGGGCGGGCCAATGAGCTCTCTCTCCTTTCGATTTTGGGGAATACTGGATTTATCGGAATCCCGCTCGCTTATACGCTCTTTGGAGCAGAGGGAGCGCTACTCGCCGCCATTTTTGATGCAGGGCTCGATCTTGTTCTTTGGACGATTGGAGTCACCTTTTTGCAACCCTCTGGAAAGGTTGATCTTCGAGCCCTTAAAGCGATGATCAATCTCCCTATGTTGGCGATTGTGGTGGGGTTAACGCTTGGATTTATGCATTTTGAAGCGCCCCCATTTTTAAAGGAGTTAACGGAGCGTTTAGCTAATTTAGCTAGTCCACTTGCGATGCTCTATATCGGCCTTCTAATTCCCCCTATGTGGGAGCGACGCGCTGAGATCAACCCTAAAGAGCTTGGGTTTGCGCTCGGGGTTAAATTGATTCTGCTCCCTCTGGTCGTTGCGATTGGAACGCTTCTTCTCCCCTTTGAGAAGGAGCTTCGCTCTCTTTTAGTGATGTTGGCGAGCATGCCGAGCTTTGCGCTTGCGTCGGTTCTTTTTGGGCGCTTTAATGCTGATGCTCGTTTTGGAACAGCGGTGGTGATTAGCTCAACGCTTCTCTCACTTGTGACTATTCCACTGCTCTTGACCCTTCTGGTTTAAGAAGAGAAAAGCCCGATCAGATGATCGGGCTCTCTTTTAAGCGCTTAATGATTACTTCTCTTTAAGATAGGTAATAAAGTGTTCCACTGTCTGATCGAGAAATTTTAGAGTCGCTTCATCGGTAATCTCCCCCGCTTCATTAAATTTCTCATCAGCATTTGCAAGAAAGAACTCATTTTGTGGCATCACATGGAGCCCAAGCCCACCTGAATTGAGAATTTGGCGCAGATGAATCTGAGCTTTTACCGTCCCCATCGCACCAGGTGTTGCTCCAACAATCATTGCCCGCTTGCCAATGTAGACATTCTCCACCCGTGAAAACCAATCGAGCGCATTTTTCATAACGCCAGAGATGGAGTGATTATATTCAGGGGTTACAAAGAGCGCCCCATCCGCCTCTTTGATAATTTTTCGATACTTTTTGATGATCTCGGGTGCCTGCTCCTCATGATCGCGATTATAGATCGGCACCTCATCGAGGGGCATAATTTCTATGGTTAAGCGATCTTGGTACCGTTTCTGCATAAATTTTGCGAGCTTCATATTGAGTGAGTTTTTGCTGATGCTACCCACCATCGTTGCGATTCTGAACATCTCTCCTCCTCCTTTAATGGTCTGTTGAGTTGAGTTAACTCTATTATTTCACAATTTCGTAACAGGGCTCATATTTACTGCCTGGTAACTTCATGCGCCCTTGCTCTACAAAGCGCTCTAAAAGCTGATCGATGAGATGCATAATTTCAGGGTCGCCATGCAATTGGAAAGGGCCATTCTTCTTAACTTCCCTCATCCCAATCTCTTTTACATTCCCCGCAACAATTCCTGAGAAGGCGCAGCGAAGATTGATCGCAAGCTCTTCAGCAGGTTGATCTTTACGGAGCTGAAGCGCAGCCATATTCTCTGAAGTGGGGATGAATGGGGTTTGAAATGATTCTGGAATATGCATCGTCCAGTTGAAGGAGTAGAGATCTTCCAGCGCTTTACGGCGCTCTTGAACTTTTGGCATCGCTGCTTTCATCTTCTGAGCGACAAGAGGAGGGTTATCGATAATAATCTCATAATATTGGCTCACAGAATCCCCCAATACGGCGCGAACAAATTGATCGAGCTGTTCAAAGTAAGCGCGGCTCGATTCAGGCCCCGTCAAAATAAGGGGGAGATACTGCTCTTGATTCTCTTCACGCATAAGAAGGCCAAGAATGTAGAGGAACTCTTCTGCCGTTCCAACCCCACCAGGAAGAATAATAATGCCATGCCCCATACGGACAAACGCTTCAAGGCGCTTCTCAATATCGGGCATGATGATAAGCTCATTGACAAGAGAGTTAGGGGGTTCTGCGGCAATAATGGAGGGTTCAGTAATCCCAACAAAACGGCTCTCTTTATAAGATTGTTGAGCATGTCCAACTGCAGCCCCGCGCATTGGAGCTTCCATCGCTCCTGGCCCTGATCCTGTACAGATATTTAATCTGCGTACTCCAAGCTCGTACCCCAACTTTCGCCCATAGAGATACTCCTCCTCATTGATGGAGTGACCACCCCAACAGACGATAAGATCGGGCCCATTGGTGAGTTTTAACGCATTAGCGTTACGCAAAATGGAGAAGACTGCATCCGTTGTTGGGATCGTTGGTCCATCATCATGGGAGACGTAGCGATGAAAGGCGTTATAGACAGCACGCACAAAGAGAATATCTCTTAAAACTGAGAAGAGATTTCGGCGAATCAGCTCTGTTAACTCCCCATCAACAAAGACCGCTTTAGGGGGATTGATAAGCTCCAACTTAATCCCCCGCTCTGTACGGAGAATGTTGGCATCAAAGTGTGCGTGGGGCTCAAAAATCGCCTCCCGATTATCGGTAATACTTCCTGTGTTGAGTACTGCTAGAAGGCAGCTACGAAAGAGTTGATACACCTCGCTTGAGACGGTGCACTGCATAATATTGCTCTCCATCTGAGAGAGCAGATCGAGTGAGCCTTTAGGAGGGTAGATATGAACAACATGATCATTAGCATTAATTTTAATATTCATTGATAGATCCTTTTAAAGATGGAGGGGATCGAAACCACTCTAAGAGGTTACGATTTCAATCAATAGGGAGAGTATCATTAAAGAGGGGAGGGATTCTCCCCTCTTTAAGCGAGAATAAATTGCGCTTTGAGCTTTTCAATCTCATCACGAAGGGTTGCAGCCTCCTCAAACTCAAGATTTTCGGCATGTTTTAACATTCTCTTCTCTAAACGGTCGATATGGCGCGCAAGCTCTTTAGGATTCTCAAGATTGAGATCCGCCTCAATTGCGGATTCGTTGATTACCAATTTTCCACGATACTCTGCAATATATTGCTCTTTAGGTGCATTATCACGAGCGTCGTACATCACATCCTGCACCGCTTTACTAATTGTTTTAGGGGTGATGTTATGTTGCTTGTTGTACGCCTCTTGTAGTGAGCGGCGCCGCTCTGTCTCATCGATGGCGCTCTTCATCGCTTTGGTGATCTTATCCCCATAGAGAATCGCTGTTCCGCCTGCGTTTCTTGCAGCTCGCCCGATCGTCTGAATTAGAGAGCGTTCAGAGCGTAAAAAGCCCTCTTTATCGGCATCTAAAATCGCAACTAGAGAGACTTCAGGAATATCGAGCCCCTCTCGAAGTAGGTTAATTCCCACTAAAACATCAAAGACGCCAAGGCGAAGATCGCGAATGATCTCCATCCGCTCAACTGTGTCGATATCGGAGTGGAGATAGCGCACCTTTATATTATGTTCGGCAAGAAATTCTGTTAAATCCTCACTCATCCGTTTAGTGAGCGTCGTCACTAATACCCGCTCGTTGAGGGGGATTCGAGCATTAATCTCCGAGAGGAGATCATCCACTTGGGAGGCGACTGGGCGAACCTCCACAATAGGATCGAGCAACCCTGTTGGGCGAACCACTTGCTCCACCACCTGATCTGCATGATCAGCCTCATAGATACTAGGGGTTGCAGAGACAAAGATCGTCTGCGGCATAAGTGCCTCAAACTCTTCAAATTTTAAGGGGCGATTATCGAGTGCAGAGGGGAGGCGAAATCCATAATTGACGAGGGTCTCTTTACGGCTTCGGTCCCCTTTATACATCGCTCCAATTTGGGGAATCGCTACGTGGGATTCATCAATAAAGAGGAGCGCATTCTCAGGGAGATAATCGAAGAGGGTGGGAGGGGGCTCACCTGCTGCTCTCCCTGAGAGGTAGCGGGAGTAGTTCTCGATCCCTTGACAGTAGCCGAGCTCTAAGATCATCTCAATATCGAAACGGGTTCTCTGCTCA
>JASLFR010000116.1 GCA_030150565.1 Cardiobacteriales bacterium | reverse complement strand
AATCGTCTCAATATCATCATTTTGAAAAACACCAATCATCTTGAGGGGCGCACGCTCTTTACTCTTCTCCATTATGGAGGCGGCTCGCTCAATGGTTATGCCTCTAGGTGAGGTTAAGATAAAGATAAAGCCTCCATAGGTTGCCCCTGCATCATATGCCGCAATAAGATCTTCAGCTCGGGTTATACCACATACTTTATGAGCCCCCTTAACCATCCCTCGTGTTGCTGATTGAAGATCAGGCTGCCTCATGAGTGCACTACCAATTAGGTATCCATCAGCATAGGGGGCAAGAGGTGCTAAATCACGATGAGTGAGGATTCCTGATTCACTAATCACAATTCGCTCATCGGGAATAAGGGCTGAGAGGCGCGCTGTTTTTGTCGTATCGATAGAGAGATCTCTAAGATCTCGATTATTTATACCGATCACTTTCGCATCAAGGGCGATCGCTCGCTCTACCTCCTCTTCATCATTCACCTCCGTTAAAACCCCCATCTTTAAGTGATGCGCTACCCCCCGCAACTCTAGATACGTCTGATCATCAAGCACCGAGAGCATCAAGAGTACTGCATCGGCTCCGTAAAATCGTGCTCGCTCGATCTGATCTTTATCGATCACAAAATCTTTACAGAGAATTGGGGTCTTTTCCGCTTCAGTTCCCTCTTTTGCTAATTGTAGAAAAGGGAACTCCCCTTGAAAGTGGGCATTCTCTGTAAGAACTGAGATCGCTGTTGCGTAAGGAGCGTAACTTTTAACGATCGACTCTACTGAAAAATCGGGGCGAATCAATCCTTTTGATGGGGAGGCTTTTTTACACTCGAGGATAAAAATCGGGGCTCCCTGCTCCCGTTGCTCCTCTAATCGTCCATAAAAGTCTCGGCTCGATGGGGTGAGCTTCGATCGGTCGATCGGCTTCTCTACTTTGAGTCGATCAATATCGGCTCTACGTCTTTCCACGATCTTCTCTAAAACGGTTAACTCTCTCATTCTTTCTATCTCTCTCTACTATTGAGTTATTTCATCTAATAACTGTAACGGACGCCCCGCTCTAATCGATTCAAGCGCTAGCGCAGCATTCTCTTTAATATCCTCATTCCCAAAGAGTTTTAGGAGCATCGCAACGTTGATCGCTACAGCATGCTCATGCGCAAGAGGTGCATCTCCTCGTAACATCTTTAAAAGGGAGGCCCGATTCTCAACCGCTGTGCCTCCCCGTAGAAGCTCTAACGGCGCCCGCTTCAATCCAAAATCTTCTGGCGCAACTTCATAAGTGATGATCTCTCCCCCTTTTAGCTCCGCAACTTTAGTTGCTGCATGGAGCGCAACCTCATCCACCCCACCGCCATGAACCACTGCAACCCGCTCATAACCGAGCAATTTTGCGGTCTTTGCAATCGGCTCAACAAGCGCCTCAGAATAGACACCAATCAGCGCAAATGGGGGGCGTGCTGGGTTAATTAAAGGGCCTAACATATTAAAAAGAGTGCGAGTTTTTAACGATTGACGAACAGGCATCGCATATTTAAAACCTGTGTGATACTGAGGAGCGAAGAGAAAACAGATATTGCGCTCATCAAGCATCGCTCGGGAGTGCTCTGCACTCGCTTCAAGATCAACACCAAGTTGCGCTAAAAGGTCGGAAGAGCCCGTTAAGCTCGATACACTCCGATTACCATGCTTTGCCACCTTAATCCCACATGTTGCAGCAACCAGCGCACTAGCGGTTGAGATATTCACAGTATTTGCGCCATCTCCCCCCGTTCCAACAATATCGGCAAAGGGGTAATCGGGACGTGGAAAAGGTTTTACCACTTTAAGAAAGGCATCTGCAGCACCCGCAATCTCTTCGGGGGATTCTCCTCGCATCTTCATCGCAATAAGAGCCGCCGCTAACTGCTCTGGGGGGAGTTTTCCCTCAGCAATCTGATTAAAGAGCTGGCTGCTCTCCTCCATTGTGAGGATCTCCCCTCCATATAGTGCTTTTAAAATATGCTCCATCTTCTCTACTCCTATTCGCTAACTCTCTATTTTTAATGCTTACTCTCTAATTAGCGGGGTTCTCTATACAAAATTGGAGGCATAAAAAAACCCGCTATGCTGAGCGGGTTCCCTTGATATATCTCTATGCTATTTTTCTTCATGCACCAATATACCTCCCGCTAACGAGAGAAGTGCCACCAATAGAAGAAAAAGTTTGTCTGCATAAATTTAATATCCAAAATAAGTTGTAACGGAAAACGTTTCTTAGTTATAAAACGAATCTTAAAGAGAGTCAAACTCTATTTTCCCCTCTGCCACGGTTTTAAGGTGAGCCAGAGCAAAATAGCGGGGATCTGAAAGAGAATTAAAACAATCAAAAGGGCTCTAAATGGGGTGATTGGGAGACTCTCCAATGTGGCGAAGTATTGCAACAATCCCCCCATTAACCACTGCATAAAGAAGGAGGTGAGAAAGATCAAGAGATTGAAAGCGGTTGTTGCTCGTCCTGAAAGCTCCTTAGGCACCGATTGACTCATCACCGCATAATTCATCGCACTCGCTGTTCCAAAAAAGCTAAAGAGGAGCGCTAAAAGAGTGGGAGAGAACCCAATCTCTAACACCATTAAGAGTTGAACCAGCAGAAAACCGACAATTCCTAATCCACAAATGGCAAAGGGCTGAATCCCAACGGCACGAAGTCGATCTGTCAAGGCTCCAAATGTGAGGGATCCAAGCACCATCGCAACGGCACTAAACATCAAAATAGAGGCGAGTGCCCCCTCCCCAATCCCCCCCTCTCTTAACCAAGGGGCGATCCAGAGGGCTGAAAAAGCCATATAAATTCCATGTGCTGGGAGCGAATAGAGGGCAATGCGCCAAAATTGAGGAGAGCGGTAGAGTCGCCAAAGAGCCAAGATAAGCGCAGAAGCTGAACTCTGCTCCGCTCGATACTCCCCTTTTACTCCAAAAAAGAGCCAAAGACTCACCAGTAACGTTAAAAGAGAAAGAAGATAGAAAGCACCTTGCCACGGCATCACCTGCATTAAGAGATGGAGAGGAGCTGTAGAGGCGAGCGCCCCCAATCCTCCTACCGCTAAAATCCCTGATGTGGCTAAAGAGAGCCGCTCTTTTGGGAGCCAGAGCGTTGCTGCTTTAATCGCACTCATCAATGATCCTGCTACCCCAAATCCAATCATCCCTCTAGCGATTAAGAGGAGGGAGAGCGTTTGAGCGGAGGCGAAGAGCCACGCGCCTAGCGATGCAACGAGAAGAAGGGTGGCCTGTACAGGGCGTGGACCGAAACGATCGAGCAGAATGCCGATGGGAATTTGAGCCAGAGCAAATGCAAAAAAGTAGAGGCTTGTGAGCAAGCCTAAAGAGCCCGAAGTGAGCTGAAATTGCTCCGCCAATTGGGGATAGATAATCGCATTCATATTGCGATAAAAATAGGAGATAAAGTGCCCCGCTAAAAAGGGGAGAAAGAGAAACCATAAAGAACGACGCGCCACAGATATTCACCTCAATTGATCAGTCATCTCTCTACTCTACCCGCTCTCTACTCTAAAGCATAAAAAAGCCCCACAGTTAGCGGGGCTTAAGGATCTATATCATCAATTTCTCTGTAGTGCTCCTGCTCTTTGTGAGCCTGTTTCAACAAATTGCTCGTCAGGATCTGGAAGAAGATCACTCACCTCTATTGAGCTTAATTGAGCAGGGAGATCGAGCCGTACAGCGTAATCTGCCGCTTCATCCCCATTTTGAACCCCGCTAATAATGAGCGCTCCTACCCGAAATTGGGTAGAAATTGGGAGCTCAAGCGCCTCGATTCGTTCAAGAAAAAGCGCAGCTGCTCGATCATTAAATTCCCCCACTTTATAGCCATTAATGGTGATTCTAAAAGGATTATCCGCTCTTGGATGGTGGGGCTCCTTCTCAATAAGAGCGCTCAATTTAAGATATTCAGAATCGGGCTCTCGTCCATCAACAATTAGGGCAAGCTCCTTCTGATATTTATGAGATTCTGAGACTTTAAAAGCGTAATTTCCATCCCCCTCTATCGCAACTTCCCCCTTCGGGGCACGATTTCCAAAGATCCCTGCACGCCACGCAACCAACAGTGCAAAGAGGGCTAATAATCCTAAAAATAGATATTCCATAATATTCATCTCCTTTTTCATCACGATAGCGTGAATTTGTGATGAGGAGAAATTGTTATTTTAAATAGGAACCCTAGCGAAATTGCATCGATTGATTAGGGGACTCTATAGTCCACCCTGAAATCGCTTTAGGACGTAAGGAAAGAGCGTAATTCTGTTCAGGCCACGCAGCATCTAAAAGATACGCTCCCCCCTCTAAAGAGAGTTGATATCCAATGAGGGGTGGTTGCCAATTTTGTTGATAGAAGTGTTCAAAAGCACCAAAAAGTGCAGGATCGCCATAGAGATAGATAGCATCCCAATCTCGCTGCTCCAGCAATCCTTGCTCCTTACGAAGTTGAGTAATAATCCGCATCTCTTCATGAGTAAGAAACATATGCCCTATATGCTCTTTACGATGGCAATCGATACATAATACTTCCAGATTCTCTCTGCGATTATCCTGCTTCGCTCCATTTATATGGTGAGCATGGCAAAGATGCTTCACCTTCATTAGACTCACACGGCATCGATTACACTGATACCCATTTTCAGCACGCACTCGACGAGAAATTTCACGCCAATCACTACTATAAGTCACTGAATCTTTATCGGTATAGTAAGGTAGATGATCAAAATGGGCGCTGTAGGTTTTAAAAAACTCCCCTATATTGAAATTGAGTACATTTTGATAGCGAGTATGATTATCACCTCGTGAATTTTTATAATTGAGATAGCTCAAGCAATTTTGGCAAACATTTAATTGCGCGAAGGCATCTTTACGATTCTGCGCAGAGATAAGAAATTGCCCCGTCAGATTATTAGTCGCCACATATCTCTGCAGACGCCCCTTAGCAAACATGTTGGTGAGTGTAGTGCATTGAGCGATATGAAATTTTCTCCCCTTAGAGCCATCAAGAATCGCCTCATCATAAGAGCGTGAATTGTCATAACTGTGATCTTTTATATAGAGCAGAACCTGCCGCCCCTTGTAGGTGATCAATCCATCATGAAACTCAATCTCTGAAGCGTCAACAGAGATCCCCTGCGAGATTTCAAGATCGATCGGTTCAAAAGGTTTTCTTGTTCGCTCAATGAGAATTGAGCCAAAACCATTAATCTTTTTTGCCAACTCAGTGAGCTTAGAGAAATTGATATTTAGTTTCATTAATGCTCTTCAATAATCTTTCTAATTTGTAACTCTGCATTGGTAAAGATCTTAAAGGTCACACGTCGAGATCGCTCCTGATCTTCAATACCAAAATCATCATAAATTAGATGGGAAGAGGAGAAGCCCACCGCAGCAAATTTACTCTTAATCCACTCCCGCTCCCCAGCTAGTTGAGGAATTTGATAGATATACTCCAAAACAGCACGGGTGCGCCCTTGAGAGAGCTCCATATTATTAAAATACGCCTCCTCTTGAGTGCTCTTTTCATTCCAGATAGAACTTGTATGC
>JASLFR010000069.1 GCA_030150565.1 Cardiobacteriales bacterium | reverse complement strand
ATCCACTAGAGGTGCTGTTGAAAACAGCTGAGATTGAAGTGCAACTTCGGGACTCTTAGACCTGATCTAGTTAATACTAGCGGAGGGAAGTGCGAAAAGCTGGGCGAATTCATTTTATAGAGGTGAGTTTTAACGCCCATTTAACGCAGCGCTCCGCAATGGAGCATTTGTGAAAAATCTGCAATCGGCAAGTGAGACTCAAAATCATTTTCCTCAAAGACTTATTGCCGTAACCCCCGATTATAAAGCGAGTTCTATAGAGCTCTTAGCCGCACAGATGATGGCGCTTGAGCCGTGGGTGGATCAGATTCAGATTCGGGAGAAATCTCGCCCCCCTAAAATGATTGAAAAGCTCCTTTTAATCTTAAAAGGGGAGGGGTTTCCTTTTCAGAAATTGATTATGAATGATCGCGCCGATATTGCCATCGCTTTTGGGATTCCCACCCTTCAGGTGACGGAGCAGAGTCTCGATATTGGCCGTTTAAAATCGGCTTTTCCGCAGCTTAAATTGGGGCGCTCTATCCATGCACTAGAGCAGATTAGAGACTTTGGCGCTCAGTGTGATTACTGCTTATTGGGGCATATTTTCCCAACAAAGCAGAAGAGTTACCCCCCATTTGGGCTCAAACGATTAGCCGAGGCGCGGGCATTGGCCGATAATGAGAAGGTAAAACTTTTTTTGATCGGGGGGATAACGCATCAAAATGTAGCAAAAATCCTCCCCTTTGCCGATGGTATTGCGCAGATGTCGAGTCTCTTTCAGCATCCCGAAAGCCCAAGAGCGGATGCTAATCATGCAGGGATTTTGGAAGCCAAGAGAGTGCGGGAGGTGATGCGCACTTTAGGGAAAGAGGAGCGGAAGCAGCGAGCAGAATAAGTATGGAGATCGAAGATGGAGAAGATAGAGATTAAAGTTAATGGTGAGCTTATCACCATCAATCCAGAGGTAGATACCGTTGAGAAGCTGGTGCAAGAGCTTAACCTTGCCCAACGTAAATTTTTTATTATTGAGCAGAATCGAGAAGTGATTCAGAAGGATCAATATGCCACAACGCCTGTGAATCCTAATGATCAGTTTGAGATTGTCCACTTTGTAGGAGGTGGCTAAATGACCCTTAAAATTGGTAACTTTGAATTTAACTCCCGTCTCTTTTTAGGAACGGGAAAGTATCGGAACTTTGAAGAGCAGAAAGGGGCAGTGGAGGCGAGTGATACTGAGGTATTAACCTTTGCGGTCCGTCGAATGAATATTTTTGATGATAATCAGCCCGATCTATTAGAGCAGCTTGATCTTACAAAATATAAGTTGCTCCCCAATACGGCCGGTGCAAATACAGCAGAAGAGGCGGTACGCACCGCAAAGTTAGCGCATGCCTCAGGCCTTTGCGATATGGTTAAAGTGGAGATTATTGGTTGTTCGAAAACACTTCTTCCCGATCCTATCGAAACGCTTCGGGCAACAGAGATGTTATTAGCAGAAGGGATGACGGTACTTGTTTATACATCAGATGATGTGGTGCTTGCCCGTAAAATCCAAGAGCTCGGTTGCCATGCCATTATGCCTGGCGCCTCCCCTATTGGAAGCGGTTTAGGGATTATTAACCCGATCAATTTAAAGCATATTATTGATCAAGCGACGGTGCCTGTTATTGTTGATGCTGGCCTTGGGAGTCCGAAAGATGTGGCGTATGCTATGGAGCTTGGCGCCGATGGTGTGCTGATGAATAGCGCGGTTGCTTATGCGGAAGATCCGATTAAGATGAGTCGGGCGATGAGTCTTGCCACCATTGCGGGTCGACTAGCCTATGAGGCTAAACGGATGCCGATGCAGAGTGTAGGTCGAGCTAGTAGCCCAACAACGGGGCTAATTGAGTAGCGACTATGGATCTAGAGAGAGCGCACCCCATTGATCTTCGCTACCATCGACTTGCTCGCTTTCATCGAGTAGGGGAGGTGGGAGTTCGTGCATTAAATCGTGCCCATGTGGTGATTTTAGGGTGTGGAGCATTGGGTGCTCAACATGCAGAGACCTTAGCCCGGGCAGGGGTGGGTAAGTTAACGCTGATCGATCGGGATTTTGTGGAAATTACCAATCTACAACGGCAAACGCTCTTTACAGAAGAGGATGCCAAAAACCAAGTGCCTAAAGTGATTGCGGTGAAAAATCATCTATTGGCGATCAATTCAACCGTTAAAGTGACGCCCCATATTGCCGATGTCTCTGGCGATAATATTGAGGGCTTAATTCAGGGCGCAGATCTTCTGCTGGATGGAACCGATAATCTGATGCTCCGAATGCTCATTAACGATGCGTGTTATAAACTCAACATACCGTGGATCTTCGGTTCCGCACTCGAGAGTTACGGTATGAGTTATAACTTTAATCTTCCTCATCGTAAGGAGGCCCCCTGTCTACGCTGCTTACTCGATACCATTGAGTTAGCGTCTCAGGATAGCTGTAGCTCTGTGGGGGTGATTCAGCCCATTTTGCAGATGATTTCTAGTCTGCAGACCACTGAGGCGCTGAAATATTTTATTGAGCCTGAGGCGATGCGTCAGACTCTGGTGACGGCGAATATTTGGGATTTTCATCTCCAGAATATCAATCTTAACCGTTTGAAAGATCCCCATTGCCTAACCTGTGGCAGTCACCCTAGCTATCCAGCGCTGCAAGAGAAGCGTCGTGAAGCACAAAGGTTGTGTGGCGATGGATCGGTGATGATTCGGGAAGCCGCCCCCCTCGATCTGTTAAGGCTCTCTAAGCGCTTAAGAGATCAGCAGATTCCCCATAGATTGACGGAGTACTTCCTGAATGTTGATCTGAGTTCGCTAAAGCAGAGCGAGATGGATGCGGAGCGAATTATGATCTTTAATGATGGAAGAGCAATTGTTTATGGTCTTTCGGAGATTGAGGGGGCGCTTAAAGTTTATGAGCGGTTTTTATCCTCCTTTGGGGGTTAATTTTATCTCTGATCCCTTCGGCTATTGTTAAATCATTGCTATCCTATACCTCCTTTTCTGGTTATCCCCCCTTAAATATCGCTTTATTGATTGAATATACATATGAGTCTATTAGCCCACGAATTAGAACTATTGAGTCCTGCCCGTAATGTTGAGATTGCTCGCGAGGCGATTATCCATGGGGCAGATGCTGTCTATCTTGGTGGCCCTGAGTTTGGGGCGCGGCATGCAGCAGAGAATAATGTTGCGGATATTGCAAAATTAACGGAATTTGCCCATAAATTTAATGCAAAGGTCTTTATCGCGCTCAATACCATCTTGCATGATCATGAGTTGGAGTCGGCAAGAAAGCTTGCTTATGAGCTCTATGATGCCGGCGTTGATGCCTTGATTATTCAGGATATGGGGCTTTTAGAGATCGATCTTCCCCCTATTGAGCTGCATGCCTCAACACAAACGGATATCCGTACCTTAGAGAAGGCGAAGTTTATGGCGGATGTGGGTTTTTCACAGCTTGTATTGGCCCGTGAGCTCAGTTTAAAAGAGATTCGGGCGATTCATGAGGCGCGCCCAGATACGGCTTTAGAATTTTTTGTCCATGGTGCGCTCTGTGTCGCTTTTTCGGGGCAATGTTATATCTCTCATGCTGAAACAGGGCGTTCGGCAAATCGAGGTGACTGCTCACAGGCGTGTCGTCTCCCCTATACCTTGCGTGATGAAAAGGGGCGCATTATTGCTTTTGATAAGCATCTTCTCTCGATGAAGGATAATAACCAGACTAATAATATTGGGGCGCTGATTGAGGCGGGGGTGCGTTCATTTAAGATCGAGGGGCGTTATAAAGATCTCTCTTATGTTAAGAATATTACCGCACACTATCGTCAGGTTATTGATGCCTATATTGAGGAGCATCCTGAGTTTCAGCGGGCATCGGTGGGGCGTGTGGTGCATCACTTTATCCCCAATCCTGATAAAACCTTCCATCGGGGCTCAACTGATTATTTTGTCAATGAGCGGAAGCCAGATATCGGAGCATTTGATTCCCCTAAATTCGTAGGGTTGCCGATTGGTCATCTGCTCGATATTAAGCAGAACTATCTTGAGGTAAAAACAACAGAGCCCCTGGCTAATGGGGATGGGCTAAATATTCAAATTAAGCGGGAGGTTGTTGGATTTAGGGTTAATCGTGCCGATAAGATCGGGGCAAATCATTATCTAGTCTACCCCAACGAGATGCCGATAGAATTTAGGACCGAGCGAGCAAATATTCAAAAAAAGCATCCCTTAAATCGCAACCATGATCAATTATGGAGTCAGCTATTAGCGAAAGAATCGGCTACCCGAACCGTGGGATTAACACTCTTTTTAAGTGCGCTCCCTCAATCGGAAGGATTACAGTTAGAGCTTACAACTGAGCATGGGTATTATGCAAAAGTTACCCTCTCAGGGCCTTTTGAGCCAGCTAGAGATCCAGATAAAGGGTTGGCAATTCTAGAGAAGAATCTTACAAAACTTGGAGGAACTGATTTTGAGCTGGAGAGTCTGCAGATAAGTCTAGATCCGATCCCCTTTGTTCCTGCAAGCCAGATTAATCAGCTGCGGCGGGCGGGGATCGCGATGTTAGAGAAGAATCTACTGCACCATTATCAACGGGGTGTGCGCCGTAAGCGAGTGGAGCCGCCGGCGATCTTCCCCACGGAGGAGCTCTCCTTCTTAGCTAATGTCTATAATCAAAAGGCACGGGAATTCTACTATAAGCATGGGGTGAAGCTGATTGAGCCCGCCTATGAAGCGCATCAAGAGCTTGGTGAAGTGCCGGTGATGATTACGAAACACTGCTTACGCTTCTCTTATAATTTGTGTCCGAAGCAGACCATTGGGGTGACAGGTGTTCAAGGGCAGGTGCGTCCTACCCCCCTAATTTTAAGCCATGAGGGGGAGGAGTATCGGCTTGAGTTTAACTGTCGCGCCTGTGAGATGCATGTGATGGGGAGAATTAAGCCCCATATTTTAAAACAGCCGCTTTTGGGTGAGCAGATTAAAGAGCTCACCTAAAAGAGGGGGGGGGAGATGAAGCATTCACAAGAAGAGAAGCGGGGGGTCGGCACTCTCTTTAAACGCCTCTTTATTGTATTACTATTTTTAAAGGTGCTGATCTTTGGGGGAGTTTTGCTCTTTTATCCTGAGGTTTGGCGTCAGTTAGAGAACTTTGGCCAGAGGATCTTTCTTCCCTCTAAGGTAGATGATCCTCCAATACTCACCGCAGAGGAAAAACTTAAAAACGCTCTACAAAAGCGAGCTGTAGCGGCAAAAGAGTTTATTAAAGAGACAGGCTTTGACCCCCAATATGCGATCTTTATCGATTTCTCATTACCTTCGGGACAGGAGCGTTTTTTTGTCTGGAGCTTTGAGAAAAACATCCCCGTTATAGCAAGCTTAGTGGCCCATGGTTATGGAACGGAGCAGTATCGGAGTACGAATCAGACGATTATATTTAGTAATGAGCCTGGGAGTTTAAGCTCCTCCTTAGGGAAATATCGACTTGAAGGGCGTGCGCCGAGCCAATGGGGAATCGGTGTTCATTACAAAATGTATGGCTTAGAGGAGAGTAATAGCAATGCGGCGGCGCGTAATATTGTGCTTCACTCCTATGAGGAGATTCCTTCAGCCCCTATCTATCCCCAATTTTTAGAGCAGGGCTATAGTCAAGGTTGCCCTGTCATCGATAATGAATCGATGAAAAAGGTAGACCAATTGCTTAAAAACCGAACCAAGCCGATGCTTCTTTGGATCTACAATGATTAATCTTAAAATTTAAGGTTAAAGAGATGGCAAGAGGTTTATTAAAAAACGGTAAAGAGTCTGCTGGTGAACAAATAGTACGCATTTTGTTTTTGTGGAGTGGGGGATAGGCCGAAGATATCTTGCTCTTCAGGCTTGGCTCAACAATTGATCAACATTTCTTTTGACAGAAAATAAAAAAAACGTATACTTGTTCTCAGTTGTTTCAGACAGCCCTCAAGTTTTAAGAGGCAAATGATTTAAGTTTGACAACGCCAACAGGATAGAATAAAATCATTCTCCTATTGGGTGCTTAGCTCAGCTGGTAGAGCATCGCCCTTACAAGGCGAGGGTCGGGGGTTCGATCCCCTCAGCACCCACCAAACCAATAGCAAAAAGCCCGCATTATTGCGGGCTTTTTGCTGTCTAAAAGTAAATTTGGCGGAAGATTTGGCGGGATTATGTCATGATTTTTGGGTGAAAATAGTTCACTTTCGCTCTCTTTTGCTTAGTAATTAATCAATGTTTTCTTTATTAAAGATTTAATGTGCTGCGGCACTCATCCCCTGGAAGGATACTTATATGACAAAGAAACGTTCAGTTGAACTCTTAGCCCCTGCGGGCACCTTTAAAAATCTGCAATATGCGTTTGCATATGGGGCAGATGCTGTTTATGCCGGGTTACCCCGTTATAGTCTTCGAGTGCGGAATAATGATTTCCGTAATACGGAGCGGGTGAAGATGGGGATCGATTATGCCCATGAGCGGGGGAAAAAGTTCTTTTTAGCGGTCAATACCATGCCCCATGGCGGTAAGTTAAAGACTTTTGTGGACGATATGGCGCCTATTATTGAGCTCAATCCAGATGCGCTGATTATGTCGGACCCCGGCTTAATTATGATGGTTCGGGAGCGGTTTCCAGATCAGGAGATTCATCTCTCTGTACAGGCAAATGCGGTGAATAGTGCAACGGTCCAGTTTTGGCAAAAACAGGGTTTAACGCGGGTGATTCTCTCTCGGGAGCTCTCTTTAAATGAGATTGAGGAGATCCGTAACGAGTGCCCTGATATGGAGCTCGAGGTCTTTGTTCATGGAGCGCTCTGTATCGCTTATTCGGGGCGTTGCCTCTTATCGGGCTATTTTAACCATCGAGACGCCAACCAGGGGACCTGTACCAATGCTTGTCGCTGGAATTATGGATTAACCGATGCTAAAGAGACGCCAGAAGGGGAGCTTGTGCCTATTACGGCAGATCTGGATAAGATCTATACCGAAGAGAGCATGCACCCTAATATCGGCATCAATCCAGTCACCTTTATTCAAGATGCAATGAATGAGGTGGCCTATACCGATCTCACCACGGGTAAAGCATATACGCCCCATCCCGAAGCGGTAAAGCCTTATCTTATTCAGGAGAATGGGCAGCGACAGGGTGAGTGGATGGAGATTAGTGAAGATGAGCATGGAACGTATATTATGAACTCTCGTGATCTTCGCGCGATTCAACATGTGCAGCGCCTGATTGAGATTGGTGTGGACTCCCTTAAGATCGAAGGACGTACTAAATCCCCTTACTATGTAGCGCGCACAAGTCAGCTCTATCGTCAGGCGATTGATGATGCTTTAGCGGGACGAGAGTTTAATCCCGAGCTCTACGGTAAGCTCGATGGTTTGGCGAATCGGGGTTATACCGAAGGCTTTTTACAGCGCCATGCGCCTCACGCCTATCAAAACTATTTAACAGGTAATTCAATCCATTCCCGCCAGCAATATGTTGCCGAAGTGATTGAGTATGATGAAGCGACAGGCTTAACTAAATTGGAAGCGAAGAATCGTTTTGCCACAGGGGATAAATTGGAAGTGATTAACCAGCATGGCAACCGAGATATTATCTTAGGAGAGATGAAGAATGATGATGGCGAGGTGATCGATGTCGCCAAAGGTTCAGGCTATATTGTTTGGGTTGATATTGGACCAACCGACAATATGACAATGGTTGCCCGTTACCTTAACGAATAGATTAGATCGACTCTAAAATAGAAGAGCCCCTTTAAAAGGGGCTTTTTCTTGGGTAAACAGTGTATTAAAAATTGGGTTTATATGAGAAGCCCCGTTCAGCCTCCTCATCGCTAAAGCGCTCAACGGTCTCCTTTTTAGAGATTAGCCTATTCACAATGGAGTGGGGAAAGATCTCAATCGTGGTATTAAACTCCTCCACATTCTGATTAAAGATGCGAATCGCTGCAGCAACATCCCGCTCTTGCTGACTCACTTCAGCCATAAAATCTGCAAAGAGGGTAGAGGCTTTTAGATCAGGATAATTTTCAGAGACAGCGTGGAGATTGTTAATGAGCGATCCTGTACGGCTCTGCACCTTTTTTAGCTGAGAGACATCCACACTCTCAGAGGAGATCTCTCTAAGTGCGCTTCTTAGCTTTGCCGTAGCTTCAAGAATATCCGCCTCATGGATCTGATACTTCTCCACTATCTCCTCAATTTTTGGGAGTGTGCGATTTTTCTGTAACTCTTGCGCTGTTACATCGGACCATGCGCGAATCACACTATTCATCAGGCTGATGATTCTATTATGGATAAGGATCGTTACAAGGGCGATTCCCCCTAAAATGAGTAGAGTAATAGTCATAGAATCTCCTTAAAAGTTGGGCTGATAGTCGAAGGCAGCTTCCGCCTCCCGATCGCTAAAGGGGTGGATTCGCTCTTTATGGCTGATGAGTTGGTTAACCCAGCGGTTAGGAATCACTTCGATGCCACTATTAAACTCTTCTACATTTCGATTGAAGATGCGGATCGCTGCAGCAATATCCCGTTGTAGTGTGATTAATTCCGCCATTTGATCTCTATAGAGGGTTGACGCTTTAAGGTCGGGATAATTTTCGGCAACCGCATTAAAGTTGCGAATCAGGGCGTTGGAGCGATTTTGAACTTCTGCTAATTGGGTGGTATCGACATTATCGGGTGAGAGGCGGTTAATCGCTCCTCTAAGAGCGGTGACTTCCGTTAAGAGGGCTCGCTCATGGGCGCTATAGGTCTCAACAATCTTCTCAAGCTCAGGGAGCGTGCTATTTTTTTGGCGCTCTTGAGCGATCAGATCAGACCACGCTCGAATTGCTGAGTTGTGCCGTTCGATAATCGTATTGTGAGTCACAACGGTTGTAACAATCATTACAAGAAGAGCGATTATCAGAGTCATCAATAGGGGATTTCTTTTAATACTCATTAAAAATTTACCTTACGAATTTTATGAAGAAAATTGAGCGCAAAGCGCAATTTTTCTGGTTGCTGTAGTGAGGAGAGCTCCGCTTTAAAGTGGAGAGGATCTGAGAGATCCGCTTTAAGGGGAATCGTTAAGAGATCGCTATTACTAAAGGAGAGGAGCAGTTCTCCCGATTTTGTAAATTCTAAACGGGGCTCTTCAAAGTGATTAAGAAGCGCTTCAATCTCAAGGACGATGGAGGGGGTTAAGAAGCGAGCTGCACTCATCTCTGAATCACCAAAAACGATAAAGTTTTGGTTAAAACGATTGGAAGCGGGGCGATAAATCCCCCCTCTATTCCCTCTTCTGCTGCTACTTGGCTCGATAATAAGCCCATTTTTATGGGAGCTGCTGAGATAGATGCCGTAGCGATCGTAGTGGCGATACTCCGATTTTGCCTCAATTCGTCCATCGCTATCTTTACCCCGTCGCTCCACTTTATCTACATAGTGAAAATGGAAGATCTTATAGGGAACCTCTTCCTCATCATCATAATCGAGCCCTGCAATAATCGCCTCGATTGAGCGCTCATAATTGCCTCGATGAAACTCTGAGAAACGTTGCTGTAATCCTTCTGTGCTCTCTCTACCTACAAGGGGGAGCGGACGCATCTTTTCTTGAATAAAGAGGGCGCGCGTAGTGAGCTCTTGGGAGAGATTGGCGACGTCGTGGCTCCGATTCTTAATCGTGGTGATGAGGATCATAATTGAGACACCTGCAGTAAAGAGGAGAATCATCCCATTGCTATCGCTACTACGGCGCATCTGAATAATGGCAAAGATAATAACGCCAATCGCCCCTGCAATGAGAAGGTAGAGGAGCTGATTGTCGAAAGTGAGATTCCCCTCAAGAAGCTGACTCTGATCGACAATTGCGTTGATCTCATCGAGAGACTTTGCATTTGTAACCGCTTCTTGCGCCTCATCAATGAAGTTACGTAACATTTTATTGTGATTTTTCATCGTTCTTCTTCGTTTCTCTCTTAGAGATTAGGCGTTAAGATTCCCGTTTCCGCTCCTCTTCATCGAGAGTGTAGAGAAGCGTTGTTTCACCATTGGCTGGGATTTCGATCTCCCACTCAATACGATTTGCATCGGTGCGCGTTGAGGGGAGAGATTCCTCTTTAATTGCGGTGACCCATTCAGTTGGATTATTAATCTGGTGGGTGTAGGTTGCGGTGATTGTCTGATCTGAACCATTTTTGAAGAGTGCTTCATATTGGGTCTCAATACGAGTTTTAGAGAGTCGCTCGATACGGTTCACTTTTCGAGTATAAGAGAGATCGAAAGCGCTCCCTGTTGCGAGTCGAATCATCTCATTTTTAGCAGTATGATCGATCTGATCAGCCCCTACAAAGAGGGATTCTCCTGCTTGATTATCGCTATAAAGACGAAAATTTCCTGCAGGGAAGGGGAAGCCGAGTTTCGACTCTTCACGATTATCGATTAGGTAGTAGAGTTCCGCTCGAATCGGTTTTGGATTGAAGTTTACATTGTTGTAGGCGGAGTAGGCGGTAGGGAAGCGGTAAACTTTCTTAACGGGGATCTCTTTCGCTTCAAAAAGGAGCACCTGTTTCTCTTGGTTATTTTTAAGAGAGGTGGGGTGTGCGATAGTGTAGAGATGGTAATCGGAGAAGGATTCATGGAGCGCACTTGGGCTATCACTTGCGATCACTAATGGCATCATCTCTTGATGGAGTTGCCCCCTCTTTGATCGCATTAATGTAGGTTCTAGATTGACCTCACCCGCCACGAGCTGTAATTTCGCATTTTCAAAATGGGTGCCACTGTTATTATTGAGAGTGACCCAGCTGGTAATGTCGATCTTCTCCTCATTCTCGTGAAGATTTCCCACATAATCCGCCTGCCAGCTAAAACCTCGTGAGAGATATTTCAGACCGATTTTGCGTTCGCCAGCCTCTTTACTCTTAAGAAGAAGGGAGAGGGTGGGGGATGTGAGTAGCTCATCAGGGAGCTCTAAAAATGCGATACGGGCTGCTGGGGGGAGATTTGTCTCAATCCGATCTTCATACTGAAGAATCAGCCCACTATTATTGGCGAGGATGGTCGCCTCTTCCCGAATCTCTTTCCCATTTTCAGTTGCAGGGCGAATAATCAGAACCTTCTGCCCCACCGCTTTCTTTAACATCGCTTCGGGGGAGAGGAGATCGTAATCAAAATTTTGCTCTAAGAGTGTAAAAGGAGCCCCCTCTAAGCGCTCAATCTGATTGCTCTGGCTAATGATCTGTGCTGAAACATTATCAAGCTCCAGTGATTGAATCCCCTCTTTAAGGGTGATCGCTCTCGCCTCTTGAATCAATGCGATGGAATCGTTGTATATGGTGATGTTCAGATCACTCTCTTTTGCAAAGAGGGGGAGGTTTAAGCCCGATATTATGAGCGCAGTCCCCATAATGAGTGGGATTTTTTTAAGTTGGAAGATCACTATTAAAGGCTCCTTGTTTTTCACGCAATATGAAAAAGATTTCAAATTCGCACCATTATAAATCAGTACGCTAGAGAATGGGGAAAAAGTGGGGCGTTCGTGAAGAAATGAGCCGATATAAGAGTTGTAGTTTAGGGGCGATTTTTGTACAATGCTCCAATCGTTTACCAGCGACCCCTAACTTGTGGATTCAAGGAAATCGGGATAAGAGGAGACTTATGAAGATTAAGTCTCTGTTTTTTTGAATCTTTTTTGTTAGAGATTAATTTTTATATTTGGAGTTTTCAATGAAAACATTTAGCGCAAAACCTGCTGAAGTTGTACATGAGTGGTTCATCGTTGATGCAGAGAATAAAACCTTAGGCCGCTTAGCTTCAGAAATTGCAAAACGTTTACGTGGCAAGCATAAGCCTGAATACACCCCACACGTAGATACTGGCGATTATATTATCGTTGTAAACGCGGATAAAGTACGCGTAACAGGTAATAAGATGCAGCAAAAAATCTATTACAAACATACGGGTTATGTGGGTCATTTAAGAGAAACTACTCTTGAGAAGATGTTAGAAACTCGCCCTGAGAGAGTTTTAGAAGCAGCGGTAAAAGGTATGCTTCCTAAAAATCGTTTAGGCCGTGCGATGTTCAAAAAGCTTAAAGTCTATGCAGGCGCTGAGCATGCACACGCTGCACAACAACCTAAAGTTTTAGATATCTAATACAGAATTTAAGAGAGAGTTTATTATGGCAACTAACCAAAATTATGGTACAGGAAGACGCAAACGCTCATCAGCACGTGTTTTCTTACGTAAAGGTAGCGGTAACATCGTTATCAACGGTAAATCAATTGAAGATTACTTTGCGCGTGAAACATCACGTATGACAGTTCGTCAACCATTAGTGCTTTTAGAAGCGCTTGAAGATTTTGATGTGTACGCAACAGTGACTGGTGGTGGTTTAACAGGTCAAGCTGGTGCGCTCCGTCACGGTTTAACACGTGCACTTATCGAGTATGATGAAGCGAATCGTGAGCCGTTACGTAAAGCTGGATTTGTTACGCGTGATGCTCGTAGCGTTGAGCGTAAGAAAGTGGGTCTTCGCGGCGCTCGTCGTGCGACTCAGTTCTCGAAGCGTTAATACGATTATCGAATATTTTATCTTCGGCAAGACCATTTTATTGTTGAGATTGAACGAAGAGAAGAGATTAAAAGCCTTTCCGATCAAGAAAGGCTTTTTTTTGATAAGTGAAAAAATATGGAACCAAAAATTTATCATGAAAATGAGCACGGCATAAAGAATCGATATATTGCTGAAAATGCTCTAAAGGTTTTAAGGCGCCTCTCTTCTGCTGGGTTTGAGGCGTATCTTGTTGGGGGAGGGGTGCGAGATCTCTTACTGGGGCAGCAGCCAAAAGATTTCGATATTGTTACAGATGCTCATCCAAACGAGGTGCATTCACTCTTTAGAAATAGCCGTATTATTGGGCGCCGATTTCGTTTAGTCCATGTCCTTTTTGGGCGAGATGTTGTGGAGGTGGCAACATTTCGGGCAACGGATGAAGAGGAGTCTCGCCATTATCAGACTGATCAGACGGGCTTTTTAGTGCGGGATAATATCTACGGTTCAATTGATCAAGATGCGTTTCGTCGAGATTTCACTATTAATAGTCTCTACTATGATCCTGAAAAACGGGAAGTGATCGACTATTGTGGTGGTTTTAACGATCTAAAATTGGGTTTGATCCGCTTAATTGGTGAACCTGAAGAGCGCTTTCGTGAGGATCCTGTGCGTATTTTGCGGGCAGCTCGCTTTAAGGCAAAGCTTGGCTTTAAGATTGATGAAGCTTTAATCGCACCTATGGAGGAGTATTCACATCTGCTCAATTTAGTCTCCTCTTCTCGTATGTATGATGAGGTGATTAAACTCTTCTTAACGGGGCATGGGGTAGAGACTTACAAGGTTTTATTAGAGCGTAATCTCTTCCATCTGCTCTTTCCTGATACGTATCGAGTCTTGAAGGAGGAGGGGTTTAAGGGGCATCTATTGGTTGCATCGCTCGATAATTCCGATATGCGCCATCACAGTGGGCAGAGTAGTTCCCCCTATTTTCTCTACGCTTCACTTCTATGGGCAGCCTTTAATGAGGCTCTTGAAGAGATGGTGAAGGGGGGCGCTCGAGGGAATGGGGCGATTAAAGCGGCGGCGGATGAGGTCTTTTCACGCCAAAATAGAATCACCTCTTTCCCCCGTTATGTACGTGATTTTGTTACCGATCTTTGGTTCTTTCAAAATCGCTTAATGGCGGAGCATATTGATGATTCGGAACGGATTATGAAGCATGAGCGCTTTAAAGCCGCATATGACTTTTTGCTGCTTCGAGCGGTGGCGGAGGAGTCCGATGAGGTGATCCGCCGAGCTAATGAGTGGAGACTTCTCTGGACAGAGTTTGAGAGAGAGAATCCTACCGAAGTGACAAAACCTAAAAAGAGGGAGAGACGTCCCCGTCCGCGCCGTCGTAGACGCTCATAGTGACTCTATTTGATAAAGATTACTCTCAATAAAAAAGCTAGGTTTTCACCTAGCTTTCTCTTTTGTTACTTTTAAATATACTGCTCTGGATTGATCGTCTTATTGCCATTGCGAATCTCAAAGTAGAGCACTGTTCGAGAGTCGACGCTAGTTCCCATTGTGGCGATGCTCTCACCTGCTTTTACTTTCTGCCCTACTCGTACAGAGACAGAGGAGAGGTAACCGTAGGCGCT
>JASLFR010000061.1 GCA_030150565.1 Cardiobacteriales bacterium | reverse complement strand
CTCAATTCCACCCCGCGCCTTAAGATTTTTTAAGACTAAACTCATAAGGTAGATTGCAAAGGTTGGAGGGGTATTGAGCATTGAGTCATTCTTCGCTTGAATCTCATAATTGAAGACATCGGGCGTAATCGCCATCGCATTCCCTAACAGATCTTCCCGAATAATCACAATCGTCAATCCAGCAGGGCCGATATTTTTCTGCGCGCCAACATAGATCACCCCATATTTACTCACATTCACTTTGCGGGAGAGAATATTAGAACTCATATCCGCAACAACAGGAATGGGAGAATCTGCGATATCGTAAGTAAACTCAACACCGTGAATCGTCTCATTAGCACAAAGATGGAGAAAAGCACTCTCTTCACTAATCTTAAGCTCTTTCTCTTGAGGTAGCGTTGTAAAACGGCTCTCCTCCCCACTATAGATCACATTCGCTTTTGCATATTTTTGCATCTCTTTCATCGCTCGGGTCGACCAAGATCCTGTATTGATGAAGTCGATCTGCTTCTTCTCCCCTAAAAGGTTCATCGGTAGAAAAGCAAATTGAGCGAGCGCCCCACCTTGGAAAAAGAGTACTTTGTAATTACAGGGAATATCCATCAACTCCCTAAGATCCTCTTCACACTCTTTTGCAAGCGCAACAAATTCAGCACTTCGGTGTGAGATCTCCATCACAGATGCATCAAGTCCCTGCCAATCAAGTAGCTCAGCCTGCGCCTGCTTTAATACATCCAACGGCATCATTGCTGGCCCTGCACAAAAATTAAAGGTCTGTCTCACAAAGTACTCCTTATTTTATCGATCAATCATCGCCAAAAAATCGCGCCCCAAAAGCGTGAATTAAATAACGCTCTATTATTACAGCTTGCAATAAAAATTTCACACTTTCTCACCCACTCTTTTTTCTCAATTTAGATGGGGAAACATCGGGCAATTTTATCCGTTCCCCCCTTTTTTTCTGCTAGAATGGATCGTTTGTGAATCTAACTGAAAAGCAATCGATAAAGGTAGTGAACTATGTCATCAAAGTATATGGAACCTCAACTAACTCTTGTTCCCACTGTTATTGAACAGACAAGCCGTGGGGAGCGTGCATTTGATATCTACTCTCGCATGCTTAAAGAGCGTGTGGTCTTTCTTGTTGGTGAGGTGAATGATCAGGTAGCCAATCTTATTGTGGCGCAACTCCTCTTTTTAGAGGCGGAAGATCCTGATAAAGATATCCATTTCTATATCAACTCACCTGGTGGCTCTGTCACAGCGGGAATGTCCATCTACGATACGATGCAATTTATTAAGCCTGATGTCTCCACAATGTGCCTAGGTCAAGCGTGCAGCATGGGTGCATTTCTACTCACAGCAGGGGCGAAAGGGAAGCGCTTAGCCCTCCCCAATGCTCGAATGATGATCCATCAACCTCTCGGTGGCTATCAAGGGCAAGCGAGCGATATTGAGATTCATACCCGTGAGATGCTCAACATCAAAAACAATCTTAATCGCATCATGGCAGAGCATACAGGACAACCCCTTGAGAAGATCACCCAAGATACCGATCGTGATTACTTTATGAGCGCTGAAGAGTCTGTTGAGTACGGCTTAATCGACCGTGTTGTCACCAAACGGTAATCCACTTTCACTCCATTTTTGATTAAAACTAAATTAGAGAAGTTAGATGAGTAACGACAATAATAAAAAACTGATTGAATGCTCATTCTGTGGCAAAAACCAGAATGAAGTACTCAAAATTATCGCAGGGGATGACGCCTCTATCTGTAATGAGTGTATCGATCTTTGTGGCAATCTTGTAGAGAAGCAACTCAACGCACAAATGCTTGAGGAGTATGCTGAAGAGCCGCTTCCCACCCCAAGAGAGATCTTTGAGCACCTCAATGATTATGTAATTGGGCAAGAGCAAGCTAAAAAGAGCTTAAGTGTAGCTGTATATAATCACTATAAACGGTTACAAGCTCCACTCCATGAGCTTAATGATGAAAACCCAGTCGAATTGACTAAGAGTAACGTCCTCCTAATCGGTCCAACGGGTTCAGGAAAGACGCTCCTTGCAGAAACGCTCGCCCGCTCCATCAATGTCCCCTTTGCAATCACAGACGCCACCTCTCTTACTGAAGCGGGATACGTAGGGGAAGATGTTGAGAATATTATCCTTCGTCTTCTACAAAATTGTGATTTCGATGTCGAGAAAGCAGAACGCGGAATTATCTATATCGATGAGATCGACAAAATCTCTCGCCGTGGAGAGAATACCTCAATCACTCGTGACGTCTCAGGTGAAGGGGTACAGCAGGCGCTTCTAAAAATTATTGAAGGGACAGTTGCCTCCGTCTCCCCTACTGGTGGGCGTAAGCACCCAAACGCTGAGCTAATTGAGGTTGATACCCGCAACATTCTCTTTATCTGTGGTGGAGCATTTAGTGGCCTTGATCGCATTATTCAACAGCGTCAAACAAAGGGAGGTATCGGCTTTACCGCAGATGTAAAAGGGGAAGAGGAGAACGATATCAGCAAACTGCTTGCGCAAGTGGAATCTGAAGACCTTACAAAATATGGTTTGATCGCTGAATTTGTTGGACGCCTCCCCATCATTACCGCTCTAGAAGAGCTTGATGAATCTGCATTAGTTAGCATCTTAACAGAGCCAAAAAATGCGATCACTAAGCAGTTCCGCCGTCTCTTTGAGATGGAGGATGTTACGCTTGAGTTTACTGAAGAGGCGTTAATTGAGATTGCAAAAGAGGCGCTGAAGAAGAAGACAGGCGCACGTGGTCTACGCTCAATTATGGAGCATCTCCTTCTTGAGACGATGTTTGAGCTCCCTTCCATTACCGATGCTCAAAGAGTCGTGATCGATAAAGAGGCCGTTGTCGATCGAAAAGGCCCCCTAATTACGACCCATGATGGAGCAGAGTACCGTTTAAGTGAGTCGCTCATGGAGGAGAAGTAATGAGCGATCAGCTAAGTAATCCGCCACCCATCTCAATGCGATTTAGAGGATTTCTTCCCGTTGTTGTCGATGTTGAGACGGGCGGAGTCAATCCCGCTACAGATGCTTTTTTAGAGATCGCCGCCTCCATTATCAATATGGATGATGAGGGTAAACTCTACATACAGGAGACCCATAGCGCCCATATTGAGCCTGCAAAGGGGCTGATTCTCAATCCAGAATCGATGCGTATTAATGGCATTAAGGTGAATAACCCTTTTCGCTTTGCTGTTAGTGAAAAAGAGGGGCTCACTAAGATCTTTAAACCAATTCGTGCAGCACTCAAGGCGAATGGTTGCACCCGTGCCATATTAGTGGGGCACAATGCCCATTTTGATCTTGCCTTTCTCAATGCAGCGATTGAGCGAACTGCAATCAAAAACTCCCCTTTCCACCCCTTCTCTGTTCTCGATACCGTCACCCTCTCTGCTCTGATGTATGGGCAGACGGTACTTGCCCGAGCCATTCAAGCAGCGGAGATTGAGTGGGAGGGGGATCGCGCGCACTCAGCCCTCTATGACACGGAAAAAACAGCTGAACTTTTCTGTAAAATCATCAATCATTGGCAGGAGAATCTCGGGTTTTCATTAGAGATGTTCGGCACAGAGCCCAATAGCGCCAATGATTTAGAGCGCTAACAGATTTAAGAGTGATCACAAGCTACAAAGGAGCCTATATGTATACCCCTTTTATTCAATCATTAACCGATAATCTCGACTCCTTAGGGGATGCAAAACAATCCCTAAATGAGATCAACATCGGGCTTGAGCGGGAGACACTCCGCGTCGATGCCTCAACTGGTACCATCGCACAAACTTCTCACCCAAAGGGGGCTGGCTCCGCTTTTAGCCATAAAAATATCACGACCGACTTCTCAGAAGCGCTTCTTGAATTTGTTACCGATCCTTACAGCTCAGTTGAAGAGGCGGCAGAAGCGCTCAAAAAACTACAAGAGTTCACCCTAGAAGTGATGGAGAATGAGCTCTACTGGCCAAACTCTATGCCCCCAAAGATTGAATCAGAAGATGAGATCAAAATTGGAGAGTATGGAGATTCTAACGCTGGGAAGATGCGCCATCTCTACCGTGTTGGCTTAAGTCACCGTTACGGAAAGATGATGCAAGCGATTGCGGGCATTCACTACAACTTCTCCTTTAAAGATAGCTTTATCGACCAGTGGCGTGAAAAAATCGCCCCTACAAGCGATCTGCAACACTTTAAGACAGAGCGATATCTCCACCTTTGTCGAAATATCGCTCGACTTGGATTTGTGATCCCCTACTTCTTTGGTGCCTCTCCTCTGATGTCAAAATGTTTTGTGAAGGGGCATAATCGAAACTTTTTAAGTCTTAACGAGCAGGACAACTACCTCCCAGAAGGGACCTCGTTCCGCCTCTCCGATATCGGTTATGGAAATAATAAATGCCATTTTGATGTCTCATACAACTCTGTTGATCAATTTATTAAAAATATCCATTACGCCATCTCTACCCCTTGTAAAGATTTCTCAAAAATCGCCATCAAAGATGAAAATGGAGCATATCAGCAGATCAACAATCACATCTTACAGATTGAGAATGAGTACTACTCAAGCATCCGCCCCAAACAGCTCTTTGGCGCAGGTGAAAACTTCTTAGAAGCGCTAAAAGAGAAGGGGATTGAGTATGTAGAGCTCCGCTCTCTCGATGTTAATCCATTAGTCGATATTGGAATTACCGTTGAAGATATGCGCTTTGTACAAGTTCTCCTCTCTGCCTGCTTCTTAACTGATGCCGCGCCCCTCTCTCAAAAAGAGTATGAGCAGACGCAGAAAAATATTAAAATTGTGGCAGAGCGGGGTCGTGAAGCGGGGATAACAATCAATCTTCTCGCTCAAGAGACCTCCCTTAAAGAGGCGTTAACCTTTGTTCTCGATTGGATGGAGCCTGTTGCAGAGCTTCTTGGGGCACCTTTTGTCACGGCAATTCAGAATCGTCGCCCAATGATCGATTCGCCCGATCTGACCCCTTCCGCTCAACTTCTCAAAAAGGTGATCGATTCAGAGCTCGATTACCAAACATTCTTCCTTAAAGAGGCTAAAAAGCTCTTCCAAAGAGAGAGCACCTCTTTAACAGAGGAGGAGCGTACTCAAATGAGGAGAGAGGCTGAAGCCTCCCTAAAGGCGCAAGCAGAACATGAAGCGACGCCACAAATCCCGTTTGATCAATATCTAAAAAACTATTTTGATATCTCCCTTTAACTTTTGACCGAGCGCTTTTCATTAAGCGCTCATTTTCTTAACTCTGATTAAAATGAGCTCTCCATCATGCCAAAATTTCTAGATCGCTTCTTTCAATTGAGCGCACACGGAACCACCATTCGTCGTGAGATTATTGCGGGTTTAACCACATTTCTAACGATGTCCTATAT
>JASLFR010000060.1 GCA_030150565.1 Cardiobacteriales bacterium | reverse complement strand
ATCGCTTTAAAAACTCATTCTTCTATTATTTTATGAGAGGGGGGAATCGGGCCACGCTTCTAAGGTTGCCATCACAATGTTCGCAGAGCGGTCTGCGGCAAATTGTAGATACTCCACAAAAGTCATGGGGGATTCTTTATCGGGAAGATCGGAGAGGGCGCGCATCACAATAGAGGGCGTTTTATAATGAAAACAGACCTGCGCAATTGCGGCTGCTTCCATCTCAACAGCGATCACTTCAGGGAAATGGTTCTGAATATGAGCAACCCGCTCCTCACTTGCGATAAAGCTATCACCCGTGCCGATCACGCCAATTTTATGGCGTAATTGTAGTTTTTCAAGCACATTTTCTGCTAATTCGATCAATGTAGGATTAGAGAAGTAGCGATCAGGCATTCCAGGAATCTCCCCCATTTCGCACCCAATCGGAGTGGCATCAACATCGTGATGAAGCATAGCGGTGGAGATGATGATATCGCCAATCTCCATATTATTGATCAATCCTCCTGCTGAACCGATATTGATTACCGCTGATGGGTGAAAGTGCTCATGAAGAAGGGTGGTAGCCATCGCTGCATTCACCTTTCCTACTCCCGATTGAAGAAGTACCACCTCTTTTCCAGAGAGAATCCCTTTTGTAAACTCAACACCTGCAATCACTCGCTGCTCTTTCTCTTCAATTTTTGAGGCGATGAGAGCAACCTCTTGCGCCATAGCGCCAATAATTCCGATCATTTTAGCTCCTTTAAATAGATTGAAATAATAGTACCATCGCACATTTAAAAAATGTCTCAAAGTACTCCTCTCTTCTGGGTAAAAAGCGCTCAACTTTGGGGTTAAAATGAGTTGTCAAGAGTGCTCTCTTAGCGCTAGACTTCACCCACAATAGTACTCAATAGATATAAGGAGGCGCATGATGAAAAAGAGCGCATTTTTCACCGATGAGAAGACCTTTTGGCATTCGGTTGGGCAGTATGTTTTAGAATTTCCTGTCGGCGGATGGGTGCAACCCCCAGCAGGCGCCTCTCATGCAGAATCGCCAGAGAGTAAGCGCCGTTTTAAAAATCTCTTAATCGCTTCAGGATTGACCGACCATTTAGCGGTAACTTCCGCCCCTTTAATGGGAGTTGAGGAGCTTGAGCGGGTTCATAGCGCGGAATATATTGCAGAGGTGAAGCGGGTGAGCGATCTTGGTGGAGGGATACTTAGCGATCCTTTCTATACCGATACCCCCGTTGGACCTGGTACATTTGAGATTGCACAGCTCTCAGCAGGATTAGCTGCAACTGCGGTGATGGATGTTTTTGAGGGGAAGTATAAGAATGCTTACTCACTCTCACGCCCCCCTGGACACCACGCTACAGCTACTCAAGCGATGGGCTTTTGCTACTTCAACAATATTGCGGTAGCGATTGAGCGGCTGCAGGCGAAGCATGGAAAAAGACGGATCGCAATTATCGATTGGGATGTGCATCATGGAAATGGTCAGCAAGAGATCTTTTATGAGCGGGATGATGTCTTAACCATCTCGATGCATCAAGATAACTGCTTCCCAAATGATGATTGCTTTGAAGGGGGCTCAAGTGCAAGCCAGATTGAGGCGCGCGGACGTGGGAGAGGTGAGGGGTACAATATCAATCTCCCCTTCTATGCAGGGAGTGGGGAAGAGGTCTATCTCTATGGGATGGAGCAGATCATCGCTCCAGCTCTACGTCAATTTAAGCCTGAGATGATTATTGTTGCCTGTGGATTTGATGCAAACGCTTTCGATCCATTAGGAAGAATCCTTCTCTATAGCGAAAGTTATCGCAAATTAACAAGAGCTGTCATGGCGCTAGCGGATGAGCTCTGTGATGGAAAAGTGGTCTACACCCATGAAGGGGGATATGCGGAGAGTTACGTCCCATTTTGTGGCATGGCGGTGATGGAGGAGCTCTCTGGCATCCGTACGGAGGTGGAAGATCCGCTTTTAACCTATTTTGTTGAGCAGCAACCTAATGAGCGCTTTAATGAGTTTCATAAAGGGGTGATTGATGAGTGGGCTCAATTCTTTTTTAAATAAGATCGAGATCGATTAAATCAATATCAAAAGAGTAAAAAAAAGCCCTCCAATTTTGGAGGGCTTCTCTTTATTAAGAGGTTGAAGAGCGCTTAGTAATATTGTGGCGCTGGCTGACGAGGTTGTGCCTGATCTTTACCATACTCAGCACCAACACCACCAATTACCCCCCCTGCAGCAGCACCGATCAGTGCCCCTTTACCACGATTATTGGAGTTTGCTACCGCTCCCACACCTGCACCTACGGCAGCCCCAGTGAGCGCTGCTTTCTGTGTAGGAGTCATCTGATATCCACCCCCTGTACACGCCGCTAATGAGAGCGCAACAATCGGTAATAACATCAACTTTTTCATAAATTTATACCTCTTTTCTATCTAAAGAAGGAAGAGTCGTGAACCATTCACTTTTTGACTCTACTAACTTGAATCATAGCATATCTTTTTTCCCCCTTTTATCTCTTAATCGCTCTAAAGAGAAGAATCTTAGCGGAGAGTGGAGGGGAAGGAGTATACTCAGAGGGTGTTATTGATCTATTTTATTTTAATTGATTCAACCATTAGGAGTTTTTATGCCTTCATCATCACCTCAATTAGATCAGCGAGGGGAGCGTAACCCAACGGTGAATGAGAATCCTTCTCTTCCTCATCAATCCTTAAAGCGGGGGTTGAAGAATCGCCATATTCAGATGATCGCTCTTGGAGGGGCGATTGGGACAGGGCTCTTCTACGGCTCTGCGCAATCGATTGCGCTTGTGGGGCCTGCTATTCTGCTCGCCTACCTTTTGGGAGGTGGAATCATCTATCTTATTATGTCGATGCTTGGTGAGATGTCGACGCATGAACCTGTTGCAGGTGCATTTAGCCACTTCTCTTATAAATATTGGGGTGCGTTTCCAGGTTTCTTAGCGGGTTGGAATTACTGGTTTCTCTATATTTTAGTGAGCATGGCGGAGCTCTCTGTGATGGGGCTCTATCTCAATGTCTGGCTTCCTGACTTTCCCGTCTGGCTCACTGCACTCATTGTTCTAATCTCTATTACTACGCTCAATCTCTTTTCGATTAAGATTTATGGGGAGTTTGAATTTTGGTTTGCGATTATTAAGGTAGCGGCGATTATTCTGCTGATCGTTTTAGGGCTCTTTCTCATTGTGACAGGAACAGAGGGGACGGCGGTGAGTAATCTTTGGGAGCATGGGGGTTTCTTCCCACTTGATGATTGGAAGCTCTATCTTCCAGCCCTTGTGATTGTGATGTTCTCTTTTGGGGGGACGGAATTGATCGGTATTACAGCGGCGGAGGCGGATGATCCTAAAAATAGTATCCCTAAAGCGATTAAACAGGTGATTTGGCGTATTCTCCTCTTTTATGTGCTTTCGCTCGCCATCATTATGATTTTAGTGCCGTGGAATACGATTGGGGTAGATGGCAGCCCATTTGTACTCATTTTTGAGAAGCTTAATGTCGGTATTGTCGAGACCCGTTTTGGGGCGATCAATATCCCACAAACCTTCTTTAATATCGTGGTTCTATCGGCGGCGATCTCTGTCTACAATAGCGGAATCTACAGTAATGGGCGGATGCTCTACGGCTTGGCAGAGCAGGGGAATGCCCCTAAGTTCTTCCTCAAACTCAATAGAAATCGTGCTCCCTCTGTGGCGATTCTCTTCTCCTCTCTCTGTACCTTGACGGCGGTGGTGATCAACTTTTTAGTGCCAGAGGGAGCTTTTATGCGGATCATGTCGGTAGCCGTTGCAGCTGCTACCATCACGTGGGGATTGATTGTGATTGTGCAGTACCGATTCCGTAAAGTGCATCCAGCGGAGAGCCTCACCTTTAAAGCTCCTTTCTACCCATGGAGTAACCTTATTGCACTCCTCTTTTTAGGAGCGCTCCTATTTATCATGAGTCAGATGGAGAGTATGGTCTGGGCGGTGTATGTGATTCCGATCTGGATCTCGATCCTCTATATCGGTTTTCTTTTTAAAGAGTGGGGAGAGAAGCGTAGAGAAAATTGATCTGGATAGCTACGGCGCTCTATAGTCCTGTTATACTGAAATTGAACCGATAATAATTTGAATCACCAATAGAAAAAGGAGTCTATATGTTTTCACTTACAGATCAGATCGCTCTTGTAACAGGGGGCGCAAATGGTATTGGTAAAGGGATTGTCACAACGCTTGCTAAAGCGGGTGCGAAGGTGATTATTGCCGATATTGATGAGAAGAATGGGGAAGCGACTGCAAAAGAGGTGAATGGTGAGTTTCTTCATCTCGATGTAACCGATCAAAAGCGGGCGCAAGCGGTAGTTGATGAGATCGTGAAGAAGCACGGCCGCCTCGATATTCTCTGCTCTAATACAGGAATCTTCCCTCAAGCGCGCCTTGAAGAGATGACTGAAGAGAATTGGGATCAGATGTTCGACATCAACGTAAAGGGGAGCTTCTTTATTGTTCAGGCAGCTCTTAAAGCGATGAAGAGGGAGAATTATGGGCGCGTGGTGATCACCTCCTCTATTACAGGGAATATTACTGGTTTTCCAGGGTGGTCCCACTACGGAGCGAGTAAGGCGGCACAACTTGGATTTATGCGATCAGCTGCGCTTGAGTATGCAAACTTTGGCATTACGGTGAATGCTGTCCTTCCAGGAAATATCTTGACAGATGGATTGAAGGCGCAAGGGGAGGAGTATCTCAATCAGCAGCGAGCGATTATTCCAACCCATCAGTTAGGAACGCCTGAAGATATCGGTTATGCGGCGTGCTTCCTTGCATCGAAAGAGGCGAGCTTTGTTACAGGGCAGACTATCATTGTTGATGGTGGGCAGATTCTCCCTGAGTCGCCAGAAGCGATCATTTAAATTTAGAAGAGAACCGCTCAATTGAATCAAGCTCTCCCAGAAGTGGGGGAGCTTTTTTGTTGCCTCAATTTTCTCTCTTCGAGGCTTGATTGATAGGGGCAATTATTGATGAAAACGGTATAATAATGCTCTTTTTATGAGAAGGGGGAAGAGGTTGGAGCAATTTTTTTTAGAGGCGCCATCAGAGAAGATCGGTCATCACTTTCCAGAGCGATTACTGCGCTGGTTTAAGAGGGAGGGGCGTCACCATCTGCCGTGGAAGCCCTCTTCTACAGAGAGTAGAGCGGTGAATCTCTACCGTATTTGGGTCTCTGAAATTATGCTTCAACAGACGCAGGTAGCGACAGTTATCCCCTATTTTGTGCGCTTTATGGAGCGTTTCCCCACCATTTTTGAGTTAGCAAAGAGTGATGAAGAGTCTGTTCTAAAGCTATGGGAGGGGCTCGGTTACTACTCCCGAGCGCGTAATCTTCATCACGCAGCAAAGATGATTGTGGAGCAGTTTGAGGGGGTGATCCCTCCCGATTATGAGGCGCTCCTCTCCTTAAAAGGGATCGGGCCAACAACAGCTTCAGCTATTTTAGCGCAAGGGTATAACCTCCCGTTTGCGATTTTAGATGGGAATGTACGCCGAGTATTGGCGCGCCTTTATGGGGTAACAGCGCCAAGAAATAGGATCGATACCCTTCTAAAACCGATTGCAGATCAGCTCGTTCCTCAGAATGAGGCGGCAGATTATACACAGGCGATTATGGATTTTGGCGCAACACTCTGCGCTCGTAAGGCTGAGTGTGAGCGCTGTTTTATGCAGGATGAGTGTGTCGCTCTTCGTCACAATGAGGTGCAGACGATTCCTCGCCCCAATATTCGTAAGGCGCATCCAATAAAGCCGACGCTCCTCTATCTCTTTGAGTATGAGGGGGGCTATTTTCTACATAAGCGGGATGCTCGAGGCATTTGGGGAAATCTCTATTCACTCCCTGAAGAGGAGCTCGATCTTGCTCCCGATTTAGATGGGGGAAAAGAGGGGATTATTGAGGAGCATTTAGCAAAATTTATTCAAAAAGAGTGGATCAAATCGGTCACACTTCTGCCCCAATTTACCCACCGTTTTAGCCATTACACCTTAGCGGCTACTCCGATACTGATTGAGCTTAAAATTGATGCAACTGCCATGATTGAGCAACATTTCAATTTAAAGGGGGCGCTCTATACGCTCGATGAGTGGGAGGAGCTCCCCAATCCAAAACCGATTCTCGATCTTTTAGAAGGGTTACGCCCCTTTTCGTTAGAACCTTCCTCTTTTACTGATTCATAAGTGAGTACAGCGTGCGTTTAAGTAAAGTGAAATTAGCTGGATTTAAATCCTTCGTTGAGCCAACAACATTCCTCTTAACTGAACGGTTGAGTGGAATTGTGGGGCCAAATGGGTGTGGTAAATCGAATATTATCGATGCTGTGCGTTGGGTGATGGGGGAGTCGTCAGCCCGACAACTTCGTGGTTCCTCGATGAGTGATGTGATCTTTAATGGATCGACCCACCGTAAACCCTCCAGTTTTGCCTCTGTTGAGCTGATTTTTGATAATCGCGAAGGGAGACTTGGGGGTGAGTGGGCCGCTTTCTCTGAGATTAGTGTACGGCGTCACCACGATCGGGAGGGGGGGAGCCAATATTTTCTCAATGGAACGCGGTGCCGACGCCGAGATATTACCGATATCTTCATGGGAACAGGATTAGGGCCTCGCTCATACGCCATCATTGAGCAGGGGATGATCTCCCGTATTGTTGAATCGAAGCCTGAGGAGTTGCGTACCTTTTTAGAGGAGGCAGCCGCAATCTCTAAATATAAGGAGCAGCGAAAAGAGACCGCCCGCCGTATTGAGAATACTCGGGAGAATCTGAGCCGTCTTACCGATATTCGGGTAGAGCTTGGCACACAGCTAGAGAAGTTGGAGGAGCAGGCGAAGGTTGCTGAAGCGTATCGATCGTTGAAGCGGGAGGAGCGTCATCTCCGTTACTGGCAGATGAGTTTAGAGAAGCACTCCACAGAAGAGGAACGCCGAGCGTTAAGTGAGAAGGGGGCTGCAAAGGGGGATCAATTTCAGAAGCTTGTGGAGGCTTACAATCAGCAGAGTGAAGCGATTCTTGAGCAGGAGCGGGCGTTAGAGTCGGCAGAAGCGGCTCTTCTTCAGCTCCGTACCGATTATTATCAAAAACGGGAGGAGGAGCAGCGGCTTGAGCATGAGTTGCGATTGCTTCAAGAGCTCCTTGCTCGAGATAGTGAGCAGTATCGTGAGTGGCAAACAAAGCGGGAAGCGTTACTTGCCGATCAGAAGAGATTGCAGAGCGTTGAACTTCCTAATTTTGATGATGAAGAGAGCAATATCAAGATTGTGATGCTTGAGGAGGAGATCCTTCAGCTCGAGAGTACTCTTGAAGAGCGTACAGTTCAGCTTGAGGCGCTCAAGAGGGGGATCGAAGAGGCGAGAGAGAAACAACAACAGCTATTACAGAGAGAGAGCCGCTTAATACAGATGGAGGAGAGCCTCATAGAGGCGATTGTAAAGAGTGAGGAGCAACTCTCACAATGGCAGAAGAAGGGGGAAAAGGGGGAGCGTGATGATTCTGAAGAGGGGATGGTCGCCTTAGCACTTCTAGAGGAGGAGCTACTCATTAAGCATGAGGCATCGCTCGAGCTTGAGGCACAAGTATTGAAGGAGAGAGAGGGGAAGAGAGAGATTGAGAGTACCCTAAATCAACTGCGTCAGCAGGGGCAGAAGCTCTCTGAAACTCGCTCCTCTTTAGAGGGGAAGGCTGAAGCACTTAGGAGTGTATTGGCCAACATTCGAG
>JASLFR010000017.1 GCA_030150565.1 Cardiobacteriales bacterium | reverse complement strand
AATCAACGGTAAAATAGAACGCTGTTTTCTGATGTTTTTGCCAGCTGGCGAATGCTTCATCCAGTTGCTCTCTACTCAGCAAATGATCTCTTCTCTCATTCCATTTCCTAAATTTTAGACAAAAGAATCCTGTGATTACTAAAAACAAATTTTTTAGTAATCAGTGATGAATTTAAACAAGGGGAATTTCCTACCCACTTAAAAGGTAGGATATTTTATAAATACTGACTATAGACGAGTCCAATTTTCAACAAGCGGAACTTAAATCAAAGGAAAATAATTTTAAGATGATTATGTGGGAAGTATCCAGAATTCGTTAATCAGAAATATAATCGCTATATGAACGTTAAATTACTTACTGTTTATTGATGGATAACAATGGACTTAATCCATTCAACTAATCCCATCTCCATATTAACGATAAATCATCAACGCACTCTTTATTTCCCCAATTTTTAGATCAGCCATCGGAAATGCGTTACAACGTAATAATTGAGTTTTTAACATCATAGCCAATTGATTTTAAATTAGTATTTTTGTTACAAAAAGTCATGACAAACAGTTACATTTGTTACAAAAAAGTATAACTAACTGATTTTAAAAGAAAAAATGTCTTATGCCTGTAATTTAAGTTTTATAACATTGTTATGGATTGTTACAAAATCTTATAACAGAAAAAACAATTAATAATCATAGAGTTATATAGACAACATAGAGGTTGTTACGTTGTAACGCTTTTCCGAAGCCTATAAGAAATCTGTAGTTTTCTCTTTAATTGACCCTATATCACCTTATTTAATAAGGAAAAAGAATTATCAGACTAAAATTTTCTTTTACACTTTTTAAATGGGGACAAAAAGGGGGACAATTAAACTTTAGGAAACAAAAAAAGCCCTTGATATTCAAGGGCTTAGATGTAATTAAATGGTGGACATGGGTGGAGTCGAACCACCGACCCCAGCATTATGAGTGCTGTGCTCTAACCAACTGAGCTACATGTCCAAAAGGGGTTAAATAGCTGTGTAAACTACTTAAAAAATATGGTGGACATAGGTAGAGTCGAACTACCGACCCCAGCATTATGAGTGCTGTGCTCTAACCAACTGAGCTATATGTCCATAAGAGAGAGGAATATTATAGCGCTTCTGAAAAAGTGTCAAGAGTAATTGTGCGGCTGTCTGTAAATTGCTCGCTCTTACTATCATCGGTTCAAAATAGCCTCAATAGTTTGGTTAAGTTGTAGGGGAGCGGGATCGATAAATTGGGGCATCCGAATTTAAAAATGCAGTAAACTAATCCCCTTTAACTCATACTTAAAGAATCGTTAATATTTTAGATTGAAGGATATTATGAATCATTACCGTTTTTCTGTTGCGCCGATGCTCGATTGGACGGATCGCCACTGCCGTTTTTTCTATCGCACGATGAGTCAACATGCTCAACTCTACTCTGAAATGGTAACAACAGGGGCGATTATTCATGGGGATCGAGATCGACATTTAGCTTTTACCCCAGATGCTGCAACGGTATTACAACTGGGTGGCTCTGATCCTGAAGCGTTAGCAAAAAGTGCAAAGATTGGGGAGGAGTATGGCTACCATGAGATTAACCTCAACTGTGGTTGCCCTTCAGATCGGGTGCAGAAAGGGCGCTTTGGAGCCTGTTTGATGGCAGAGCCTCAACTCGTTGCTGATTGTTATCAAGCGATGTCAGAAGCGGTCTCCATTCCCGTTACGATTAAAGCGAGAATTGGGATCGACGAAGAGGAGAGCTACGATTTTTTACACCGATTTATTGAGGAGATTTCACAAAGAGGATGTGAGCACTTCATTCTTCATGCGCGTAAAGCGTGGTTATCGGGGCTCTCTCCTAAAGAGAATCGTGATATTCCTCCCCTCAATTATGAGCGTGTTTATGAGATGAAGCGTGCATTTCCCCACCTTATCCTCTCAATTAATGGGGGAATTAAATCATTTGAGGAGGTGCATCATCATCTTACAGAGGTGGATGGTGTGATGTTAGGGCGGGAGGTCTACAGCAATCCCTATCTTATGGCGGATGTAGATCGGGAAATCTTCGGTTCAGAGGAGCCAAAGGTGAGCCGTTATGAGGTTCTTTTAGCGATGGAGCCCTATATTGAGGCGCATCTCTCTTCAGGGGGAAAGCTTCATCAGGTGGTGCGCCATATGTTGGGGCTCTTTCAAAATCTCCCAAATAGTCGCCTCTGGCGCCGCTATTTAAGTGAGAATATGCATCGTGAGGGGGCTGATTTTAGTGTTGTCATGAGCGCTTATGAGAGAATGAAAAATCATTGATCTCTGCTCTTAAGGGTATGATAATTGAGTGGAGATGATAATTAGGAGAAGAGAGATGAGGAATAGACTAATCGAGCGCTCGATACACTCTGCAGTTGCGTTCATGGGGCTTACGCTCCTGAGTAATCTGCTATTTGCTCAAGATTTTGTAAAAGATTTTGAGCAAGTTTACCGCACCATTTATGAGCGTCACTACCCCAAAGTTGAGGGGAAAATCAATTTTACCGATTATGAAGAGGAGCAGTCGGAGGCTAATTTTGAGTGGAGTGGTGATTTCTACCTCAATCAGAGTGAAGAGGAGGGGGCGCTTGGCCTTTCGGTAGTTGAGTTTGGACAGGCGAATATCGCCCGTTACCAACCTAATCGGGTGAGTCGATTCTTCCCCAATAGCGAATTACTCTTTGGGTCAGCTGAGATCGCATCTACTATGACATTGAGTCTCTTCCATCAACTAGATGGAAAAGAGCTTTTTCGCTTTCCGCTTTTAGAAAATCTCCATCTTTGGGGGAAATTGAATGCGCAAGAGCAATCATTTCGTCAACAGGGGGAGATGGAGCAGCAGCGCACACCCATTGTGATTGAGGGGATTGAGCGGGGAACGCTCACTTTTGAACATCTCTCTCGAGATGCGATCTATCTCTTTGAGGAGCAGTTTAAAGCGCTAAAGAGTGAAGAGGAGCAGCTAAAAATCTCAGATATCACGCTTCTTCTTAATAGTGATGTGGAACAAGTGCCACAAGAATTGAGACTTTCCGAGCTTCGCCGAAATCGTTTTCATCAATATGATCAATCCAATTTGAGCGCTGGATTTACCCTCTACGATCTTCACTATAGTGCAGAGGGGAGCGGTTTAACGTTGGAGCAGATGCGCTCTAATTACTCGCTTCATCCTGAAGGAAGGGAGCGGGCAGCGGCGGAATTTAATTGGCGCGTGAAAAATTTAACGTGGCTCGATGATCGTTGTGGGGTGGAGGGATGCCCTATTGGTGAGATTGAAGTGCAAGGGAGCTTCTCCCCCTTAAATCGCATCAACTTCAGAGCGGTTGAAGAGGAGGTGAGTGCGCTTAAGAGCTTCTTTGCTGCTGAACACTATTACGATCTTAGAAAGGTGAATCCCTTTACATTGATAATCGATCTTCTGAAGAGAGGGGGAGCGATTCTGACCGATGAGAGTGAGCTACGAGCAGATCTAAAAGTGGGGCGATCCAATCAGCAAGCAGAGGTGAATCTGCTCATTAAGCCGAGTCGGAATCTCAAAACGGTGCTCACCTCCATTGATGAGAGAGGAATGGAGGAGGAGTGCGCCTCTGTAAGCTGTTTTGAATCCTTATTAGAACAGTTTGAGCTTACGATAAAGGTTCCAGAGGGGGCTTTTGCACAACTCTTTCCTTACTACTTAATGCAGAAGGAGCGGGGGCTTACTTTAAATGAGGCGCAGGAGTCGGCGCGTAAATGGATGCGTAATCTTATTATTGCTCATCTTCTCTTCTCTTCAGAGGAGTTTAGCCTCTTTGAGGTGAGTGGTGGCGGATTAACATTCTCTCTCTTCTATCGTGATGGGGAGTGGAGCTTAAACAATCGTGAAATTGGTCCTGATGAAATTTTTAAATAGTAATAGGCATGCTATTTTTCATACTGTATATTGAAAAATAGGACTCTGATTAAGAGTAATTAGGATTTAAAACTAGAGGAAAAATAATGAAAAAGAGTTTAATTAACACAGCACTTCTTACGGCACTCGCAGCGGGTTCTGTCGCATTTGCAGATGCAGACGTTGAGGCGTACGAGCAAGATTATCAGAAGCTGATTAAGGGAAGTGGCTCAGTGATGAATGAGTATTTTCCTCTTGAAGCGAAGTTTGGCGCAACCGATAGCGCAAAATCGAAGATAGAGCGTACCCTTATTATGAATCTTGCTAAATTAAAAAATACGAAGGTTCAATTTATCTTCGATATGGAAGGGGAGCTCGATGCTAAAAATTATGCAAAGAAAGGAAAAGCGAGCTTCAAAGGTGACCTGATCCCCCACGCTGAGATCACTCCAAAAGGGGGAGAGAGAGAGCAGTTCACACTCCTCGATAAAGGTTCTATCAAAGAGGAGATCGATGCTAAAAAATCGACCTATAGCGTTAACTATTCATTCGATAAACAGTCACCAAAAGTGATCGATTTCGACCTTCTTAATGAGAGTGCCGCAGAGGGTAATGAATTATCAGGTAAAGTAAAATGGAGCTTTGACGAGCTTGAGAATGATGCACTTCTTACCTACTCAGAAAACTTTGAGAAAGTGATTAAAGAGAAGGGTGATTTTGAGCTAAAAGGGCTAAAATTTGATTTTGAAGAGTTAAAAGCGAAAGGGAGACCGAGTGAACTAAAAGAGGTTACTCTTGGCAGCTATAAAATTGAGAGTGATAGCGACATTGAGACGCTAAACCATAAGAGCGACTCTAAGCTTTCAGAGATCACGGCGAAAGTAGATGAGTTCACAATCAACATTCCTACCATTAAGGGGGAATCGAAGATTGAGAGCAAAGAGAAAGGGAAGGGGTATCTCTCCTCATTTGGTGAAAAATTTGCAATCGATAAAGTTGAGATTGTTGATGAGAAGGGGGATAGCTACAATTTCGGTGAGCTTGAAGGGCACTACAAATTCTATAACTTAGAGATTGCAGGGCAGGAGCAGCTCTCTAAATTGACCAATCGTACTGTGGAGCAACTCTTCCTTGCGCTCAATAACGATTTTGAGAAGCTCGATAATTACAAAGAGGAGCTCCTCAAGCTCTATCAAGAGATGATCGGTGCAGAGAGTGGCGGTGAATACCAATTCCTCCTCAAAGATCGTGATGGAAATAAGATCAACTTAAATCTAGCTCTAGAGCTTAAGCAAGAGCTTGAAGATCTAAAAGCGGTAGAGCGTGAATTGAAAGAGAATCCAGAAGCGATCTACGATTACGTCGATACACTCACCTTTGAATTGAGTGTGGATGATGCTTACATCGCTAATCAGACAGCAAATATCTTAATGATTGCGGGTGAGGCGGATGATCATAAAGAGATTTATGAGCAGATTAAAGCGAGCATCCCAATGTTTCTCATGATGGCATTTGCACAAGAGCCCGAGTTGATGCAGGTACTTGACCGCTCATCTGATTCAACTAGCGTTAAAGTGAAGCTTGATGGGGATAAAAAATCATTAGAAGTGAATGGTAAAAAGGTTGATCTTAGTGATCTACTAAAAAGATAACTCTATTCTTTAAATACTTAGTGATTTGAAAAGCTTCACTCCTTAAGAGTGGAGCTTTTTTTATGCTCTATTGCATGAAATATAGCTCAGAGATAGCGCTGTAGAGTGTAGCGATTAGAGACTATAATGGAACCTTAGATAAACCGATTCAGATTGATAGGAGAGAGAGATGAGTGAACAAAATTTAAAAGCAACCCTTCAGGCGGATATGAAAGCTGCGATGAAAGCTAAGGAGCGGGAGCGTCTTACCGTTATTCGCTCTGTTTTGGCGGTGATTCAGCAAGAAGAGATCGCTCGTCAAGGGGAGACGCTAAGTGATGAGGATTACAGCACTATTCTCAATCGGTTAGTGAATCAGCGTAAAGAGTCCATTGCACAATTTAAAGAGGCGGGGCGGGATGATTTAGTTACAGCAGAGGAGAGCGAGCTCGCCTATTTAGAACCCTATCTTCCAGAGCCTCTCTCTGAGGAGGAGGTGCTCAAAATTATTGCTACAGCGATGGAGGAGGTGGGCGCTTCCTCTATGAAGGAGATGGGCGCGGTAATGAATTTAGTCCGTCCACAGGTGATGGGGCGTTTTGATATGGGCAAAATCAGCACTCTTGTTCGTTCAAAATTGAGCTAATCGACCGATGAAGAGAGAGCATCGGGGGATGATCCCTCGCCCTTTTATTGATCAACTTGTAGCGCAAGCCGATATTGTTGAGGTGATCAATCAGCGTGTTCCCTTAAAAAAACGGGGGAGCAACAGTATGGCGTGTTGCCCTTTTCATGATGAGAAGACCCCTTCATTTAGCGTTAATGGTACTAAGCAGTTCTACTACTGCTTTGGCTGTGGTGCAACGGGTAACGTCATCACCTTTCTCATGGAGTATGAGAATATTGAGTTTGTTGAGGCGGTTGAGGTGCTTGCTCAGCATGAGGGGGTTGAGGTCCCTTATGAGAAGAGGGGGAAGCCCCGCTCAAAAGAGGAGGAGGAGCGTTTTGAGCGCTTAAATCGACTGCTTACAGAGGCGGTTCTCTTCTTTGAGCAGCAGCTGCTTAGCCCTGTTGGCAGGAGCGCTCAGACGTATCTCAGTGAGCGGAATGTGACTGCTCAAGATCGGGAGCGTTACCGCATCGGCTTTGCGCCTGAAGGGTGGAGTCATCTGAGAGATTATCTTCAACAAAAAGGGTTTACTGATGAGGAGATGCTCGCAGTTGGTCTTCTGAGTCGCTCCGATAGTGGGCGGGTTTATGATCGATTTCGTCAACGAATCATCTTCCCAATCCATAATCGAAGGGGAGCACCGATCGGTTTTGGGGGGCGCATTTTAGGGGAGGGGGAGCCGAAATATCTCAACTCTCCAGAGACACTTCTCTTTAAAAAGGGGCATGAGCTTTACGGCCTCTACGAGTTGCGCCATCACGAACGCAAGTATGATGAGATCATTGTTGTTGAAGGGTATATGGATGTTGTCATGCTCGCCCATTACGGTGTGGGAAATGTGGTGGCAACGCTCGGTACTGCGATTGCAGAGCGGCAGATTGAGATGCTCTTTCGCTACACTTCCCATGTTGTGATCTGTTTTGATGGGGATCGTGCGGGGCGACAAGCTGCGGATAAAGCGCTTCATGAGGCGCTTGCTATTCTGCCCGCTGGAAAAGAGCTCTCTTTTCTCTTTCTTCCTGAAGGGGAGGATCCTGATACCTTTGTTCAGAAAAATGGGGAGCACGCCTTTCGAGAGGCGATCGCAGAGGCGACTCCACTCTCCCAATATCTCTTTGAGATGTTGAAGCGGGAGATCGATATAACAACACGAGAGGGGCGCTCTCAACTCTTAGCAGAGGCGAGTGCCCTTATTAATCGGATGAGAGATACTCCGTTGCGGGATATTTTACGAGCCGATTTAGCTAAAGAGACCGATGTGAGTGAAGAGGTGTTACAGCGACATGTTGAGCGTCGTGCAACCCCCACTTCTCGCCCATTAAGGGAGCGCCGTTTTAGAATTCATGAAGATTCACTCCCTCAACCTTTTGAGCGGATGATCTCACTGCTTCTCAACCACCCACCCTTAGCAGATGAGGTGACAAATTTCTCCTTTCTACTGGAGCTTGAGGATATTAGAGCTCCACTCCTTTATGAGCTATTACAGTGGTTTAAGGAGAATCGGGGGCAGATGAACCATTTGGGAAAACTCTTTCACCATTTTGCTGATCGTGACGAGCTCCCTTATCTTCAGCAGTTAGCGACTCGCCGCCACCTGATCGAGAGTGAATCGCATCAGCGGGAGGAGTTTATAACGTTTCTTCAGCGAGAGACACGCCATCTCAATCCTAAATATTATGTAACAGAGCTGATAAAAAATGGGGAGAAGCTGACCGATCGGGAGCGCCTTATTCTCCAAAGAGGGTAGTTATCTCATCTTGGAAAAGAGAATTTAATAAAAAAGCTCATGGTTTTCATGAGCTTTTTTTGATCAGTGAAATATTAAATAGAGGTTGGGGTGAGATAGCTAAGGTATCGCCGCTCTAACGCTCTAAAGATAAGAATAAGAATAAAGGTGATCAACATATAGAGCCCCGCTGCAATTAGGTAAGGGGTATAGGTTGTAAAGGTCTGCTTAGCGATATTTTGAGAGAGCCCCAAAATATCGAGCAGTGTGATCGTGGAGGCTTGCGCAGAGCCGTGCAACATAAAGATCACCTCATTATTGTAGATCGGGAGTGCGCGTCGAATTCCTGAGGGGAAGATGATGCGACGAAAGAGGGTGAAACGATTCATCCCTAACGCAATTCCCGCCTCAATCTCTCCACGAGAGGTATTCTCAAAAGCACCCTTAAAGATCACAATAGTGTAAGCGCAGGTGTTGAGTGAAAAAGCTAAAAGAGCGCAGTAGAAAGGCTCTCTTAAATAGCTCCAGAGCCAACTATTGCGTACAAAATCGAGCTCAGGCGCCCCTCGGTAAATAATGTAGATCTGAACTAAGAGGGGAGTGCCACGAAAGAGAAAGCTAAAAAACTCAATCGGCCAGCGGATGATTCGATAGCGTGAGAGCGCTAAAAGCGCTAACGGAACCGCAAGCACCAATCCAATAAGAGCAGAGATAAAGGTGAGCTGTAAGGTTAAGAGAATCGCATCCCCATATTCAGGTAAGCGGGCTAAAACGTCACTCATGATGCAGAGACTCCTCGAACCACGCCTACGCTAAAACGTCTCTCCAATAGGCGAATAATGACAATAGAGACAATTGTAAAGAGAAGGTAACCAACCCCTGCTGCGAGCATAAAAGGCATATAGTTCCGCTCTGCTCCCCCCGCATCACCTGCAACCCCTACGATATCTTTTAAACCTACGAGCGAGACGAGCGCAGTCGCTTTAAGCATCACTAACCAGTTATTGCTCAATCCAGGAAGAGCGTAGAGCATCGCTTGAGGAAAGATAATACGGCGATAAGCGTAACCTCTTCTCATACCAAGAGCCGTTGCTGCCTCCATCTGCCCTTTAGGAACTGCAATAATCGCTGCTCGAAAGGTTTCAGAGATAAATGCACCAAACATCACCCCAATCGTAATCACCCCTGAAATGAAGGGGCTAAGATAGATCATCGGCCGATTGAGTGAGCTGGTTGCTAAATTTAGGAGCTCCTGAATCCCATAGAAGAAGAGGAAGATCAGGACAATATCGGGAATTCCACGAATCACAGAGGTGTAGATAAATGAGATTCGATTAAGAACCCGTTTGTGACTGATCGACATCAGCGCTGAAATAGCGCCGAGAATAAGCGCCAGCAGAAGGGAAGCGACTCCAAGTTTCACCGAGAGCCAGAGCCCCTCCATAAGAGAGGCTCGATAGAGGTAGACCTGCTCCAACCCTTTTGCCAACTTGGGCGCTGTTTCATGTAGATAGCTCATCATAAAACGATTCTCTTCCTCGAGTCTGGATTACTTAAATCCATCTTTTAGGGTAACAACGCGGTTAAAGGTGAGCGTTTCAGCTTTAGAATCGCGGGCAAAGTAACCCACTCGTTCAAATTGATACGCTACACCAACAGGCGCATCGAGAAGAGATGGCTCAAGTTTTGCCCCTTTAACGATTACTAATGAATCATCGGTAACAAAATCGAGCATATCCCCCTCTTCGTTAGCGGGGTTGGGGGAGGAGAAGAGAAGATTGTAGAGGTGAATCGGGGCGTTGATTGCACTCTTGGCATCTACCCACTGAATCACTCCACGCGCTTTAACCCCTTCCACATTCTTACCTAAAGAGCCTGGGACAACTTCCGCTCTGATTTCGGTAATCTCACCCGCCTCATTTTTAATCACTTCAGTTGCTTGAATAATATAAGCGCCACGTAGACGAACATATTGCCCTAATACTAATCGTTTATATCTCTTATTCGCCTCTTCTCTAAAATCTTCCCGCTCAATGTAGAGCTCACTACTGAAGGGAATTTCTCGGCGCCCTTGCGTCTCATCTTGTGGATGATTAGGTACAGAGAGAATCTCTTCCCCCTCATAATTCGTTAAGGTGACCTTAATAGGATCGAGAACAGCCATACGACGATGTGCCGTCTCATTGAGGACATCTCGCATCGCTTGATCGAGCTGCTGCACCTCAATATTATTCTCTGATTTTGTTACCCCAATGCGATCACAGAAGAGACGGAGCGCCGCAGGAGGGCAACCTCGACGACGTAACCCAGCAATGGTAGGCATGCGGGGATCATCCCAGCCATCAACAATTCCCTCTTGTACAAGTTGCGTTAAGCGACGTTTCGAGGTGACTGTATACTCTAAATTGAGGCGTGAGAATTCATACTGGCGAGGTACATGGGGAACATCGCAATGCTCAATAAACCAATCGTAAAGAACCCGATGATCTTCAAACTCTAATGTACAGAGTGAGTGGGTAATCCCCTCATAAGCATCGCTCAAACCGTGTGCAAAGTCGTACATTGGATAGATGCACCACTCATCCCCTGTTTGATGGTGGGTTTCGTGGCGAATACGGTAGATAGCAGGATCACGAAGATTCATATTAGGGGAGCTCATATCGATCTTAGCGCGTAAGATCTTCGCTCCATCGGGGAATTCCCCTTTACGCATCCGCTCAAAGAGATCGAGGTTTTCTTCAATGGAGCGATCTCGGTAGGGGGAATTAACACCTGGTTCAGTTAAGGTGCCACGCATCGCTCGCAACTCTTCAGCGGAGCTATCATCAACGTAAGCTAACCCTTTTTTGATTAGGGTGATGGCTGCTTCGTAAAACTTTTCAAAATAATCGGAGGCGTAGAAGAGCTCATCCCACTCAAATCCGAGCCATTTCACATCCTCCATAATGGAGTTTACATACTCAATCTCCTCTTTCGTGGGATTGGTATCATCAAAACGGAGATTACACTTTCCCCCATAATCACGAGCGATTCCAAAGTTGAGGCAGATCGATTTTGCATGCCCAATATGGAGATAGCCATTCGGCTCAGGAGGGAATCGGGTATAGATCTCTGATGGGCTCTGGTATTTGCCATCAGCTAAATCTTTATCAATAATTTGACGAATAAAATTGGTGCGAATGATCTCTTCTGACATATCTTTGGCCCTTTCGGCAGCGATTGAAATGGGAAATAACGCCACTGGAATCGAGCCAGAGGCGCCGCTTAAAATTAAACCAACTATTCTAGCATATGCCCCTCTTGAGATATGAATAGTTATCACCAATTGCTACAATAAACTCGCTTTATCCTCATCTATAAGGAGCCTCTCATGAGCCCCATTCTCCCCCTATCTCTCTCCCAATCACCGTTATGCTTTCCAAATAAGGAGCGATGCCCCTCTAAGTTTTTAGAGGAGGTGACAGGTTGGTGGAGTGAAGAGGGGGATCAAATAGAGGAAAGAGCATCTGAAAAGCTTATTAAACTGCTAACGATTAACTCGTTAACGGCGGGATTAAAATCGTTACGTGCCCCCTTTTCGGTCACGCTCTTAAGGCTTCAGAGAGAGAAGATGGGGGGGCAAGAGTATTTTATACGGGATGTTTTTCTCAATTTGGCGGGGACTCCCGTCGTGTGGGCAAGGAGCGCGATCAATCCTGAGGCATCTGCTTGGCGCAAAATTCTCAATTGTGGTGAGAGACCACTTGGAGCACAGCTCTTTGATGGCTCGCTCCCTCTCTCTCGCTCCCCCTTCTATTATGGAGTTGTAGAGAGGGAGTCTGCCCTCTTTTCTGATGATTTGAATCCTCTTCTCGCTACTGATTACCACTTTTCTACTATTGGGCGCTATTCCCAATTTCTGCTTGAAGGGGCGCCGCTCGATTTAGTGGAGTATTATCTCCCCGCTTTAAACCAATTTTTAAGGCAATAAAAAAGCCCCACTCAGGTGAATGGGGCTTTTCTGGTGCTCTTCTTTATAAATATTTATAAGCGATTAGGATCTTCAATTCCATTCAGTTTACACATCGCCGTTAAGGTGTTGCGAAGAAGGCAGGCAATGGTCATTGGGCCAACGCCACCTGGAACGGGGGTGATAAAGGCGGCGCGCTCTTTTGCCTCTTCAAAAGCAACATCTCCTACCAGTTTGGTCTTGCCATCCTTCTCGATGCGGTTAATCCCTACATCGATTACCGTTGCTCCCTCTTTAATCCAATCTCCCTTGATCAACTCAGGGACTCCAACCGCAGCCACTACAATATCTGCCGCTTGGCAGAGCTCTTTTGTATTAGTCGTGCGGGAGTGAGCGACGGTAACGGTGCAGTTTTGAGAGAGTAGCAACTGCATCATCGGTTTGCCCACAATATTGGAGCGACCCACAATCACTGCATGTTTTCCTGAGAGATCTTTTCCAAGCTTATCTTGAAGTAGAAGAAGAGAGCCAAGAGGGGTACAGGGGATTAGATTCGGTTTCCCAATGGAGAGCTGCCCAATGTTGACTGGGTGGAAGCCATCCACATCCTTATTGGGATCGATACGATTGAGTACCGCCTCCTCATCAAGCCCTTTAGGGAGTGGGAGCTGAACTAAAATTCCATGAATCGTTGAATCATTATTGAGCTCATCGATGAGTGAGAGAAGCTCCTCTTGAGTAATAGAATCCTCTTTACGGTACGTTACCGATTTAAATCCACACTCTTTAGCAAATTTCTCTTTATTGCGCACATAAACTTGACTTGCAGGATCTTCACCTACCAAGATCACCGCCAATCCAGGTACACAATTGTGGCGCGCTTTAAGGTCTGCAACCTGTTCACTGATTCTGCTTCTAAGGGATGTGGCAAATGCTTTTCCATCGATGATATTTGTCATAATGTCCTCATTTTTTTGGGTAAAAGATCGGCTTAATCGCGCATCTGGCGCTCAAGCTCACGATGTTTGGCGGTGATAGTATAACGCTCTTTAAGGGCGTGGTATAGACGATTGACAAGGTAGACGGAGCGATGTTTCCCCCCCGTACATCCAATAGCGATGGAGAGATAGGAGCGGGTACCAGATTGGAAGCGGGGGATCCAGCGCTCAAAGAAGTGCTTTAGATCGTGATAATACTCCTGTACATCATCAGCCTCTTCAAAATACGCCTCAATTGGGGTCTCTAAACCGCTATATTCCCGAAGATGGGGAACCCAGTGGGGATTGGTTAAGACGCGCGCATCGAAGATAAAATCTGCATCGAGTGGAACACCATTACGAAAGCCGAAGGATTCTATCTGAATTAGTAGGCTATTTTCACTCTTATTAAAGAGGCGAAGTTTCAGTTCTGCTCGCAGTTGGTGAACATTGAGGAGCGAGGTATCGAGCGTAATATCGGACTCTTGGCGCAGCGGTTCGATGAGCCGATTCTCATAAGCAATTGACTCAATTAGCCCCTGTTTATGGAGCGCTAAGGGGTGGCGACGGCGAGTATTGCTGTAACGATTGATCAATACCTCTTCGGTCGTTGCCAGAAAGAGGAGCCGAATGGTGAGTTGAGGGAGCTTTCGCACGCTCTTCAATATGTCAGAGGTGTTTGCAAGATCATCGGGAAACCCACGCCCATCAATCACTACCGCTAAACGGCGTGTTCGATCCTCTTTAATGATCTTCTCCATAAATTCGGGTAGAAAGCTTAAAGGGAGATTATCGACACAGAAGAAGCCTTCATCTTCGAGTGTCTGGAGCGCGATCGACTTTCCAGAGCCAGATTGGCCACTGATTATGATTAATTCAATATTATTGGATTGCATCTATATGGGATTCCTTACTATTTCAGCAGTTCTAAATGGGGAAGAAGATAGAGGGTACTAAAAAGGAGTGAGAGATAACTCAATTTTAGGGTAGGTTCTCCAAAAAGGCGCCGCTCAATAGGATTAAAACCACCCCGATTATAAGGATCATCCTGCTTTAGTCGTCTTTCAAGATCCTCCCTTAAGAGAGCGTGTAGCTCTGGTTCATGGTGGTGGAGCTCATGAATGAGGTCATCCAGTGCAGCGGGCTCAAGCTTTAGGAGCTGCTCAAAGCTGATTTTTTGTTGATTGCAATATCTCTTCAAGATCGCCTGCTCCCTCTTCTTCTGCCCCTTCGTAAGAGGAGCAAAATTAGCTGGAAGCGTAATGGGGAGCGCATTGCCCATCTGAAACCCCTCTAAAACGGTTAGGAGATGCTTCTCTGCCTCCTCTTTTGAGATCCCTTTGAAGGTAACAGCTTTTACTTTTTGATTTTTACTATCAAACGTTAAGAGATGGGCACTCTTCTCCTCCTCCTGAATGAGGTTGTTTATTAGATGGTGAAGATAGAGTCTCATCTGCCG
>JASLFR010000047.1 GCA_030150565.1 Cardiobacteriales bacterium | reverse complement strand
CGCTATGTTGATGTAGCTGTTGGCGCTCTTGAATTTTGGAGATTGGGGTGCGAGCACGCTCTGCCGCCTCAATTTTCGCTCGTTGCTCAGGCGTTAAGGGGCGATGAGAGGGGGCGCTCTCTTCTTTAGGGAGCGGTGTATCTTTTACTATCGTAGGCTCCGCCTCTCTCTTTTCAAAGGTGGGCTCTGCGCTGCTCATTTCGACAGGGGAGGGAAGTTTTGAGTGCTCCTCTTTAATGGCAACAAGCTGCTCTTTTAGCTCTTCAATCGCTCCAAGTGCGGGAATTTGAAGAAGGAACCCCCCTGTTGCTTGAATTTTTACCCCCCCAACATCGAGAAGACGGCTTAAGAATGAGTCGTTAAAGTGGAGGAGAGTGAGATGCTCTAAAGGGAGTTCAAGATCTTGAGCTCGAAAGAATCCACTCTTAAGATTAATTCTTTGTGAGGTAACCGTTAGGCGAGTCGTTAAGAAGGTTAAGAGGGCACGAATTGCACGGTAGAGCGCATAGAGCATCACAATCTGGCTAAACCATTTCATCGGCGTTACACGGGCATTGAGAATGAAGTTTTTAATCGATTCAGGAAGAATCGCTCGAAACTCCTCCATCGCCATAAGCAGATATTTATAGATCTCTTGAGGGATAAACTCTGGACGATCTGCAGGAAGGTAGAGCAGAAACTCGAAGGTGTAAGCGCCACGTGTTAACGACTTAAGGTAGAAGTAGCCCCCAATTAGAAAGATGAAGAGGGGGATCGCAAAAATCCACCAATGGACCAGACGTTCAGTAATTAGTCGCTCTGAAGGGGCGCGCTTAATCGTTTCAGATCGCCAGCGCTGCATAAGTGAGATCTCTTTTAACATCAAATTGCTCCTAATTCTTTAACTATTAATTGGTTCTGCGCCATTGAGCGGGGTCTTGGTGAGGCCCATTTTCTCGCCAAATACCTCTTCTTGCACGTTTTGCTTCCATCTCTGCGGGGGGATATTTAGGGTCTTTATTGTACTGCTCATAAACAACCGCCTGCCCACCGCGCACCATCTCTAATCCTAAATCGACACCGTTGTGGATAATTTTGGCTACTTTGCGTTGGTAGCGATCGGTATCTTTCACCTCTAAAGTGAAGTTTTGCCGTTTTAAGGCTTGATCTGACGCATCCGACTTCTTATTAAAAGGGGGATGATTGACACCATAAACAAAGAGATGCTTAAGGTATTGACGAGACTCCTCTCCCCACGGTTTTTGGCGCATCTCAGGGGCATCAATACCGTAGACACGCACTTTAAGATCGACAATCCCACCATTGCTATCAGGGCAGCGAGCGTTGATGCTATCGCCATCGACAAGCTTAATGAGCGAACATTGATGATAGACCGCTTCATTGATATTCCCCTCAAGTTGAGTTGAGAAGTGTGTCAACCCAAAACCTAAGAGGAGAATGATGAGGGTTACTACAACTCCTGCAATCGCCTTTTTAGGTCCTGAGAGTCGACTAAATCTCTTCTTGAGATAGCGCTCAAATTGAGGGAGTTTTTTCTCTAACTGTTTTGCTCCATCATAGAGCATTTTATTACGAGAGTTTCTCTTTGCCACCGTTTAAGTACCTACAATATATCGGAAATTAGGGTAAAAATTAACCGAGCAATTGTAGCAGATAGCGCCCAATATGAAAGCAGAGCAGTGCAAAAAGGCCTGCGATAATATCATCAATCATAATGCCAAATCCCCCTTTTACACGCCGATCGATCGCTGAAATTGGCCACGGTTTGAGGATGTCGAAGAGACGAAAGAGGAGAAAACCGATCACGATATTCCAAAATGTGAGTGGTATGAGGAACATGGTGATCCAGTACCCTACAAATTCATCCCAAACAATCCCCCCATGATCATGTACGCCAAGCTCTTTTGAGGCAGCACCGCAGATGTAGATTCCAAAGAGAGTGGTGATGATTAACATCCCAATATAGAGGGGCGGAGAGAGGAGAGAGAAGAGCATCCAGAGTGGAATCGCCATCACTGTTCCCATCGTTCCAGGAGCGATTGGGGAGCTGCCTGAACCAAATCCTGAGGCGATAAATTGAATTGGGCTTTTAAGGTCGATTTTAGGTGCGCTCATGGGGACTCTCTTTTTAAAATAGAGGGATTAGGAGTGTTTAAAGAAGTGTTCACGATAAAATTTTAGCTCGCCAATCGATTCACGAATATCATCAAGGGCGAGGTGTGTATTCGCTTTTTTATATCCATCAGCATCGGGGTACCAGCGGCGAATCATCTCTTTAAAAGAGCTCACATCAACATTTCTATAGTGGCAAAATTGATTGAGTGAGGGCATATATTTTGCGATAAATGCACGATCAGTGCCGATACTATTGCCACAAAGGGGTGTTTTTCCTTCAGGAATCCACTCTTTTGCAAAATTGAGGGTGGCAAGCTCCGCCTCTTCAAGAGAGGTTTTGCTGCTCCGCACCCGCTCTGTTAATCCAGAAGCGCCGTGAGTATTGACACACCACTCATCCATAAGATCTAAAATCTCATCTGGTTGATAAATCGCTAAATTGGGCCCTTCTGCCAAAATGTTGAGTTCGGCATCAGTGACAATTGAGGCGATCTCGATAATGTGGTGGATCTCTTCTGAAAGGCCTGTCATCTCTAGGTCGATCCAGAGGAGGTTCTGCTCATTTTTAGCCATATTTTTATTCTCTCTTTTACTCTTGATTACTCGATTGAGTCGAATTTTATGCCTCTTCTTTTCTTAGAAAGAGGAGTTCATTGGGATTATCACTCTCTTGGTATTGATAGCCATCTATCGAGAATGATTTAAGCTCTTCGGCGGAGGTTAGCTGCTTCTCCGCTGCAAAACGCACCATCAATCCTCGCGCTTTTTTAGCGTAGAAGCTGATAATTTTGTACGCTCCATTTTTATAATCTTTAAAGATTGGGGTGATGATTGGTGCCTCAATCTTTTTAGGGTTGAGTGCTTTAAAATACTCATTCGATGCAAGATTGATCAGCTCTCTCTGCCCTAATTTTTTCATCTTTTCATTGAGGGCGATGCTCAATTGATCCCCCCAAAATTGGTAGAGATTTTCCCCTAAAGGGTTGGGAAGTTTTGTCCCCATCTCTAAGCGGTAAGGCTGAATAAGATCGAGCGGCTCAATCATTCCATAGAGTCCAGAAAGGATCGTTAGCGAACGCTCAAGATAATTGACCTCCACCTCCTTTAAGGTATATGCATCGAGCCCACTGTAAACATCCCCCTTAAAGAGATAGAGGGCGGGGCGACTATTGAGGGGGGTAAAATCTGCTTCAAATTGTGCGTAACGCTCACGATTGAGTTTTGCCAATTTTGGAGAGATCTTCATTAATCTGCTCAAATCCTCTTCTGA
>JASLFR010000110.1 GCA_030150565.1 Cardiobacteriales bacterium | reverse complement strand
GTACGCCCTTGGCACTCCTAAATGGAAGATCATTCTACGGATAACGTTAAAATCCTCCCTTTCTGGGATTATGACGGGGATTCTTCTCGCCGTTGCCCGTATCTCTGGGGAGACAGCGCCGCTACTCTTTACTACGCTTTCTAATCAGTTCTGGAGTACCGATCTTATGGAGCCGATGGCGAGCTTACCCGTCACGATCTATAACTTTGCAATGACGCCAGATAGCAATCTGCAGAGCTTAGCGTGGGCGGGCGTCTTCTTTATGACGATGGCAATTCTGCTTCTTAATATTGTGGTGCGCTTACTCTTTAAATCGAATAAGCAGCAGTAGAAGAGTAAGAGAGCTAAAAAAGAGAAAGCCTCTCAATTGTGAGAGGCTTCTTCTATTTTATGATGATCTAAATTGAAGGGGATTGAATTAACCTTCCGCTTTACCCGTCATCACTTCACGCACGATATACTCTGCAATCGCCATTGAAGAGGTTGCGCCAGGGGAGGGAGCGTTACGGATATGGGTAATCTTCCCTTCACGACGAATGACAAAGTCATCAACGAGTGAACCATCTTTTGCCATCGCTTGTGCACGAATGCCGCGGGTAGTTGGAGTGACGCTCACATCTTTAAGAGAAGGAACGTAGCGTGCTGCATCATTAACGAAACGTTTTTGGCTAAAGACAGTCTTCACTTCACGCATCGCTGTTGGGATATTTTTGATCGCAAAGCGCCAGAATCCTGGATAGGTTGCGTAATCGACAACATCTTTAAAGCTGATCCCTTTACCATCATAATTTTCACGCGCTTTAGAGAGGAAAGCGTTAGGGCCGATCATCATCTGACCATCAACACGTTTAGTAAAGTGTACCCCTAAGAATGGGTATTTAGGGTCGGGAACGGGGTAGATCAACCCTTTAATCTCATCTTTCTTCGCAGGGTCGATAATAAAGTATTGACCGAAGAAGGGGATAATTTTCGGGTCCGCTTTATCGCCTGAATTTTTAGCTAAACGGTCTGATTGAAGCCCAGCACAGGTGACTGCGTAATCGAATTGCTCTTCGTGAACTTTTCCACCTTCAAGAGTGATAACAATCTTCTCATTCTCATCAAGAGTTAGACTATGAACTTCACTATTGAGATGAATCGTTCCCCCTTTTTCAACAAGCTCTTTCCCCATATGCTTAGCGATGGTTCCATAACAGGTGATTGCAGTTTCAGGGGAATTTAATGCTGCTTGCCCCACCGCATTTGGCTCAATTTCACGAATCTTATCTTGACCATAGATCATCTCTACGCCAGGCACACTATTGGCAAGTGAGCGCTCATAGATCGATTTTAAACGTTCCTCTTCAACATCATTAAGCGCGACAACCAATTTTCCACACTCTTCATAGGGGAGATCATTGGTTTGACAATAGTCACGAACGAGCTCCACACCACGGCGGCAGAGTCTTGCTTTTAAGCTACCAGGTTCGTAATATAAACCAGCGTGCACCACCCCTGAGTTGTGGCTCGATTGGTGCTCTGCGACCTCCGCCTCTTTCTCAAAAACGGTGATATCCGCTTCAGGATAATCGAGTTTCAATTGGCGAGCGACGGCAAGACCATTAATTCCTCCGCCGATGACGGCATATTTTACTTGAGACATATTCTGTTTCTCTCCTTTTACTGATCAATAACGATAAGAATAACAATATTAAATGAAGCCACTTAAAAAATTTGAAAGTTTATCTGAACAAGCCTTTATCCTCATTCGCAAAGCGATTTTGGATAATGTTTTAAAACCGGGACAACTCTACTCAGCCACAGAGATCGGCAAATGGATTGGCGCCTCTCGCACCCCCGTTCGAGAAGCTGCACAGCAATTAGCGAATGTGGGGATGGTGCGGATTGAGAAGAATCGTGGGATTCGTATTCTACCCACCTCCTTTGAGGGGCTGATTGAAGCCTTTCAGGTACGGATGATGTTGGAGATTCCCGTCATTCGAGCCCTTGCTGATCGCATGGATGAGAGCGATCGCAAGCGAATTGAAGCGAGCTACCAGACGTTTTATCAAGCCGCTTTGAGTGATGATGCGCAAGCAACGCTTGAGGCGGATCGTGATTACCATCTTACCCTCCTTGAGGTGGCGGGGATTGAGCGGGTGATTACGATTATTGAACAATCTCGAAATACGGTTCTCTTGACTGGACCAAGCACTGTTCCCCACTCCCGTAGCTGTATGGAAGCTTTTCTCGATCATGAGAAATTGCATGAAGCGTTGATGAAGGGGGATGGTGCGGCGGCTGCAAGAGAGATGCGCACTCATCTGATTAATACGGCGTTGATGCTGATTGAGCAGGAATCGGCAGAGCGAGAGGATTGGTCGAAAGAGGATCTGCTCTCTCGGCTCGATTGGATTCCTGCATAGTCCGCTACTGCTACTCATTCATTTCATCTCATAAATAAAAGTGGGAAGTGCTCTATAGTTGCACGTTGCATGCAGGTTGTAAATAGCTGTAGAGCGTTCTGATAAGAGGAGGGCTCCTTTTTTCCATAAAGGAGCGCCCGATTGGGTGAGGAGTGTAATATTGAGCGCCATTTTTGAGGATTTAGCTCCAAAAAAGTTAAATTTCAGTAATAGAAGTTATTAATTATCACCCCTTTTTAGATAAATAAATAATGCCTTAAGATCAGTTGCTATGCGGTTAGAAGGGCGCTACTGTGTAATCAACAGCAGCAGATAATCACAATAAATCAAAGGAGGTTTAAGATGATTAAATTACTATGGAGCCTTATCAGCCTTGCGATCTTTGTTGCAGGGGTCTACTTCATCTATCAGATGTTTATTGCTTAAGAGCCGATAGATTAGGGAAGAGGGCTCTTCCCTTTAAACTTTAAAAGATAAGAGAGATTCTCTCTATCAGCAGAAAAATGAAGAGTTAAATAGACGACGGATAGAAGAGAAGGAATTAGAGTTCTTAGTGATAAGAACTCTTTTTTTATCCTTATAAATTTTATCACTCCTACTCATCGTAGCTTGCAAAGCATTGGGTAGGATACTCTTTAAAGAGCTCTTTAGGATGAAGGTAGGTGAGATCCGCTAAAAAGGAGAGTCCAACGAGTGAGGCTCCCTCCCGTTCAATCATCTCAATAATCGCTTGAATCGTCCCACCTGTTGCTAAAATATCATCGATGATAACGACACGATCATCCTTTTTAAGATCCCCTTTATGCATCTCTTGAGTGGCAGATCCATACTCAAGTGAGTACTCAATCTGATGAACTTCACGGGGGAGTTTCCCTGGTTTTCTTACTAAAACAAGGGGGAGACCTGAGTGAAAGGCGACAGCTGAAGCGAAGAGAAAACCGCGCGCTTCAGGCGCAACAATAACGCTCGCATTTTGAGCCTCGACAAATTCGCTCATCGATTTTACAACATGTTGAAACGCCTTAGGGTTACGAAGAAGAAGCGTAATATCTTTAAAATCGACCCCCTCTTTAGGGAAGTTGAGTACGCTGCCGATATAATCACGAATATCCATAATCGATTATCACTCATTAAAGTTAAAAAAGACGCGCTAATCATACCACTTTTGCCTATTTGAGGGGGGAATTTACCGCTTCTCTGTTACAAAGGTGTCACAATTCTTCTTTAAAGTAGAGAGTGAATACTATTTCGCTTCATTGATCTAAAAGGAAGATGAATATTGGCTATGAGCTTAGAAAAAAGAGAGCATGCAATCCCCCCCTTTACTACGACACGAGAAGAGCCCATACGGGATTATCCTGCAAAAATTAGCGTACGTAATTTAAACTTTTACTATCAGAAGTTTCAGGCGCTTCATAATATTACCCTCGATATTCCTGCCAATCAGGTGACAGCCTTTATCGGCCCTTCAGGATGTGGAAAATCAACGCTCCTTCGCACCTTTAATAAGATGTATGAGCTCTATCCCGAGCAGCATGCGGAAGGGGAGATTCTGATTAATGATGAGAATATTCTCACC
>JASLFR010000090.1 GCA_030150565.1 Cardiobacteriales bacterium | reverse complement strand
ACACCTCTCTCCCCTCCTCTTCGATTCCCCATCTTTTCCAAACTCCTTCACGACTCTTTAAAAAATTTCTTCAATCTCCCCCATTATGCAATTAATCAGCGGTAAATGCTCCCTTTTCGCGATAAAAGTGTGTGATAAGATAATCGATTCCGCTCCCCCGATACTGGATAATTGATGCTATGAAAAAAATCTCTATCTTATTGATTCTATCGATTCTAATCGTTAGCTGTGGCCAAAAAGGGCCCCTCTATCTTCCCCAATCATTTCTGGAGACTCCCTACTCATGAATGCTGATATCTTAAAAACGATTGCAGAGCGCTACCAAACACCGCTCTACCTCTACTCTGAGCCTAAAATTCTTGAAAATTTTCACGCATACCGAGAGGCTTTTGGCGATTATCCCCACCAGATTTGTTATGCCGTAAAGGCAAATAGCAATCTCTCCATTCTACAGAGCTTAGCTCGAGCAGGGTCAGGCTTCGATATCGTCTCAGTTGGTGAATTGAAACGAGTATTAGCAGCTGGGGGCTCTGCAGAAAAAGTGGTCTACTCAGGGGTAGGAAAGAGTATGGAAGATCTACGTTTCGCTCTAAAGAGTGGTATTGGCTGCTTCAATATCGAATCGGTTGCAGAGGTCTATATGCTGAATGAGGTAGCAACTGAGCTCAATCTTAAAGCGCCCGTCTCCATCCGCATCAACCCAAATGTCGACCCTAAAACACACCCCTACATCTCCACAGGTTTAAAGGAGAATAAGTTTGGAATGAGCATGGAGGATGCGTTTCGCCTCTATCAAGAGATGCAGAGTATGCCGATGCTCTCTATAGAGGGGATCGATTTTCATATCGGCTCGCAACTCACTGAGCTTGCCCCTTACGCTGAAGCGCTCGACTTAACTCTCGATCTTATCGATCGCCTTGCTAAGAGAGGTATTCATCTAAAACATCTCGATATGGGGGGTGGTTTAGGAATTCGCTATACCGATGAGACTCTCATCAACTTCAAAGATTGGATCGATATGGCGATTGAGAAGATTGGAGAGCGAGATCTTGCCCTCTATATTGAGCCAGGGCGCTCTATCGTTGGGGATGCAGGTCTTCTACTTACTAAAGTAATCCTCACTAAAGAGAATGAGGGGAAGCACTTTGCGATTGTTGATGCTGCGATGAATGATCTTATTCGCCCCGCTCTTTATGATGCTTGGATGAATATCAGCGCTATCACCCAAAAGGATTCTGAAGCTGAGCCCCACAACTACGATATTGTTGGCCCCATCTGTGAAACGGGGGATTTTTTAGGGAAAGAGCGGATGCTTGCCCTCTCAGCTGGGGATCTATTAGCCGTTACAGAAGCGGGTGCGTACGGATTTACCATGGCCTCCAACTACAATACACGGGGGCGCGCCGCTGAAGTACTTTTAACTGATGAGAGTGATGCGGATTCTGCCCGCCTCATTCGTGATCGAGAGTCAGAAGAGATGCTCTACGCTCTTGAGATAAACCACCTGATCCCGTAGGAGCTCACCTTATGAATCGATTATCCGATTACGATTACCATCTCCCTGATGAATTAATCGCCCAATTTCCTCCAAAAGTGCGAGGGACTTCTCGCCTTTTAATTGCTGAAAATGGGGGGATTGAGGATCGTACCTTTCCCGATTTTATCCACTATCTTCGCAAAGATGATCTGCTAATCTTCAATAATACCCGTGTGATTCCTGCACGTATTTATGGGCAAAAAGAGAGTGGCGGAAAGGTGGAGATTATGCTCGAACGCCTCTTAACTGAGGAGAGTGCGCTAGCCCAACTTCGGGTGAGTAAAGCGCCAAAAGTGGGGCATAAAATTGTGATTAATGGTGAGCCTCGCCTTGAGGTGACCGATCGTAACGAGCAATTTTTCACCCTCTCTACCCTAAATGGGGAGCGTTTAAGCGATCTGCTCGATCAATATGGGAAGATGCCTCTCCCCCCCTACATCACCCGTGAAGATGAGACCCTCGATGAGGAGCGGTATCAGACCGTCTTTGGGCATGAGAAGGGGGCAGTAGCGGCACCGACTGCAGGGCTTCACTTTACAGAAGAGCTACTCCAATCGATCGATCAGCTCGGCGTACATCGTGCAGAAGTAACACTCCATGTTGGTGCGGGCACTTTTCAACCGATTCGCACCGATAATATCGATGAACATACGATGCACCAAGAGTGGATTAGCGTCCCGCAAGAGACGATCGATAAAATTGAGAAGACGCGCCAAAATGGAGGGCGTGTTATCGCTATTGGAACGACGGTAGTTCGTGCTCTTGAGTCGATGGGGCTCGCTTCAGGGGATCAGTTAGAACCTTTTGAAGGGGATACCAATATCTTTATTAAGCCAAATTTCACCTTTCGGGTGATTGATGGCTTGCTCACCAATTTCCATCTACCCCAATCGACCCTACTGGTCCTTGTCTCAACCTTAATGGGGAAAGAGCGCATTGAAGCGATCTATCAACACGCAATAGAGGAGCGCTACCGCTTCTTTAGCTATGGAGATGCGATGCTTCTCCTCCCTTAAAGAGCAGCCTAGTTGAATCAGATCGACTAGGCTCTTTTTTTATGCTTCACGACCAAACAATATAAAGAGAATCTTATGACTCCCCTCTCTAAACAAGATATAAAAACGCTCACCCTCTCCTCTTTAGGGGGTGCTTTAGAGTTTTACGATTTCATCGTCTTCTTGAGCTTTGCCAATATTTTACAGCAGCTCTTCTTTCCCGCTCACTCCCCATTTCTTTCAACGGTTATGACCTACTCAACGTACGCTGTAGCCTACTTTGTACGCCCTTTGAGCGGTATCATCTTGAGCCATATTGGAGATCTTTTTGGGCGCAAACGCACCTTTATGCTCTCCCTCTTTTTAATGGCGATTCCAACCCTCTTAATCGGCCTTCTCCCAACCTTTGAAGAGATCGGCTATCTCGCCCCCCTTCTTCTCCTTCTAATGCGCCTTCTGCAGGGGATTGCTCTTGGGGGAGAAGTGCCAAGCGCTCACGTCTTTGTTACAGAGCATCTTCCTCACAATCGAATCGGTATTGCGAATGCCATGATCGCAAGTGGATTGACGCTCGGCGTCCTTATTGGACACCTTGTAAGCTATCTCCTCAACACTCTCTTTACCGATAATGAAATTCTCAATTACGCATGGCGATTCCCCTTTATTTTAGGGGGATTATTGGGATTTTTTGCCCTCTATCTTCGGCGATATCTAAAAGAGACCCCCATCTTTATTGCGATGAAAGAGGAGAAGAGGCTGAGCCAAGAGCGACCGATCAAATCAGTCTTAACGGAGTTTCGGCACGAAACAATAATCGCAACCCTCTCCACATGGCTGCTCATTGCAGGGGTTGTATTGGTCGTGCTTGCCCCAAATCTGATGAGATCAGAGTTTAAGCTCGATCCCCTCTTTGTGAGTAAAATTGCCCTAATCGCCACCGTTATGAATATTATCGGTTCACTCTTTGCTGGCTTTTTGAGTGATCGAATCGGGATTATTAGAACCCTTCTCCTCTTCTCCCTACTCTTAGGGGGGAGCAGCACCCTCTTTTTTAGCACGATCGAAAGCGGCTCTCTACCGATTATTGGAGCAACCTACAGCTTTGCCGCTCTCTTCTTAGGGATTGTCGCCTGTGTGCCGATTATTATCATTCAGCTCTTTCCTGCCCCGATCCGCTTAAGTGGAATGGGCTTCTCCTACAATATTGGCAACGCTTTTTTTGCAGGGCTCACCACCCTCCTAATCCCCATTTTAGCAAAGCATCTTAACCCGATGATTATCAGCTACTACCTCCTCTTTCTCTCAAGCTTTGGAATCGCTTTAAGCCTCTATCTATCGAAGAGTGGCGTGATTAAAGTAGAAACGAAATAGAGAGACGCAATGTGAATTTAACTTGCAAAAATGAGCAGTTATGGAACAATGAAATCATCATTTCAAAATGGTTTTAAAGGAAAACACAATGATTGACAATGACGGCTTTCGGGCGAACGTTGGCATCATCTTGTGTAATCGAGATCAGAAACTATTTTGGGGACATAGGATCGGCCAGAAGAACTCTTGGCAATTTCCTCAAGGGGGAATTGATGCTGATGAATCACCTGAAGAGGCGATGTATCGGGAGTTACAAGAGGAGACGGGGCTAGAACCTGAGCATGTTACCGTTTTAGGGCGCACAGAACATTGGTTAAAGTATCGGCTTCCTCGCCAATTTTTACGGAGAAGAGAGCCAAATAAGCGCCTCTGTATTGGGCAAAAGCAGATTTGGTATCTCTTAAGATTAGAGACAGATGAGTCGAAACTTCAACTCGATGCAAGCGACTCTCCTGAATTTGATGGCTGGAAATGGGTAGAGTATTGGACCCCTATTAATCGGGTGATCCATTTTAAACGCAATGTGTATGACAAAGCTTTAACAGAGCTTGCGCCACTGCTTTTTGGTGATGATCCTCCCCCAAGAGAGTTTTCTCCCCCTCGAAGAAAAAGAAGACGTACTCGTTCGCTTTATCATATAAATAATCGAAAATAGGCGCTCAATGCGCCCCCTTAACCCTCTCACTTGAGAGGGTTTTTATTTTCAGAACCA
>JASLFR010000131.1 GCA_030150565.1 Cardiobacteriales bacterium | reverse complement strand
CATCTCTTCAGCAAGTGTAGGCTGATAACCTACCGCAGAAGGCATACGACCTAAAAGTGCCGAAACCTCAGTACCTGCAAGAGTATAACGATAGATATTATCGATAAAGAGAAGTACGTCACGTCCTTCATCACGGAAATATTCCGCCATGGTTAAACCTGAAAGCGCTACACGCAGACGGTTACCAGGTGGCTCATTCATCTGGCCGTAAACCATCGCAACCTTATCTAATACGTTAGAATCTTTCATCTCGTAGTAGAAGTCGTTACCTTCACGAGTACGCTCACCAACACCTGCGAAAACGGAAAGACCTTCGTGCTCTTTAGCGATGTTGTTGATTAACTCCATCATGTTTACGGTTTTACCAACACCCGCACCCCCGAAGAGACCAACTTTACCACCACGCGCAAATGGACAGAGTAAGTCGATAACCTTAATTCCAGTCTCTAAAACTTCTGTAGAACCTGCTTGCTCCTCATAGGTTGGTGCTTTACGGTGAATTTCCCAACGCTCATCTGTTCCAATATCACCTGCATGGTCAATTGGATTCCCTAGAACGTCCATAATACGTCCTAAAGTTGCAGTACCTACAGGAACTGAGATCATCGCTTTAGTATCTTCAACTTCTAAGCCACGCTGTAATCCATCAGAGCTACCCATTGCGATCGTACGTACAACACCATCACCTAACTGCTGCTGTACCTCTAATACTAATCCATTTTCAAGCACTTTTAGCGCGCTATAGATGCTTGGAACTGAATCACGTGGAAATTCCACGTCTACAACAGCACCAATTACTTGAACAATTTTACCTGACATATCTTGTTTCAACCTCGTTAATATATTTAATACTCAACCGTTAATTGATTGCTGCCGCACCGCTCACAATTTCACTAATCTCTTGCGTAATCGCCGCTTGACGTGCCTTGTTATAGACAATCTCAAGCTCTTCGATAAGATCTGCCGCATTATCACTTGCCGCCTTCATCGCAATCATACGAGCCGCCATCTCACAAGCAATATTTTCTACTACAGCTTGCCAAATTGAATACTCGATATAACGCTCTAATACGGTATCGATAAGCTCTTCTGGAGCAGGATCGTAGATATAATCCCACTGCATATTATCGTTTGTAACAAACGCTTTCTCATCTTCTTCAAGAAGAGATGAATCTACAGGCAATAACTTATCTTGAACGGGCTTTTGAGTCATTGTATTCACAAAAAGATTGTGAAAAACGTGAACTTCATCAATAGTTCCCTCTTCGAAACTATCAAGCATAACTTTAGCCAACCCTATTAAACGAGAGGGCTCAGGAGAATCACCTAAAGGTCCACTTGTAGCTACTATATTTCCACCATAGCGACTAAAGAAGGAGTTTGCTTTGCTACCGATAGTAACAATATCAACTTCCACTCCCTCTTTGTGCCACATTGTTAAAGAGTCAGAGACTAGTTTGAAAAGGTTGTGGTTTAACCCTCCACATAGTCCTCGATCAGTACTAATAACAATGATACCGACGCGCTTAACTTCGGGACGAGCTACTAAATAAGGATGCTTATGATCCTCAGCAGTTGCTTCAGATAAATGAGCAGCTAAGCGTAAAATTTGTTTCGCATAGGGACGTGACTTTTGCATCTGCTCCTGCGTCTTGCGCATTTTGCTCGCTGCAACCATCTCCATCGCACTTGTAATTTTCTGAGTGTTACCGACACTCTTGATCTTTTTACGAACTTCTTTACCTGTTGACATTCAATCCTCGACTACTCATTTATCCATTTTGACGACAGCTTCAATAGGATGATTAAGCTTTCCAGCTCTGTCCTTTCTTATAGCTCTCTAACAACTCTTTCAATTCTGCAGCGATCTCATCATTATAATCACCGCTTGCATCAATTTTATCCATTAATGCTTTGTTAGATGCACGTGCTGAGCGAATTAAATCTGCTGCAAAAGTACGCACTTCATCTAGTGCAACATCATCAATATAATTATTCTCAATTGCGTAGAGAATCAATGCCATATCTGCTAATGAGTAAGGTGCATATTGATTCTGCTTCATCAATTCAACTACACGCTCTCCACGCTCAAGCTGACGGCGAGTCATCTCATCAAGATCTGAGGCGAATTGTGAGAATGCTGCAAGCTCACGATATTGAGCAAGCGCAAGACGTACGCCACCACCTAACTTCTTAATGATCTTAGTTTGAGCCGCACCACCTACACGTGATACTGAGATACCTGCGTTAATCGCTGGACGTACACCTGAATTAAAGAGATCGGATTCTAAGAAGATCTGACCATCCGTAATTGAGATTACGTTTGTAGGTACGAACGCTGAAACGTCCCCTGCTTGGGTTTCAATGATTGGTAGAGCAGTCAATGAACCTGTCTTCCCTTTCACTTCACCATTAGTAAAGCGCTCTACATAATCTGCATTTACACGTGCTGCACGCTCAAGTAGGCGTGAGTGAAGATAGAATACATCTCCAGGATACGCTTCACGACCTGGCGGACGACGCAAGAGAAGTGAAATTTGACGATATGCAACTGCTTGTTTAGAGAGGTCATCATAGATGATAAGCGCATCTTCACCACGATCGCGGAAGTACTCACCCATCGTACAACCAGCATACGCTGAGAGATATTGCATAGCGGCAGAATCTGAAGCTCCAGCAGCAACAACGATTGTGTGCTCCATTGCGCCATTCTCTTCTAATTTACGAACAATATTCGCAATCGTTGAGTTCTTCTGACCAATCGCAACATAGATACATTTAATGCCTGTACCCTTCTGATTGATAATCGTATCAACTGCAATCGCTGTTTTACCAGTCTGTCTATCACCAATGATTAACTCACGCTGTCCACGACCAACGGGAACCATAGAGTCAATTGCGATATAACCAGTCTGCATCGGCTCATCAACAGATTGACGGTCGATAACACCTGGCGCAATCTGCTCAATAGGAGCAGTTAACTTTGCACCGATTTCACCTTTACCGTCAATAGGGTTACCCATTGCATCAACAACACGACCAAGTAACTCAGGACCAATCGGTACTTCAATGATTCTACCCGTACAGATGACACGATCGCCCTCTGAGATCTTTTCGTAATCTCCAAGTAAAACAACACCGACTGAGTCACGTTCAAGGTTTAGAGCAAGTCCGTATACGCCATGAGGGAGTTCAACCATCTCACCCTGCATCACAGAGTCAATTCCATGAACAGTCGCGATACCATCTGTTAAGCTAACAACAGTACCCTCTTTACGCTCTTCAGGTTTGACGTCAAACTCTTCAATCTTGGATTTAATGAGATCACTAATCTCAGATGGATTTAATTGCATCTTTTAAATCTTCCTCTATAAAATTTTTACTTAATTCATTGTTCGGATCATTTTATTTAAGCGACCCAAAATTGAACCATCAATAACTCGATCTTCTATCGATAGTACTGCACCACCCATCAACTCGGGCTCCACAGAGACAGTTAACTCAACTTCTTTTTGAGAACGCTTTTTAAGAGCTTCAACAAACATCTTATATTGTGCATCCGTTAGAGGATATGCACTCTTAATCGACGCTTTGAGAACATTCTGTTCTTTTAGCAACTGATCCTTAAAGTCGTCATAGATAGCTGGCAAGATTTCAAAACGCTTAGCCTCACCAATCACTGATAAGAATTGTTTCTCTTGGTCAGTTAACTTGCGACCTAACAACTCTTCAGAGATTTTGCTTAAAAACTGCTCTTTATCTGCAGAGGAGACCTCGGGCGAACGCATAAAAGAGAACGCTTCTTCACTCTCCACCGCACTTTTTAATGACAGAAGATAGTTATCCCAGTTACTGGCATTACTCATATCTTCTTTTGCCATCATAATTAATGCTTTAGCATAAGGTCTTGCTACTGTTTCTAATTCTGCCATATCAATTTATCTATCAATAATTACTTTCAACAATGGCATTCTAATTAATGCCGATTGCCAACATGATTTGATGAAGCGCAATAAAAATTAAAGTTGACTTGCTAACTCTTCAAGCATTTTTGCATGAGTCTTCTCATCAACTTCTTCACCAACAATTTTACTCGCACCTAATAAGCTTAGAGCTACAACTTCTTTACGAAGTGCGTCTCTCACTTGGCTAATCTCTAAATCGATTTTAGCACGTGCCGCATCGAGCTCACGCTCACCTGCTTCACGACTCTCAAGCTTTGACTGCTCAATCACACTCGCCGCATTATCTTGTGCATTTTTAACCATCTCTGAAGCTTCAAGACGCGCCTCTTTAAGAAGTTGTTGAATCTCAGCATCCGCGCTCGCTTTTGCTGCAACATTCTTCTCTGCCGCCTCTAAGCCTTCCTTAATTGTCGCCCTTCTCTCATCTAAAGCTTTAATTAAGGGTGGCCAAATAAACTTCATCACCACCCAAACTAAAGTAAAGAAGACTAAAAACTGGGCAAATAAGGTAGCATTAATATTCATTTAATCTATGTCCTATATCTGGTCTTCTTAAGTATCTGATTCTTACTGCCTCTATAAAACTAAAACCACTTTAATAAATAAAGCGGTTTTAATCTTTAATTAAGCACCTACGAATACAGTCATACCGAAGAATACTGCGATACCAACACCGATAAGGAACGCCGCATCGATAAGACCAACAAGGATAAATACTTTAGGAAGTAATGCATCCATAATTTCAGGTTGACGCGCTGATGCTTCGATATATTTAGAACCGAGCATTGAGATACCTAATGCTGCACCGATTGCACCAAGACCAACGATAATACCACAAGCAATTGCTACTAAACCCATAACTAAACTCCTTAACTATTAATAAGAACTATTAAATCAAAACCCAATCTTTAATACAGATTGATCCTTAGTGAGACCCCTCATGCGCTTGACCTAAATATACAAGTGTCAATGTCATGAAGATATAAGCTTGAAGCACAACAATTAAGATATGGAAAATTGCCCAAGCTGATCCCGCAATCCAGTGTAATCCAAAGCCCCACCATGTCGCTGTCGCACCTAAAAGAGCGATAAGACAGAATAGTAACTCCCCTGCGAACATATTTCCGAAGAGTCGCATACCAAGGGAGAAAGCTTTAGAGATATATTCAACAATATTTAATACGAAGTTTGCTGGTGCTAACCAGATACCGAATGGTGCTGAGAAGAGTTCTTTAATAAACCCTGCACCCTTCGCTTTAAATGAGTAGAAGAGAACTAACGCAACAACTGCTAATGACATTCCTAATGTTGCGCTAACGTCAGCTGTTGGAAGAAT
>JASLFR010000072.1 GCA_030150565.1 Cardiobacteriales bacterium | reverse complement strand
TGTCTCCTTCTCCTCTTTAGAGTTGAATTGGTCAACATGCACATGGACCATCTTGCCTTGTGATTTTCCTGTCTCCATTAAAACATCGAGATGCTTTGCATCCATCCCTTCCCCATGGTCTCGGAGGTCTCGGCGTGGAAGCCCCCCAATAATATCGACCTTCTCCGCCCCTTTATCGAACCAGTAACGCGCCTCTTTATCGATTACACCTTTTAACGTCTGGTTAACTAACTTAATGGTGATATCACGCTCATACACTTTACGAGCACGAAGCGCCGCATTAATTGCCCGCTCCTCACAAATCGGGTCAACATCAATAAAGCTGCCAACAGCTGTAACCCCCTGCTCGATCATGCGCTCGATCGCCATACTAAAGTGGCGATAGTAATCCTCTTCCGTCATGGTGCGTTTAACACGATCTAACGTATCCCACTTCTGAATAAGGGTCTGATTTTGATAGACTTCAAAACCATCATAATCGATAGTAAATGCACGATCCCCATGCATATGTGCGTTAACCCAGCCCCCTTTCTCAATAATATTACGTAAAAGGTACGCTTTTAAGCTCTTATCTCTCTGATACTCTTGATGCGATTGTGTGAGATTCATCTTTTTTCCTTTCTCATTCTTAATGGTTGATCATTATTTTGAGCAAAAAAAAACCCCCTAATAGTGGGAGTCTCCTTAAAATTCTAAAAAAGAGAGAATATGCATATCGAATACAGCTGAGCTTCTCGCTACTACGACTCTATCGCTCATCTTCTCTCCTCTTCATTGAACTCTGAACAAAACGATGGCTATTTTAGAGATTTTTTCTCAACTTACAACTTAATTGTTCCTTATTTAACCATCTTCTCTAAATTATCGACGCTGCATCGGCTGATGTCCCCAGCTCAATTTCTCCTTTAAGATATTGAAAAAGCTGTAATCTAACGGGTGAATCATCGTCAAATCGTTGCGACAAGTCTCAATTTTTAAATAATCCTCTTTTCGAAATTCAAATACCTCCTGCCCATCACACGTCACATTTAAGGGGTATTTCATCTCATCATTTAACGCTACACGAATTGAACTATTGGCAGGAAGCACAATCGGGCGGTGACTAAAAGTATGTGGACAGATAGGAGCAATAATAATCGCAGGGAGCGTAGGATAGAGCAGTGGCCCCCCTGTTGAGAGCGAGTAAGCCGTTGAGCCTGTTGGCGTGGAGAAGATTAAACCATCTGCTCGATAAGTGGTGAGATAACGCTCATCCACATAGACATCCAATTCAATGAGGCGGGAGACATCCGTCTTATGAATCACCACATCATTGAGCGCTAACGAACCCTCTCCCCAATCACCATTGATGCCGCTACGTAAAAGTGAACGATTTTCCCGCGTATAACGACCATTAAGAATATCCTCTAAATTCTTCCCAATCGCCTCTACATCAAGATCTACAAGAAAGCCGATCCGCCCAAGATTCACCCCCAAGATAGGGATATTGAGATGAAGCACTTTTCTAGCGATTCCGAGGAAGGTTCCATCCCCCCCAAAACCGATAAAGAGATCTCGATCCCTCAATTTTTCTAAAACTGCTTCAGGATACTCCTTCTCTGAACGATATTGTCGATTATTTACCTCAACAATATGGCATCCATTCGCCTCTAAAATTTTGCGAGTGTAATCGACGACTGCACGCACCTTTGCTGAGCTCTCATCGCTTAATATCAGGCCAACTTTTTGAAAGTGTTTCATTGATTGTGTTATTCTGTTTTGATTGATAATAAAGTAGTCAGCATAGCACTAAATCTTTCATTAATAAAAGCTTAGAACGCCTAAATATCGGCACTTTTGCTCCTCTTACTCTTATTATCAATAATCCTCATTTAACGTAGCTCTTTGAGCCCTATTTTGAGCAGAATGTACCCTATTTTTAGACAATACAAGCGCTTAAAATTACGTTAAAATCTTATCTGAATGGAACGAAAATCGGAGCTTTTCATTCACTTATCTATAACTTTCACAATCACTTTAACCACGGAGATATGATGCGTAAAACAATAGTTCTATTGTTCGGGCTTCTCCTATTGCCCTTTATGGCGATGGCTGATCCTGCAGCAATTTCAGAAAGCTCAGAGCATGTTCTAAATGGAGCAACGCTCTCCCCTTTATGGAGCATTCCCTTTATTGGGGTGATTCTCTCAATTGCAATCATGCCACTCTTTGCCCCTAAATTATGGGACAACCATTTTGGCAAGATTACTGCAGCTTGGACTTTCATCTTCTTCATTCCACTCATTATTGGGTTTGGATTGAATACTGGTTTAGAGGTGCTCTCAGCGGCGATGATTGAGGAGTATATCCCTTTCATTCTTCTGCTACTGGTTCTCTTTACTGCATCGGGTGGAATCCATATTTCGGGTAATCTCGTTGCAAGCCCTAAATTTAACGTTGCGATTTTAGCGATCGGTACCGCACTTGCTTCACTCATGGGTACAACAGGTGCAGCGATGCTTCTTATTCGCCCCATTTTACAAGCAAATAGAAATCGTAAACATCGTGTTCATATTCCAATCTTCTTCATCTTCTTAGTGGCGAATATTGGTGGAGGTTTAACGCCTCTTGGTGATCCCCCCCTCTTCTTAGGGTTCCTAAATGGGGTCGATTTCTTCTGGACGTTGAAGCATATGTTCCTTCCCGTTCTCCTCTTCTCTTTAATTCTGCTTGCTCTCTTCTTTGTCGTTGATAGCTACTACTTTAAGAAAGAAGGTATTCCAAAATCTGAAGAGAAGACAACCTTTATTATGGTAGGTAAACTCAACTTCCTCATCATTTTAGGGGTGCTTTTAGGAATCATCACTTCAGGTGTATGGCATCCTGAGAAGAGCTGGACCATCTTCGGTACAGAGTTGAAGCTTGAGAATGCGCTCCGCGATCTCTTCTTTATCTTCTTAACCTTTGTTTCACTTGCGATCACTTCAAAAGAGATTCGCCGAAATAATAACTTTAACTGGACCCCTATTGTTGAAGTAGCGAAGCTCTTCTCAGGGATCTTCCTTACAATCGTTCCTGTTATCGCTATTTTAGAAGCGGGTGAAAATGGTGCCTTTAAAGCGGTTGTTGATGTAACACATGATGCAAGCGGTAATCCGATCAACGTGATCTACTTCTGGGTTACTACGATGCTCTCAGCATTCCTCGATAATGCTCCAACATACTTAGTCTTCTTCAAGATGGCGGGAGCGCAAGGAGCGGCTGAAGGATTAACGGCTGCCAACTACTTAATGGATCGTATCCCTGCAACTCTGCTTGCAATCTCAATGGGTACAGTATTTACAGGACCTCTTACCTATATCGGTAATGCACCAAACTTTATGATTAAAGCGTTAGCAGAGCAAGATGGGATTAAAATGCCCTCCTTCTTCGGCTATATGTTCATAGCGTTTGCAATCTTAACGCCTGTCTATATCCTCTTTAATTTCATCTTCTTATAAGTTAAATTTAAGAGGTAGAGCTTAAGCGCTGGCGGAACTTTTCCGCTAGCGCCTTCTCTTTTTTATGAAATCCATTAAAGGTCATTGAAATCATGGCACTATTAGTTCAAAAATTTGGGGGCAGCTCTGTTGCCAATATCGAGCGGATCCAGAATGTCGCTCGTCGCATCAAAGCGAGTAAAGAGGCGGGAAATCAACTGGTTGTTGTACTCTCAGCTATGTCTGGCGCTACCGATAAATTGATCGATCTTGCGCATCAATTGAGTAATGATCCGCCTGAAAGAGAGATGGATGCCCTCGTCTCCACAGGGGAGCAGGTGAGTATTTCTCTACTCTCAATTGCACTGGCTGAACTCGGCATCAAAGCAAAATCATACACAGGCAATCAAGCTAAAATTATTACCGATCACTTTCACACCAAAGCTCGCATTAAGCATATCGATCCTTGCAGCATTAAAGAGGATCTTGAGAAAGATTATGTAGTGGTTGTTGCAGGCTTCCAAGGCGTTACTGAAGAGGGGGCTGTTACCACACTCGGTAGAGGAGGTTCAGATACAACAGCGGTTGCTCTTGCAGCAACGTTAGAGGCGGATGAGTGTCAGATCTATACTGATGTTAATGGGGTCTACACCACTGATCCTCGCATTGAGCCAAAAGCAAAAAAATTGGATAAAATCGCTTACGAAGAGATGCTTGAACTGGCAAGCCTTGGCTCGAAAGTCTTACAAATTCGCTCAGTAGAGCTCGCTGCTAAAAATCGTGTTCCCTTGCGTGTACTCTCCTCTATGGAAGAAGGAACTGGAACGCTCATCACTACAGAAAAGGAGATTGATATGGAATCTGCAATTATCTCAGGAATCGCAACCAATAAAAATGAAGCTCAAATCACTGTTCTTGGCGTTCCTGATCGCCCTGGCATCGCTTTCAATATTTTAAGTGAGATTAGCAACGCAAATATTGAAGTAGATATGATTGTGCAGAATATCTCCGAAGATGGCACAACAGATTTCACCTTCACCGTTAACGAAGTGGATTACGATAAAGCGCTCCGCATTACAGAAGCTTCTGCAAAGAAGATGGATGCTCGAAAAGTGGTTGGTAATAGAGAGATTGCTAAAGTTTCACTTGTAGGATTAGGAATGCGCTCCCATGCAGGAGTTGCTAGCAAAATGTTCCAACGTCTTGCGGATCGAGGCATCAATATCCATATGATCTCCACCTCTGAAATTAAAATCTCAGTTGTGATCGATATTGAGCATCTCGAAGAGGCGGTACAGACGCTTCACGACATCTTCCATCTTGATCAATAATTGACAGATTCAATCTATCTATTGAAACGGATCTTCTATGCGTAAATACTCCCTAATCGCTGCCACTCTCCTCTTCTGCTCCCCTTTAATGGCAGGAACATTAACCGTTAACATTGAGGGGGTTAATGATGAAGAGATGGAGCAGAATGCCCGAAATGCTGCCTCTATTTCGACTCACCATGAGAAGGAGGCGCCAGAGGAGTTGCGCTTACAGTGGCTCTATCAGCGCTCCATAGAAGAGATTGCAGACTCCTTCATCCCCTACGGTTACTATAAAGCGAGAGTTACTGGCTCTCTCAACCGTTCAGGGGATGATTGGATTGCCAATTACAGAGTTACTCTTAATGAGCCTGTAAAGGTAAATCAGCTCAATATGGCTCTTACTGGGCATGGAAAAGATTATTGGGGCTTAAAGCGTGCACTTCGTAATACAAAGGTGAAAGAGGGAGAGCTTCTCGATCAAGAGCATTATGAAGAGACAAAAGCAGAGTTGATGGAGGTGAGCCAAGAGCGGGGTTATTTTGATGCTCACTTCCCCGATCACCGTATTTTGGTAGATCTCATCGATAATAGCAGCGATATCTATCTCACCTTCGATACAGGTGATCGCTACCGTTTTGGAGAGATTACTTTCAACGAAGAGTATTTTGATGAGGCACTCTTAAAGAGGATGGTCACTTTTCATCACGATGCCTACTATGCGGATGATGAGATTTCAGAATTTCAGAGCCAACTCTCCGCCTCTAACTACTTCGATAATATTGTCATTACTCGTGAAATTGATCATGAGAGCCAAACTGTCCCCTTAAATGTTCTCCTTGAGCGCCGTAAAAAACGGACCGCTTCTGGAGGAATCGGATATAGCACCGATATCGGCTTTAAACTGATGGCAGGGATGAATTGGCACTATCTCAACTCAAAAGGGCATAAATTTGTTATTGATGGGATGTATGGTCAACGTAAACGGGATGGGCTGATTCGCTACACCATTCCAGGGCACAATCCTGTTCAAGATAGTATCAATCTCTTCCTAAAATATGATTATGAAGATACGAAAGATAAGGATTACACCACCCTCTCAATCGGGGCATCTGTCGATAAAGAGCGTCGTCTCTGGTCCTTTGGCTATGGTCTTGAGTATCAATATGACCGCTTCTTAGATCTTACAGGAAAGAGAGAAGAGACCTATGTATTGATGCCGAGTATCTACGGAGAGTGGAAATCTCATGATCGAGTTCGATTTGGAAAATCGGGCGTTAAAATCTCTGCTCGACTGCGAGGAGCAGATAGCAAACTTGGCTCCGATATTAGCTTTATTCAAGCACACTTAAAAGCGCACTACATTCTCCCCTTTGGGCGCAATAACCGTGTCATCATGCGGGGAGAGCTTGGTCATACCTATATGCGTGATGGGGATCTTAATCGCCTCCCTCCAAGCTTACGTTTCTACACAGGAGGGGACCAAACTGTACGGGGTTACTCCTACCACAATATTGGAGAACTCGATTATCGGGGACGAGTCGCGGGAGGAAAACGCCTTGCAGTTGTTAGTGCTGAATATGAACGCCGTTTTAAGACCGATTACGCCGCTGCAATCTTTGTTGATGCGGGAGATGCTTATAATGGCGCTCGCCCCGATTTTAAAGTAGGCGCTGGGGTTGGCGCACGTTGGTACTCCCCTATTGGAGCAGTACGATTTGATGTAGCGCACGGCTTTCACAAACGGGGAGATACCGTTCGCCTTCACTTAACGATTGGTACAGATCTCTAATCACAGATGATTCCCCACTGGTATCCAATAGCGTTCAAAGCGCACCAACCCTACTTTAAAGAGGCGGATCACCTTTTTTTAGCCTTGAGTGCAGGGGTAGACTCCAATCTACTCCTCCATTTTCTTGCCCATTATCGGGAGCAACTCCCCCCTATTGAGACAATTCACGTCAATCACAATTGGCATGGGGAGTATTCCCATCTTTGGGCTAATTTTGCTCGAACCCGAGCAGAGTTTTACGGTTTTACCCATCACCATTTTGAATACTATTTTCAGGAGAACGATCCTCGCAGTATAGAAGCAGCAGGCAGAGAGGAGCGTTATAAAATATTTGGCGATGTGATGAAAAAGAGTGGAGCTAAAAACCCTCTACTACTTGCAGCGCACCACCGCTCCGATCAGGCAGAGACTTTTTTCCAGCGCCTTCTACGTGGCTCTGGTGTGCGTGGGCTCGGTGCTATGCGCCCTTTAAGTAGAGTCACTTTTGGGCAACATAAGATAGGAATTCTTCGCCCTCTTCTCTCCTACTCAAAAAGAGAGCTCTATCAAGCCGCAACACTGCTCAATATTCCATGGCTAGAGGATTACACCAACCATGAAGTGGATCAGCTGAGCCGTAATATTATTCGCAATGATCTCTTCCCTCAGATAGAGCGCCATTTTCCCCATTACGAGGCATCAATCGCTCGTGCGGCCGATCATCTACAGGAGAGCTATCAACTCCTCTCTGAGATTGCAGCGGAAGACCTCTCTTCCATTATTGAAGCAAATAGTGGGCTCAACATAGAGAGAATTAGAGCGCTCTCACCAGCTCGTCAAAAAAATTTAATCAATTATTGGCTCAATGAGGTGGAGATTCTTCCCTCTCACAGTCAGCTTGAGGAGCTCTTCTCCACATTTATCGAACGTGATGCCCCCCCTTCAACCCTCTTCTCCATCGATAGATGGCAGTTACGCATCCATCAAGGGGTGCTCTATAGACTCAATTTAGAGGAGATAAGAACCACTAAAAGTAGATATAAAATTGAATGGCGCCCCGCTCTCAATGCACCTCCACTTCACTTTTGGGAGAGTCAAAATGTTGTAATCACTCCACGAGAGGCGGGAATCCGCTTTCACCCCCTCTATCGCCATCGAAGTCAGAGCCTTAAAAAGTTACTGCAGGAGTTAAAAATACCCCAATGGGAACGAGAAAATCTTCAGATGATTAAGAATGGGAAAGGAGAGATCCTCTGGATTGAGCATGTTGGGCTCTCAGCACTCTTAGAGGAGCAGATCACAGCAGAAGGAGTTCTACCGATTATCAAGATGCTTCCATAAAAAAAGCTAGCCTAAAAAGGCTAGCTCTTCTACTTAAATTGTAAGAGGATTCTCTTAGTAGAGACCGCTTACACTCTCTTTCATGCTGATGAAGATATTCTTCTTCTGCGTATATGCATCAAGAATCATCTTATGAGTCTCACGCCCAATTCCTGACTTCTTATATCCACCAAAAGGTGCATGAGCGGGAAGTTCGTTATAGCAGTTGACCCACATTCTTCCTGTTCGTACCTTACGGGCAACACGGAGCGCGCGGTTAATATCGCGGGTCCAGACAGCACCCCCTAACCCATACTCACTATCATTTGCGTATTTAATCACTTCCTCTTCATCATCAAAAGGTACGATCGCAACTACAGGACCAAATACCTCCTCTTTCTCAATACGCATTCCTGGCTCTACATCAACAATCGCAGTTGGGCGTAAGAAGCACCCTTCAGATGAAGCTCGCTCTCCTCCCGTGAGGACTTTAGCTCCCTCCTCTTTAGCGATATCAACATACCCAAGAATCTGCTTGAGCTGTTTCTCATTAATCTGCGCCCCCATCTGAGTATTAGGATCGAGAGGATCGCCGACCTTCACACTCTCAAACTTCTCTTTGAGCTTTTGAGTAAACTCATCATAAATAGAGCGCTGAATAAAGAGGCGTGAACCAGCACTACAGACTTGTCCTTGGTTGAAGAGAATCGCCATCATTGCGCCATCTAGCGCTTTATCCATCTGCGCATCTTCAAAGACGATATTGGCCGATTTTCCACCAAGCTCAAGAGTTGCAGGAATTAGCTTGTCAGCCGCTGCACGTGCCACGTTGTAGCCAACTTCAGTAGAACCAGTAAAGGCGAATTTACTAAAGCCTTCGTGCTGAAGAATATATTCACCTGTTGTTGATCCACCCCCTGTTAACACGCTTACTACCCCTTTTGGAAGGACTTCATTCAAAATTCTTCCAAGCTCTAAAAGAGTGATAGAGGTATCACGAGAAGGTTTAATTACAATACAGTTCCCCGCCGCAAGTGCAGGCGCAATCTTCCACGCCCCCATTAAGAGTGGGAAGTTCCATGGAATGATCTGCCCAACAACACCGATCGGTTCGCTAAGAATGATGCTTAAGCTATCTTTATCGATAAGATCTGCCTCATCACTCTCACCACGAATCACCCCAGCAAAATAGCGGAAATGGTCGATCGATGCGGGCACGTCAATATTCATCGTCTCGCGAATCGGCTTACCATTATCAAGGGTCTCAAGCGTTGCAAAGCGCTCCGCTTCCTCCTCCAAACGATCAGCAATCTTCAAAAGAAGCGCAGAACGCTCTTGAGGGGAGGTTTGGCTCCACTCATCAAAAGCCGCCCAAGCGCTCTCTACCGCTTCATTCACATCCTCTCTCTCGGCAACAGCGATTGTGGCAAGTTTTTCACCAGTCGCAGGGTTGTAGCTCTCAATGCGCTCCCCTTTTGCCCCCTCTCTCCACTCACCATTGATAAGCAGTTGATACTCCGATTGTGGACGAAGCGTCTCTTTTAAATCAGCTAATTTTTTCATTCTGATCTCCTTTGCTGTTGTTTATCAATTGATTCATCTAATACTACAGACTTACTACAACCATAGCCCTTTTTTAATAAAAATGGGGAAAATCTTCCTATTTATGGCGATTTTATTTTCTAAATAGTCCGATTTAATGAATTTAAAACCGCTATGACTACATATCCTGTAGTTATTATATGAAATTATAAAGTATCAGAATAAATTAAGTTTGGGAAATTGAATTTAACAAGCTCCTCTTAAAGGGGCGTCAATCTTGCATAGTTGAGAACGAGCGTCTTCACCCCATGAGCAGAGAAATTGACAGTAACACGAGTTGCGGCGCCACTCCCTTCAAAATTAACAATTAAGCCATCTCCAAATTT
>JASLFR010000020.1 GCA_030150565.1 Cardiobacteriales bacterium | reverse complement strand
GGGTTGATTGTAGGGTTGACCACATCAGCGATTCTACTCAATACTCGCTTATTTATTATTAATCGTCGTTTAAAAGGGGAGGAGGCGAAAGATGCAGAGTAAAAGATTACTTTTAGAGAGTGAAGCGATGACGCAAGCATTCGCACAATGGTTGGCGACGGAGCTCTATCAACGTTTTGAATCAGGAAAGAGAGGATTTCGCCTCTACTTAAATGGAACACTCGGCGCAGGAAAGAGTACCTTAAGCCGCTACTTTTTACGCCATCTCGGGGTGAAAGGGGCGATCAAGAGCCCAACCTATACCCTCGTTGAGCCGTATCGAGTAGGGGAGATGGAGCTACTCCATATCGATCTCTACCGTTTAGGGAGCGCTGAAGAGATCTATGATCTCGGTTTTTTAGAGGAGGAATCGGCTATCTGGCTCATTGAGTGGCCTGAAAAAGGGGTAGGAGTATTGCCAAAAGGGGATTTAATCCTCACATTAGAGCGGAAGGATTCTCACCTCTCCCTCACCATTCAGGGGGAGTCATTGGCAGGAGAGAGAGTTGTTGAGCGTATCGATGAGCAGCTCTTTCTTCCTAAAGAGGTGTGTGCGGTAGAGGAGTCCCCTTAATCTCTATTGGAGCCATTTCTCGTGTAATAAAAAAAGCGCCTTCGTCATTGAGGCGCTTTTTTAATCGATCTGTGATCGCTAATTAGCGAACTTGAGCAAATGCCATCAGCTTCTCATCGAGCATCGCTGAGTAGCTATGTTGCAACATCGGGTAGTTATCCGCTGCACGGATAAAGCTCATATTGATCGTAACGATATTCCCTTGAAGCTGATAGCTCATCACTACTAAAGCATCTGCATTCATACGTTGAGCAAATTGAGTCGCTTCATCTGAAAGGCCAAGATATCCCTGCATATTAGGAGTGAAGCGGAGCATATTGTCACGGTAGCTAATTTGACGCGCTTGCGCTTTAGTGCCGATCGCCTTTGTTAAGTTAGCACCAAGTGCACGACCAAGCTGTGTTGTTTGTGAGAAGTTTCCTTGCTCAACAGCAGAGCCGATAATGAAGCTCTTATGATCTTTAAAGAGCCATGGAGCGATTCGCTGAATATCACGCATCGCATCTTGAGTTGCGATCTGAAGCGTTCTACTCTCACGATCTTCAAGTTTTACAGCAGGTTGTGGGATTGCAGCAGGGTCGCTTGGACGCAGACCAACGCCACAGCCAGCAATAATTAGGGGTAGAAGTGCAGTCATCACTACTTTTTTCATTTTGTAATTCTCCAAAAGGGGGTGAAAAGTTCCCTTTCATCTCATTGATCGAATTGAAATTAATTTAGGTTCTCAAGGATATCACTTTTTTACATCCACTACTACGCTAAAACAAGAAAGTAGCCCCCAATATCGCTCTAAAAATTGGGATGAGAAAGAGGGGGAATCGTTCAATTTCTCACCCCCTTTCGTTTAATAATTGCTCCGTTAAATGGTAGAATACGACAATCTTGAATGAGTAAAAGGGCAGGTAAGATATGACAGTGACACAAGACGCAGTTAAGACTCTGATTTCTGGTCAGATTGACCCCTATTTAGAGACCGATTTAGTCAGCGCAGGTGCGATTAAAGCAATTGAGCTTGGTCAGGATGAGATAAAGGTCGCCGTTGAGCTTGGTTTCTACTCTGAAAAACATTGCCGAGCGGTTGAAGAGAAGCTGAGTCAACTACTCGAGGCGGAGTTCTCCTGTAGAGCGACCGTCACCTGTCAAAGTAGAGTGATTGCACACAAAGTGCAAGATCGCTTAAAACCACTACCGAATGTGAAAAACATTATCGCTGTCGCCTCTGGTAAAGGGGGGGTAGGAAAATCGACAACATCGGTTAATATCGCTCTTTCACTCCTAAAGCTTGGAGCAAAAGTTGGTGTACTTGATGCCGATATTTATGGCCCATCAATCCCTACCATGCTTGGAACTACTGAAAAACCAAAATCGGTAGATGGAAAGTCGATGGAGCCTGTAGAGACATTAGGGCTACAGACAAACTCAATTGGATTCTTAATTGCAGAGAAAGATGCTGCTATTTGGCGCGCGCCGATGGCGGTTTCAGCACTCGCTCAGCTCTTAAAAGAGACCAACTGGAAAGAGCTCGATTACCTCATTGTTGATATGCCACCAGGAACAGGAGATATCCAATTAACCTTAGCTCAGCAGATCCCTGTTGCAGCGAGTGTTATCGTGACAACGCCTCAAGATTTAGCGCTTGTAGATGCACGTAAAGGGTTGGAGATGTTCCGTAAAGTGAGCATCCCCGTTTTAGGAGTTGTGGAGAATATGAGCTACCACATCTGCTCAAACTGTGGCCATGAAGAGGCGATCTTTGGGCAGGGTGGGGGAGATCGTCTCTCAGATGCGACAGGGATTCCTCTTTTAGGGCGCCTCCCTTTAGATAAGCGAATCCGTGCAGAGGCGGATGAGGGGCGACCAACGGCACTCACTGAGAGCGAATTAGCATCAACTTATGAAGAGCTTGCAACAAAGGTAGCTGCTAAACTCTCGCTCCGTCCAAAAGATATGAAAGGGAGACTCCCAAACGTTGTTGTGGAGCAGAAATAGATGAGTATAAAATCAGATAAGTGGATTCGTCGCCAAGCGCAAGAGAATGGCATGATCGAGCCTTTTGAGCCGAATCAAGTGCGTGAAAATGCAGGGGGACGAATCGTCAGTTACGGTACATCAAGTTACGGCTACGATGTACGCTGTAGTAATGAGTTTAAGGTCTTCACCAATATCAACTCAACGATTGTCGATCCTAAAAATTTTGATGAAGGAAGTTTTGTGGATGTGGAGTCGGATGTCTGCATCATTCCACCCAACTCTTTTGCACTTGCGCGAACGATTGAGTACTTCCGTATTCCTCGTAATGTTTTGACGATCTGTTTAGGAAAATCCACCTACGCCCGCTGCGGTATCATTGTGAATGTGACGCCACTTGAGCCAGAGTGGGAGGGGCATGTTACGCTTGAGTTCTCCAATACAACGCCGCTTCCTGCAAAGATCTATGCAGGGGAAGGGGTTGCGCAGATGCTCTTCTTTGAGTCGGATGAGGAGTGTGAAACATCCTATAAAGATCGTGGTGGGAAGTATCAAGGGCAGTTGGGCGTCACATTGCCACGTACATAAATTGGAGCGATCATTCAGAGCCTCTTCTCCTATGTGAGTGAGGCTTTTTACTATTAGATAGATGGAGCAGTAATTAGAGACAATGTCAGAAATTATCATTAAAACCGCAGAGCAGATTGAGGGAATTCGTAAAGCGAATCAGATTGTTGCAAATACCTTAAAGGCGATTGAGCCATTTGTAGTTGCAGGTGTCACCACAAAAGAGCTCGATGAGAAGATTCATGAGCTATTAACTGAAGCGGGCGCACGTTCTGGGAGCCTCAACTATGGGCAGCCCCCTTTCCCTGGCGCTTCTTGTATCTCTCTTAATCATGTGGTTTGTCACGGTATTCCAGGGGATCGTGCTCTAAAATCGGGGGATATCGTCAACATCGATATCTGTCTTGAGAAGGATGGTTATTTTGGGGATTCAAGCCGTATGTTTGGCATTGGTGAGATCTCGATTCAAGCGCAACGCCTCATTGATGCAACTTATGAGTGCATGATGATGGCGATTGAGGCGGTTAAACCTGGTACCCCGTTCCGTGAGATTGGGCGCATCATTCAAGAGAATGCAAAGCGTTACAACTACTCTGTCGTGCGTGATTTTTGTGGTCATGGTCTCGGTCTAAGTCTTCACGAAGCGCCTCAGGTTCTTCATTACAGCTCCCCTTTGGTGACGGAAATTATGGAAGAGGGGATGATTTTCACCATCGAGCCGATGATTAACGTTGGAAAAGCGGATGTAAAAGTCTTAAATGATGGATGGACAGCGGTAACGCGCGATCGCTCTCTCACCGCACAGTGGGAGCATGCTGTTTTAGTAACGAGCGATGGGTATGAGATTTTAAGTCTTCCCACCCATTAATCAGTAATTGTGAATCGATTGATCGAAAGGAGATGAGATGAAATCAGCAGATATTGTTATTTCTGGAGCAGGAGCAATCGGGTTATTAACTGCCCTTGGATTGCAACACTCAGGGCATCGCATCACCTTGATCGATCGAAAGCCTGAAATTGTAGAAGGGGGGAGCGATGATACACGTATGATCGCTCTCTCTAAATCCTCCTGCCAGCTACTGGAAGAGCTCAATTTATGGTCTCGATTAGAGAAGAGTGCAACCTTAATTGAGGCGGTTCACGTCTCTGAGCGGGGCGTTAAGGGGAGCGTCTTCATGGATGCTAAAAAGCAGGGGCTCGACTCTTTTGGCGCACTCATTCCTCTAAAGGATCTGCTCTACCACTTAACTGAAGCGGTAAAAGAGTCGGAAGAGATCGATTATCGAGCAGAGACTACCGTGATCGATGTTGCTTATCGCCGCTTTGCCCGTGAAGAGTATTTAGCTCAGTGGCAACGAATCTACTCTGACGATGAATTTTGGGGGGAGGGGGGCTTTCTGACCCTAAAGCGGGGTGAGGCTTTAGAGAAGCTCCCTTTCGATTGGTTAATCTCCGCAGAAGGAGAGCACTCTCAATTGCGCCATAAAGCGGGGATTGAAGCATTTTATCAAGATTACCCCCATGCTGCGGTGATCGCACGGGGGCGCTTCAATCTTCCCCATGAAGGGGTTGCTTATGAGCGTTTTACGAGTGATAAACCTTTAGCACTCTTGCCGATTAATCGAGATGAGATGGCGATTATTCTTATCACACCTCGTGCAGAGTTCGATTTTTGGCAATCTGCAAGTGAAGAGCATTTTATTAAAGAGGTGATGAGTCGTCTGCCTGCCTCTGTTGGGACTCTTGAAGCGGTCTCAAAACGGCATAGTTGGAAACTCTCCTTTATGCAGGTGGATCGATTGGTGCAAGATCGCCTCATTTTGGTTGGAAATAGTGCTCATGCACTCCACCCCATTGCAGGGCAGGGGCTAAACCTAGGGGTGCGTGATGTCGCTTCGCTTTTGCCTCTCTTTAGTAGTGGAAAGAGACCAACGAGTGAAGCGTTAGAGAGCTATAACAGAGCGAGGATGAGCGATATTAAGCGGGTCAGTTTGGCAACAAATACCCTGCTTCGCTTCTTCGATCCTCCCGCAAAGCCCCTTGCTCACTTGAGAAGTGTAGCGCTTTGGGGGGTTGAGTATTTACCATTGATTAAACGCAGTATTGCCAATTTTGGAATGGGATTAACAAGAAGAGGGGTGCGCCGATGAGACATTTTGATGTAACGATTAATGGAGCGGGATTAGTTGGCGCTTCGATCGCTATTGCGTTAGCAGAGGCGGGATTATCCGTTCTATTGCTAGAGTTTCACCCAAAGGAGCGGCTCTATCCATCAGATGATTACGGCTTGCGAGTCTCCGCTTTTACCCCATCGAGCAGAAAATGGCTTCAACATGTTGGAGTGTGGGATCAGCTGGTTCACTCAGGGCGTGTTACCCCCTTTATGCATATGCATGTATGGGATGAGGCGGGACGAGGAGAGCTCACGTTTGATGCGGATCGCACAGGGTCAGATGCACTCGGCTGGATTATGGATAATGAGGCGACTCAAGGAATTTTGCTCGATAAGGTGGCTCGCTTAGAGAAGATCACCTTGATCGATGAGACTCGATTGACCAATGCCACCTTCGATTCAGCACGTGGAGTGGTTCAATTCGCTCTAATTAGTGGAGAGCAGATGAGTACCGATCTGCTCATCGGGGCGGATGGGGGGCGCTCAGTCGTTCGCGATTTTGCCAATATCAGCACGATCGGATGGGATTATGGGCAGAAGACGATTGTCGGACAAGTTCGCCCCGAGAAGGAGCATCAAAATACCTGTTGGCAGAAGTTTTTAGCACGTGGTCCTCTCGCTCTTCTTCCGCTGAATGATGGGCGCTGTTCACTTGCGTGGCACACCTCTTTTGAGGAGGCGGATTATCTCCTTTCACTCAACGATCAACAATTTTCAGATCGCCTCTCTGATGCTTTTGATTGGCGCTTTGGGCAGATAGAGGTGACCGCAGAGCTAGGCTTTTACCCCCTTCGGCTCAATCACGCTAAGGAGTATGTGGCAGAAGGTTTTGCCTTAGCGGGGGATTCTGCTCATAATATCCACCCATTAGCAGGACTTGGCGTAAATATCGGTTACTTAGATGCAGCAACGTTAGTAGAGGAGATTTTGGAGGGGCGAAAAAATGGGGTTCCTCTAAGCAATTTAGCGTTGCTAAAACGGTATGAGCGCCGTAGAAAATTACACAATATGGTGATTATGGGGTCGATGGATATTATTAAGCGGAGTTCTACCCACCCTTCGAAGATTGTTCAAGGAGTTCGAAACCTTGGATTGACGGTGGCAGATCGGCTCCCCTTTGCCAAACAGAAATTAGCACGGATCGCGATGGGTTTTTATGGCGATCTTCCTAAAAGTGTCAAACCTTAAACGTATAGAGAGGAGTTGAGGTGAGTAATCCAAAAAATGCAGGAGCGCTCTTTAACGAGCTTGAGGGTGCGCTCTCACAATTTATTTCAGATCAAAGAGAGCTTCATGATGAGGTTGTAGCGCTTCGCAAAGAGCGAGATACCTTAAAAAGAGAGATAGAGCAGCTCAAGGAGAGCCATCTTCAGGAGATCTCCCATATTGATCAGCGCTCTGAAGAGGCGGTTCTACAATTGATGAGTAGCCATGAGCAGGAGGTGATGCGCTTAACCGAACATTACCAATCGATTGCTGAGGCTGTAAATCAGGAGCATGAAGCATTACAAGAGCGCCATAAACGAATTGTTGGGCGTCTACAATCATTTGAGAAGAATTTCTAAGGGAGCGCATGATGAGCAGTAATATTGATCCAGTTTCCATCACCATTTTAGGAAAGGTTTATCAAATCTCTTGTCTACCTGAAGATCGTGATTCATTAACCCATTCAGCAAAATTGCTCGATCAGCGTCTCAATGATCAGCGAAATAATGCAGGATTACCACACGATCAGGCGTATATGATGGCAGGATTGAGTCTTGCAAGCGATTATCTGAAAGCTAAAGGGCGTCTTGAGCAGTTAGAGCGTCAGATGATTGAGGGGAGTGAGAAACTCTTAAAATTATTGAATGAAGCGAAGAAGGAAAAGTAAGGGATGAGTTTTCAATTAGATGCCAATATTGAGCGGGATAGTCGCCACATTATTGATCTTACGCTCTGTGAGGTGCGCCTACAGAATGAGGATCGTTTTCCATGGATTGTATTGATTCCTCGAAAACCTGACATCGTTGAGCTGATCGATCTTGAGATGGAGGATCTTCATCAATTAACTGAAGAGATCGCCTTCGCTTCCCATGCGATGCGTACTCTATTTGGGCCTGATAAGCTCAACGTTGGAAGTTTGGGGAATTCGGTTCGTCAACTTCATATCCATATTATCGCTCGCCATGAGAAGGATTTAGCGTGGCCTAACCCTGTTTGGGGCTATTTTGAGTATAGTCGTGAGTACTCAAGCGATACATTGCGTCGCCGTATTGAGCAATTAAAGCGAGCATTAACAGCATAATGGTTGCACTCTTAAAACGGTTAGATCATTGGCTCTGGAAAGAGGAGTCTGCTTTGGCGCCTTTAAGGCATTTTATTCAGCTAATCTATCGAGTGATTCAGAAGTTTGTTGATGATAATTTTAAAGAGCGTGCACAGGCGCTCACCTATACAACACTCCTCTCACTTGTACCTCTAATTGCGATTAGCTTCTCAATTTTGAAGGGATTTGGTGTGCACCATGAATTGATCCCTTACATGATTAGAGCAATCAGCTTTCTTGGAGAGGATCAGGCGGAGGAGCTTGTCTCTGTCTTGATCAATTTTGTTGAGAATGCGCGTGGAGCTGTGCTTGGTGGAGTGGGGATGTTGGTCTTCTTCTACACCGTGGTTGGTTTAATGAGCACAATAGAGAACGCCTTCAATCGTATTTGGGGAGTTGCTAAATGTCGCTCACTTAAAGAGCGCATTATCTACTACCTGATTGTAGTGCTACTTGGTCCTGTTATCGCCTTTGCGCTGATCTCTCTTCTTTCAAATAAGCTTATTATGAGCCTGATGGGGGGCGTTTCGATTCCGATTCTTTCGCTCTTTATTGGAAAAGCGATCACCATTTTAGGAATGACGCTCCTTTTAACGCTTGCTTATCTTCTAATCACCAATACACGGGTGAAGTTGCTCCCAGCGCTTCTTGGAGCGCTCATTGCTGCGAATGCTTGGTATTTAGTTGGAGCGCTCTTCACCCATTTTGTTGTCCTTTCAGGGAAGCAATCACAGATCTATTCAGGTTTTGCGAGCGTTGTACTCTTTATTATGTGGATGTATCTCTCTTGGCTGATTGTCTTGCTGGGGAATCAGATTGCCTACTATCTGCAATATCCTAAAGCGTTAGCAACGCTTGATGAGAGCGATCAAGTGGCTGAGCCGATTCAGGTCTCATTCACTTTGACACCAGAAGATTATTACAATCGTCGTTGGAGAATTGAGGGGCTCTCTACTGAGCAGATAGGGGAGCGTCATGAGCAGTAAACGTGAGAAGTTTTGGGAGCTCCCTTTAGATCAGCTCAATGATGAGGAGTGGGAAGCACTCTGTGATGGTTGTGGGCTCTGTTGTGTGAACAAGATTGAAGATGAGGATACAGGTCTTCTCTATTTAACCAATGTGGCTTGTAATCTACTCGATCTCAATACGATGCAGTGTAGCGATTACTGCAACCGTCAAAAGAGTGTTCCTGAGTGTGTAAAGCTGAGATATGAAGATCTAAAGGGGATTCATTGGCTTCCAAAAACATGCGCTTATCTACGTCGCTACCGAAATTTACCGCTTCCTGCGTGGCACTATCTCCGTTCAGGTGATCCTGAAAAGGTGCATCAACGAAATATCTCTCTTCGAGGTGAGTTGATTCATGAAGCGGATACAAAAGATGCGTTAGAGCGCTATATTATCGAGAGGATGTAGGAGCTTCCCCACCTCTCTTTAAGAGCAACTATAATTGACAAATTAGCGCTCAATGGCTTACTATAGCCCTCTTTTATCAGAATTGAAGTGGTGTTCTGTGAATTACTCAGATTTAACGGTTTGGCGGGTTGTTGATGAGAAGATGGCTTTCTCTGATACCCTCGCAATTCGATATTTTCCTCGCCTAAGAGAGGTGGTTGATTCTTTAGATGATCCAATCACAGTAGAGCTTGAAGCGGGGCGCGATGAGCAGAATCATCGTTATATCGCAGGTCGCCTTAAATTTGGGGCGGATCTTGCATGTCAACGCTGTTTAGAGCCGTTTCATCAATCATTCGATCTTCCCTTCTCATGGCGTTTAGCTGAGAGTGAGTATGAGGCGGATTTAATGGGGGATGATGAGTCGATCTTAGTATTGGAAGAGGGTTATCCTACTGAGTTAGTGCACCACCTTGAAGATGAGATGTTACTTGCACTTCCGGTTATTCCTTATCATGCCGATGATGAGCCGTGCGCTGGGCGGGAATATATGAAAAATCAGAAGAAGAGCGAGCTGATTGAAGAGGATAAGGAGGAGAAGGAAAATCCTTTTGCAGTCCTGTCCGATTTATTAGATAATTGACCGAAATTTTGAGTTAGGAGTAAGGTTATGGCAGTACAAAAGTCGAAAGTAAGCCGTGCAAGACGTGGTAAGCGTCGTGCACATGATAGTTTAAGCACACGTAATGTGAGCATTGATAAGACAACTGGCGAACAGCATTTACGTCACCACGTAACAGCTGACGGTTACTATCGTGGTCGTAAAGTAATTTTCAAAAACGATACAGTAGCTGAATTAGAATAAGGCGTAACGCATTATTCTGATACCAGAGTATGATTGGAAAACCTACGCATTATTGATTAAGGTTGATGATGCGTAGGTTTTTTTGTTGTAGAGCAATAAAAAGAGGAAGAGTTAAGCGTAATGAGAGGGTCGAATAAGATACGGGTTGCCGTGGATATGATGAGTGGAGACAATGGGCCAGAGGTCTTCATTCCCGCCGCTTTTCGTGCGTTAGATAATCACCCTAATTTAACGATTTTAGCTGTTGGTGATGAGGCGGTTTTAACCCCGCTTGTCACAGATAAGCCCCATTTTGTTTCAGGGCGTTTAATCATTCATCATGCAAGTCAGGTGGTGGAGATGGATGAGAAACCCCAAACAGCTCTGCGCAATAAGCGTGATTCCTCTATGAGAGTTGCAATTAACTGTGTTAAAGAGGGATTAGCAGACTCTTGTATGTCTGCAGGCAATACAGGTGCACTGATGGCGACCGCAAGGTATGTGTTAAAGATGCTTCCTGGAATTGAGCGCCCTGCAATCTGTACCTCCATCCCCTCGATGAATAATGGTCATGTCTATATGCTCGATCTTGGAGCGAATGTCGATAATACCGCTGAGCATCTCCATCAATTTGCCTTGATGGGCTCTCTTGTTGCAACAGCGATTGATGAGAATCCCTCTCCTAAAGTTGCGCTTCTTAATATTGGTGAAGAGGCGATTAAAGGGAATGAGCTGATTAAAGAGACTGCCCCACTTTTAGAGGGGGAGAAGCGTATCAACTATATCGGCTTTGTTGAAGGGGATGGCATCTTCTTTGATGATGTAGACGTTATTGTTTCAGATGGATTTATTGGAAATGTTGCCCTCAAGACGATGGAGGGAACAGCGAAGATGATCACCCGTACGCTTGAGCATGGATTTAAGAAGAATCTGTTTACAAAGCTCTCGGCTGTTGTTGCTATGCCTGTTCTACGAGCTTTGAAGGAGAATCTTGATCCTCGTAAGCATAATGGCGCAAGTCTACTAGGATTACGGGGGATTGTTGTAAAATCACACGGCAATGCAGATGCAGTTGCCTTTGAGAATGCGATTAAGATCGCAACAAAACTGGTTGAGCAGAAGATGCTCACTAAGATGGCGGAACAATTTGTGGCCCATCAAGCAGGAGCTGAGGAGTAGTTGTGAAATATTCAAAAATTATTGGAACGGGCCACTATTTGCCTAAAAAAGTGGTAACAAATGATGATTTAGCCCAAAAGATCGATACCTCTCATGAGTGGATTGTTGAGCGCACAGGGATTCATCAGCGCCACATTGCCGATGAGAGTGAGCAGTGTACCGATTTAGCGGTAGCTGCCGTAGAAGCCGCCCTTAAAGATGCAGGGATCGAAGCGGAGAGCCTAGATCTCATCGTGCTTGCTACATCAACGCCTGATCAGACTTACCCCTCAACGGCAACGCTTGTACAGGAGCGAATTGGTAATGTTGGTGCAGCCTCTTTCGATATTAGTGCGGCCTGTTCAGGATTTATCTACGCTTTAGGAATCGCTGATAATTTTATTAAAGCGGGTTCCGCGAAGAGAGCGGTGGTGATCGGTTCAGAAGTCTACTCCCGTATCGTCGATTGGAGTGATCGCGCAACTTGCGTACTCTTTGGGGATGGGGCAGCGGCCGTAATCTTAGAAGCGAGCGATGAGGCGGGTATTCTATCCACCCATCTCCACGCTGATGGAAGTTATAAAGATCTGCTTGAATTAAAGCGGAGCGTTATCTCGCCAGAAGATGTCTACCCTTATGTGCAGATGAAGGGGAATGAGGTATTTCGTCATGCGGTGGGTAAACTCCATCAATTAGTGAAAGAGAGCTTAGATGCGCACAATTTAAGCGCTGAAGAGCTCGATTGGTTTGTGCCTCATCAAGCCAATTTACGCATTATGAATGCAACTGCTAAGCGGGTAGGGTTACCCGCTGAGAAGATGGTGGTCACGGTTGATCAACACGCTAATACTTCTGCTGCGAGTATTCCTCTTGCGCTCGATATCGCTCGTAAAGATGGGCGTATTAAAGCGGGAGATTTAGTACTGATGGAGGCGTTTGGCGGTGGCTTTACATGGGGTTCAGCCCTTGTTCGTATCTAATTGAAGGAAGAGAGTTATGAGTAAGTTAGCATTTGTTTTTCCAGGGCAGGGATCACAAGCAATCGGAATGATTGAGGATCTTTGGAATGATCCCATCGCACTTGAGTATTTTGAGCGTGCCGATAATGCACTTGGCTATTCATTATCATCAATCATTAAAGAGGGGCCGATCGAGAAATTGAACGATACAGCGGTCACTCAACCTGCACTCTTAACAGTGAGCACCATTTTATGGGAGAAGTATCTTGCAGAAGGGGGGGAGAAACCCACACTCTTAGCAGGCCACAGTTTAGGGGAGTATAGCGCTCTTGTTGCAGCGGGCGTAATCGCCTTTGATGATGCGGTGCGATTAGTCTCTGAGCGTGGAAAATTGATGCAAGAGGCGGTGCCTGCGGGCGTTGGTGCGATGGCAGCAATCTTAGGCTTGGATGATGAAGTAGTGATTGAGCTCTGCGGTAAGATCTCGACTGAAGAGGATTACGTTGCAGCAGCGAACTTTAACTCACCAGGACAGGTGGTCATTGCTGGAAATAGTGGAGCGGTAGAGAGAGCGTGTGATGCGGCAAAAGAGGCGGGAGCACGTCGAGCGTTACCATTAGCAGTCTCAGTTCCATCCCATTCAGCATTGATGAAGCCTGCAGCAGAGAAGCTTGCGAAGGTGCTCTCAACGATCGAATTTAATACCCCCACTATTCCTGTACTACACAACGCCGATGTAGCTTCTCACAACGATGTTGATGCGATTAAAGAGGCACTCATCGAGCAGTTATATCTCCCCGTTCGCTGGACGGAAAGCATCCTTAAGATGGCAGATGAAGGGGTGACTGATCTTGTTGAGTGTGGTTCTGGCAAAGTTCTTGCAGGTCTGATTAGACGAATTGATAAAACGCTTAGCTGTAAAAATATCTTTGATGGAGCATCTCTCGATGCACTATTAGAGGAGCAGAGAGGGTAACTGATGGCGCAAGCACTCCTAAGCCTCTCGAGCATTGCTTTTGCAATCACCTTCTTCTTTTTTGGTTTTGATCTTTTAAAAGCGACAACCGTTCTTTTCTGGTTCTCTCTTGGATCATTAGCCCTCTTAACGGTTCGCCCAAAGGGGGTGAAGAAGAGTGAGTGGGGTGCATTATTAGCAACGCTTCTGCTCTCTGGGTTAGCGATCTTCTTTAAAGAGAAGGGGTTTATTCTCTGGCGTCCAACGATTGTTAATAGCGCTATTGGTATTGGGCTTTTTGTTCTCTATCGAATGAAGAAAGCCCCTTTTGAGTACCTCTTTGGAAAGTTGCTGGAGATAGAGCTACCCCAAAAAGAGTGGCTTAAGGTCAATATTATCTGGGGCACATTTATGTTTCTGTGCGCCTTAATTAATGCAGTTGTGGTGCTTCTTGTCACTTATCTCAATCTTGATGAGAAGGTCTGGGTGATTACTAAAGTGGCAGTAATGCCTATTCTAACCCTCATCTTTACCACTTTTGTTTTACGTTATTTGATGAAACAGAGCAGATCACTACCCGCTGTTGATACTAATCGGGATGATGAGAAGGAGCTAAAAAATGATTGATAATCGTGCGCGTATCGAGAAGATGGAGCGTTTAGTAGAGGAGGCGTTAGCGCCGACCCACCTTAAAATTATTGATGATAGTCATCTTCATGTAGGGCATGCAGGAGCAGAAGGGGGGGCTGGCCATTTTACGATTGAAATTGATAGCCCTAAGTTTGAAAATAAGAGTATGATTAATCAACATAAGTTAGTCTATTCTGCGTTAAGTAGCATGATGCCTGATGAGATTCATGCCTTAAGCATTAAAACAGTTCGTTCAAAGTAAAAGGAGTATCTAAATCATGAAAAATCGTCTTCGTTTAACCGCACTTGCGGTTACCTTTGCACTCGGTTCGTTAGTGCAGGCTCAAACATTACAGGTTCAAGATCCTGTTGAGATTCCTGACCCTGTCGCTTCTCATAACGGCAAGGATTTGAGCCGTGCTGAGTTTTTAGAGTTCGTCAGCTTCATTGTGGGTAATGACGACACTTCCATTCTTCACTCAAAAGAGCAGGTGAATAATCTTGTTGAGGCGTACCTCTTACAAAAAGCGCTTGCTGAGCGTGCGGTAGAGAATAAGCTCGATAAAGATCCAAAATTTGAAGCGCAATTGCGTCAAATCACCTCTGTTGCACTCGCTGAAGCTGAGTTGAAGCGTTTTGCTGAGAGTAAAGAGATCACCGAAGAGGAGATTCGTAAAGAGTACGATCAGCAGGTGAGCGCAATCGATACTAAAGAGTATAAAGCGGCACACATCTTAGTAGAGGATGAGGCAGCAGCTAAAGAGCTCGCTAAAGAGATTGCAGAGGGCAAAACTACATTTGAAGAGGCGGCTAAAGAGCACTCAATCGATCCAGGCAGCAAAGAGAGCGGCGGCGATTTAGGTTGGTTTACTGCTAACGTAATGGTGCCTGAGTTTTCAGATGCGGTGAAAGAGCTTAAGAAGGGTGAATTGACTAAAGAGCCTGTTAAGAGCCAATTTGGATACCACATCATTCAGTTAGAAGATATTCGTGAAGCTCAAAATATTGAGACTTATGAGAATGCACGTGGTGCAATTGAGCAACTCTTAATTGAGAATAATCTTCAAGATTATATTCAAGAGATTAACGAAGCTTTAAAGATCGATTATAAATTGAAATAGATCGATTTCATCTATTTAAAGGGAGGTCTGAAGGTAACTTCAGGCCTCTTTTTCATTGAGATAAAAGGGAGGAGAGAGATGGCTGAATATTTCATCTTTTTAGCAAAGGCGGTGACGATTGTTGTCGCTCTAATTTTTATGATCAATTTAATCGCTTCTCTGCGCTCAGAGCGGGGGGAGAGCGGGAGAGGACGCCTTCACTTTAATGATTTGAGCGCTGAGTTGAAGGGGATCAAGGAGCAATTTGAAGAGGGATTTAAGAGCACCACACTCAATAAGGGGGAGAAAGGGGAGGCTGATCAGAAAGAGGAGCTAAATGAGAAGCGCATGAAAAAATCGAAGCTCGCTTCCGCTCTAAAATCGGCCCTTTTTTGGAAGAAGGGGGAAGCGAAAGGGGAGAGTGAAACGGAGAAAAACTCCCTCTTTGTTCTTGAATTTGATGGAGATATGACCGCTTCAACGGTTGAGAATCTGCGCCGGGAGGTGAATGCCCTTCTTCTCATTGCTAAAGAGGGGGATGAGGTATTAGTGAAGGTGAAGAGCCCTGGTGGAGTGGTTCATAGTTACGGCTTAGCCGCAGCGCAGTTGGCTCGAATTCGGGATGCTAAGCTCCCTCTAACCGTTGCAGTTGATGAGGTGGCAGCAAGCGGAGGTTACCTAATGGCAGCGGTAGCTGATTATATTATTGCAGCCCCTTTTGCTGTTGTGGGCTCGATAGGAGTGGTGGCGCAACTTCCCAATTTTCATCGCCTCTTAGAGCGTTTCGATATCGATTATGAGCAATTTACTGCAGGTAACTATAAGCGCACTGTTACGATGTTTGGTGAGAATGATGATGAAGGGCGAGCGAAGTTTAAAGAGGATCTTGCCGATATTCATGAATCGTTTAAATCATTCGTTCATCAATATCGCCCGCAGCTCGATATTGAGCGTATTGCGACAGGGGAGCATTGGCTCTCAGTCAAAGGGATTGAGCTAGGCCTTGTGGATGAGATTAAGACGAGTGATGCTTGGCTTTTAGAAAAGATTGATACAATGAAGGTGTACGGCATTAGTTATCGGGAACGCCTCTCAATGCGAAAAGGGCTCTCCCGATTCTTAACTAATACCGCTCATCTTCTTAATCGTTAACAGAGGTGTGCGATGACTCTTTGGCAAATTGTAGGGCTCTTACTCGCCCTCTCTCTACTTATTTTTGTAGTGATTACCTATAACAAGTTGATCCGCTTTCGTAACTATAGCCGTAATGGATTTAGTCAGATCGATGTGCAACTAACCCGCCGTTACGATCTAATTCCCAACTTAGTTAAGGTGGCATCCCGCTATCTTGAGCATGAGAAGAGTACATTAGAGAGTGTGATGGAGGCGCGTAATCATGCAAAGAGTCGTCTCGATGCCTCTCGAAAAGAGGTGGGAGCGCTTACTGTGATGAATGCGCTCTCAAGCTCTGAAGGGATTTTAAATGGCGCTCTTGGGGGGCTCTTTGCGACCGTTGAGGCGTATCCTGATCTTAAAGCGAATGAGCAGATGGAGCAGTTGATGGAGCAGCTCATTCATACTGAGAATAGGATCGCCTACGCGCGGCAAGGGTATAACGATAGCGTGATGCATTACAACATTTTGCGGGAGAGCTTCCCCAATAATGTGATTGCGGCGCTCTTCCGTTTTCGCCCAATGGCACCTTTAGAGCTCGATCAGAAGCGGGCAGTCCCTGAGATTAACTTATCGTAATGATTAAGCGAAAAGTGGTGGAGGAGGGGGAAGATCGGGAGCCAATTCTCGCAGTTGCGCTCCCTCTGCCTCTTCGCAAAAGCTTCGATTATCGGCTAAAAGAGGAGGATTACCATGCTCTAACGAGTGGAGCGATGGAGAGCACCTCTTTGGTGGGGCGAAGAGTCCGTGTCCCCTTTGGGAATCGTCAGCTGATCGGGATGATAGTTGAGATTAAGAGAGAAGCGGATTGGCCTTTAGAGAAGATTAAACGTGCCACTCTGATTGATGATGCCCCCTTAATAAGTGGCTCTCTTCTGCAGTTGATGTTCTGGATGAGCCGCTATTATCACGCTCCAATTGGGGAGGTGATGACGCTCTTTCTTCCCTCAAAACTACGGCAAGGGGAGCCTCTCTATCCATTAGAGAGGATTTGGCAGATTGGAGCGCAAGCTAAAGAGTGGTTGGCAGATGAGAAGCATAAACGTCAACGGGTCAAATATCCTCTTGTTGAGTGGGCGATGGAGCATCTACCGATGGAGGAGTCTGCAATTATTGCAGAGCATCCCAATTTCTTAGTACACGCACGCCCCCTTGAGAAGAGCGGTATCCTTAAATCTGAAGAGGTTATGAAGAGAGAGGGTGAATATATACTCCCATCCCCTCAATTAAAGGAGCGGGGGACACTCGCCCTAAACCGTGAGCAGAGCGCTGCATTAGACTCTATTTTAGCGCATGAAAAGGGGGTAACCCTTCTTGAAGGGGTGACAGGATCAGGAAAGACAGCGGTCTATATTGAAGTGGCTCGAGCCCATCTAAAGCGGGGTGAGCAGGTGCTCTTTCTGGTGCCAGAGATCGGTTTAACGGCTCAATTTATGGAGCGATTAGAGCAACAATTAGGGGTGCCGTATGGAGTGATTCACTCCCATTTGAGTGATGAGGAGCGTCTCTCTGCATGGCGCGATGCTCGATCTGGAGCGCTCTCTCTTTTAGTGGGGACTCGCTCTGCACTCTTAACACCCTTTAAAAATCTGGGATTGATTGTGATCGATGAAGCGCACGATAGCTCCTATCTACAGCGGGATGGGGTGCGTTACTCTGCCCACAATAGCGCCCTGATGCGTGCTCATCTTGAATCGATCCCTACTATTTTAGGGAGTGCAACGCCCCATCTTGAATTGCTACATCACGCTCTTAATGGGCATTATCATCATGTGCTCTTAACGGAGCGAGCAAAGGGGAGTATGCCGAGCTGGGAGGTGATCGATTGTAATCATGAGCAACTCTTCGAGGGGTTGAGTCTGCCGCTTCTCAATGCGATAGAGGCGCGCCTTGAGGCGGGGGAGCAGAGTCTACTCTTTCTCAATCGTCGAGGTTTTTCCCCCATTCTCTATTGTGATGATTGTGGAGCGATGGCGGAGTGTGATCACTGCTCTGCTTATCTCAATTATCATCGAACCACCCATCTACTCCATTGCCACCATTGCGCGACAAAGAGGCCTCTTCCTCAAGTGTGTCAGCGTTGCGGAGGGGCTCATCTCTCCTTTATTGGGGTGGGAACGCAACGATTGGAGAAGGTCTTGAGGGACGCATTTCCTCAAGCAAAGGTACTCCGTTTTGATCGAGATAGTGTGCGTAATAGTTACGATTTTGAAACGCAGCGCCAATTGGTGATCGATAATAGAGCGGATATTATTATCGGCACACAGATGATCGCTAAAGGGCACGATTTTCCCAATATTACTTTAGTAGGATTGATTAATAGTGATGGTTTCTTCTTTGCTAACGATTTTCGGGCAGAGGAGCGACTCGCTCAACTCTTAATGCAGGTATCGGGGCGTGCGGGACGGGGGGAGCGCTCGGGGCATCTGATGATTCAGAGCTACTTTCCTGAGCATGAACTCTTTCAGGAGTTACCGAAAATTGGGTATCGGGCCTATTTAGAATCGCTTCTTCCACTGCGGGAGATGTTGAGTCTTCCCCCTTATAGCCATCAGGCGTTGGTTCAAGCGGAAGCGAAGAGTGAAGGGGAGGCGGAGCACTATTTAAAAGGGGTGATTGAAGCTTCAGGAATTGGGGCTGAGGAGAATCTACAGCAGATGCCTGTTATGCCGATGTCGATGCATCGCAGACAGGGGTATTATCGTGCTTATGCGCTACTGCAATCTCTTGAGCGCTCTACGTTGCACCGTGCAGTTTCTACCCTTATCGCCACTGTTGAGGTGAATCCTCGCTCTGATATCCGTTTTATTGTTGAGATCGATCCGCAAGAGATGGGGTAGCGTTCCCTAAATTTTGGGCAAAAAAAACCGAGATGATGAACATCTCGGTAAAAATAACCACCAAAGGAGGATATGGAGGAACGTTTGAATTAACAAACGTTGGACATATCATAGCGACCGAACGCTCCTTTTGTCAATAGAAAATTTAAAAAAATAAAAGAGCGGAGTGATGCTCGATCGCCCCGCTCTTTTTACATCTCTATTTTATTGAATTTTTTATTACATTCCTGAGATTACAGTGTTGAATCCACCATCTACGTAAGTGATCTCCCCTGTGATTCCAGAGGCGAGATCGGATGAGAGGAATGCAACGGTATTCCCCACCTCTTCAATGGTGACGCAGCGGCCGATCGGAGCGTGCTCTTCAAACGCTGAGAGCATGCTCTTAAAATCAGAGATCCCTGATGCAGCTAAGGTGCGAATGGGGCCTGCTGACACCGCATTTACACGGATTCCCTCTTTACCAAGAGCGCTCGCCATATAGCGAACATTCGCTTCAAGAGATGCTTTTGCTAATCCCATTACGTTGTAATTTTTCACAGTTCTTAAGCTTGCAAGATAGGTGAGCGTTAAGAGTGAACCCCCTTCTCTAAGGTGAGGTCTTGCCGCTTTTGCAAGTGCTGCAAAGCTGTAGGAGGAGATATCGTGTGCGATTGCAAAATTTTCACGAGTGACAGAGTCGAGATAGTTACCAGAGAGTGCTTCACGTGGTGCAAATCCTACCGAGTGAATCACAATATCAAAACCATCACTCCACTCTTTTGAGAGCTCAGAAATCATCGACTCAATCTCATCATCGCTTGCAACGTCACAAGGAAGCACGATGTTAGAGCCAAGCTCTTCCGCCATATCACGGACCCGTTTCTCAAGGCGCTCGCCATGATAGCTAAATGCTAACTCCGCCCCCTGCTCATGCATCGCCTTTGCAATTCCCCATGCGATAGAGCGATTTGATGCAAGCCCTACAATTAATGCTCGTTTACCGGCTAGAAAACCCATAGATTGACTCCTTTGTAGATGAGTTAAATGATCGATAAAGCGTTCGATTTTACCACGTTTTAGAAAAAGGGCTTACATCTCAATTACTCCCCCCTCTTTTGCTGAGGATGCGCTCTTTAATCGACCGCTATTTTTGGTATCCTTCTCATTTTAAAGCAAAATTTATCACTTTTTTGGAGGAGAGATGTCGGTAGCGGTGATTTATACACGTGCTGTACGAGCGTTAGATGCTCCTGAGGTGCGTGTTGAGATTCATATTAGTAATGGATTGCCCAGTTTTACGATTGTGGGCATGCCAGAGACAGCAGTTAAAGAGAGTAAAGATCGAGTGCGTGCAGCGCTCATCAATTCAGGGTTTGAGTTCCCTAATCGGCGAATTACGGTCAATCTCTCCCCTGCAGATCTTCCTAAAGAGGGGGGACGTTACGATCTCCCTATTGCGATTGGGTTATTGATGGCATCAGGCGCAATTGTGACTCGGGAGATGGCAGATTTTGAGCTTGTGGGAGAATTGGCTCTGACAGGGGAGCTTCGCCCCATTATGGGGCTATTACCAACGGCACTCCGCTCTATGCAGGAGCAGAAATTTCTCATCGCCCCCTCTGATCGCTCTGAAGAGGTCGCTTTTCTCGATTATCCCAATATCGGGACGGCTCGTACTCTGGTTGAGGTGGTCAATTATCTTAACGGTGTTGGTGAGTTGCGAAGTGTGCCTCAAGTAGATCTGAAAGAGCGGAAGCAGAGGCTCGATTTTAGTGAGGTGAAGGGGCAACATTTTGCAAAGAGAGCGTTAGAGATCGCAGCAGCAGGGGGGCACAATATTCTTCTAATTGGTCCACCAGGAACGGGAAAGACGATGCTCGCCCAGCGCTTTGCCACGATTTTACCGAGAATGAGTCGAAAAGAGGCGCTTGAGAGTGCAATGCTCGCTTCAATTGCGCCCCAAGGTTTCTCGGCTGAGCAGTTCGGTCTTCGCCCCTTTAGAGCACCTCATCACACCTCATCAGCGGTCGCTTTAGTGGGGGGAGGCTCCTCTCCTAAACCGGGGGAAATCTCACTTGCTCACCATGGGGTGCTCTTTTTAGATGAGTTACCTGAGTTTGAGCAGCGTGTGTTAGAGGTGTTGAGAGAGCCGTTAGAGTCAGGAGAGATCAATATCTCTCGTGCACGACAGCAGGTGCGTTTTCCTGCTCAATTTCAGATGATTGCGGCGATGAATCCTTGCCCTTGCGGCTATTACGGGGATCGAGAATTAGAGTGCCGCTGCTCTTCTCATCGGGTGGAGCGTTATCGGGGGCGAATTTCAGGTCCTCTTCTCGATCGAATCGATCTACATGTTGAGGTGCCCCGTATCCGCACTGATGAATTGCAGGGGGAGGCGGATGGGGAGTCTTCGGAAGAGATATTAGCTCGAGTAGAAGCAGCACGGCAGCGACAGATGGCGCGTCGTGGCGTGCCTAATGCAAAACTCTCAGTCAAGGGGATCGATGAGGATTGCGCTCTACGTGAGGAGCAGATAAAACTACTCGATTTAGCGCAGAGGCGCCTTAATCTCTCGGCTCGTAGTTATCACCGTATTTTACGTGTCGCCCGTACGATTGCCGATCTAGCCGATTCACCGATGATTGAGAGCGCTCACATCACTGAGAGCCTCGCTTTTCGTGCCCTCGATCGTGGTTATATTGAGGAGCGGTAGGGAAAAAATCGGTATGATTAAACTTTGATTAATGATTGAGAAGCGAGAGAGTATGAAGCGATTTCCTATCCTATTTAAACGCACGGGTGATTGGGAGAATCTCCCCTTATGTAGAGACCCTTTTATTGAAGGGGATAAGAGGAGTAACCATTTTCTTTGGGATGGGGAGGTGCTCTCTTGGGTCGATCGAGAGGCGGGGCACCTTCTTATCGATTTTAATGCTCCTCAGCTGAAATGGCGTTTTCAACGGATTAATCGAGCACAAGAGCCTCTGCTTCGAGCCCTCGACTGGAAGAGCAATGATCCTAAAACTGTTTGGGACCTCACTGCGGGATTAGGGCGAGATTCACTCCTTCTGGCTCATGCGGGATTTGAGGTTGTGATGCATGAGCGCAACCCTATTTTGCAACAACTTTTAAGATTGGCGTTGGAGCAATTTCGAAAGGAGTCAGAGGTTGGGGCGCGCCTCTCTCTCTCCTCCATCGATTCGTTAGAGGCGGTAAAGGGGGGGAGGGAGCTTCCTCAGCTCTTCTATCTAGATCCGATGTATCCAGAGCGGAAAAAATCGGCACTAGTGAAGAAAGAGCTCCGAATTATTCGCCATTTAGTGGGGGATGATCCCGACAGTAACACCCTTTTAGAGACCCTTCTGGATTTAGAGCAGTATCGTATCGCGGTTAAGCGTCCTCAAGGGGCTCCTTATCTTGGAGAGATTGAGCCCCACCACTCTATTGAGGCGCCTAATACCCGTTTTGATGTCTATTTAAAGCAGAAATAGAGCGCAAAACTTAACGAATATCAATGTACTTGCAATTAATTTGTGATCTGCACTATTTAGCATTTGATAATAATTCTCATCTAAATTATTATGAGCCTATTCATTCACCATTTTGTTGTGAGCAGAAAAAGGAATCATCACATGATTAGACGAGTAAAAAAGAGCGCATTAGCGACCCTTCTTGCATTAACATCCTTCAGCTTTGGGCTTGAGGTGACCGATATTGCAGGGCGTACAGTAACGCTCGACCCTGACCATAAAGTAGAGCGTATTCTTCTTGGTGAAGGGCGCTACATTCAGGCGTTAGCGCTTCTTGAGGGGGATAAGCCTTTCGATCGTATTATCGGCTGGCAGGGTGATTTTAAGAAGCTCGATCCACAGACGTATGAGACCTATCGAGCAAAATTCCCTGAGATCGATAAAGTTGCGCTCATCGGTAACTCAACGCCTGAGAGTGTGAGTTCAGAGAAGGTGCTCTCTCTGCTCCCAGATGTGGCGATTTTTGGTATTTCAGGGCATGGTCCTGGTCGTGATAGTGGGCTTGTTCGCTATCTTGAAGATTCAGAAGTGCCTGTAATCTTCGTCGATTTTCGTAGTAATCCTTTAGAGAATACCGTTCCGAGCATGCGTTTAATCGGTCAAGCGATTCAGCGTGAGAAGGAGGCGGAGGCGTTTATCGATTTCTACGAAACGGAATTAAAACGGGTTACTGAGATCACAAAAGCGATTCCTGAAGAGAAGAAGCGGAGCGTCTTCATTGAGCTTAAAGCGGGTACAAGTGATGATTGTTGCGGGACCGCAGGCAATGGAAATATGGGGGACTTTATCGATTTAGCGGGGGGTAAAAATATCTCAAAACCGCTTCTGCCCGCAGCGCTTGGTAAAGTGAATCTTGAAAAAGTGATTGTGAGCGATCCTGATGTATATATCGCAACAGGAAGCATTCTCCCCAACAAAGGGTTAGCAGGCATTCCTTTTGGTATGCAGACAGAGCCTGAAGCATCCCGTAAAGGGTTAGAAGAGGTGCTTGAGCGGGTCGGTATTGCTGATCTAACAGCCGTGAAAGAGAAGCGTGCTTATGCGCTTTGGCACAACTACTACAACTCACCTTATAACGTATTGGCGATTCAGAATATTGCAAAATGGCTCTACCCAGAAGAGTTTGAAGCGTTAGATCCAGCTGATACACTCAAACGTATGCATGAAGAGTTTTTACCCGTTGAGGCGCAAGGTACATTTTGGATAGAGTTAGAAGAGAAGAGCGAGTCGAACAATTAATGTGTCCGACGCGTCACGTAACTAAGGAGAAGAAGAGCGATTCTTTAGGCGTTCAGGCGTTTTATCAGCGTCTGATGCGCCGTCGCTATCTCCTCTTAATGATTCTACTCATTGCGATCTTAATATCGCTCTGGGTTGATCTTATTTTGGGTCCTTCAAATATCTCAGCAAAGACCTTCTTTGAGGTCTTAATTAATCGTGAGGCGTTCCCAAAACAGATTCAAAATATTGTTTGGAATATACGGCTTCCTGAAGCGTTGATGGCGGTAGCAGTCGGCTTATCGCTCGGGCTTGCGGGGGCTGAGATGCAGACAGTGCTCAATAATCCATTAGCGAGCCCTTTCACGCTTGGAGTCTCATCAGCCGCCTCTTTTGGGGCTGCGCTTGCGATTGTTTTAGGGATTGGGTTTGCAGGAGTTCCTCAGCAGTGGTTTGTCTCCATCAACGCTTTTATCTTCGCTTTGGGATCAGCCCTTCTGCTCGATTTTGTCGCCCGTATTACAAAGGCGATGACATCAGGTATTGTGCTTTTTGGAATCGCATTAGTCTTTAGTTTTAATGCGCTTGTTTCGATGATGCAGTTTATCGCAACGGAGGATACCCTTCAGGGGTTAGTCTTCTGGACGATGGGGAATTTAACTCGTGCCGAGTGGCCAAAACTCCTCATTCTGCTCTCAATTTTTGCGCTTATTCTCCCTTGGTCGCTCCTCAATAGTTGGAAATTGACGGCGTTCCGTTTAGGGGAGGATCGTGCGCTCAGTTTTGGAATCAATATTCGTTCGTTGCGCTTGATGACGCTTGTTCGTGTAAGTCTTCTTGCCGCAGCTTCCGTAGCATTTGTTGGGCCCATAAGCTTTATCGGCTTAGTTTCCCCCCATATTGCTCGTTTTCTATTTGGAGAGGATCATCGCTTCTACCTCCCCGGCAGTGCCTTAGTAGGCGCCTTGATCTTATCGTTGGCATCGATCGCCTCCAAAAATATTTTACATGGTGTGGTTATACCTGTAGGGATTGTCACCTCGCTTGTAGGTGTTCCCTTCTTCTTAACCATTATCCTTAGAAATAGAGGGAGAATTTAGTTATGGGCAGTCTTTCGATCAATAACTTATCGGTTGGATATCTCAAAAAATGTATCATTAATAATCTCAATATTGAGAATATCCCCCGCGGAAAGGTGACAGTTCTCTTAGGGCCAAATGGCTGTGGTAAATCGACATTGATGCGAGGATTGGCGGGATTGGGCTCTGCATCAGGAAAGCTCTATCTCGATGAGACTGATCTAATGTCGCTTCCCCTTAATGAGCGGGCTGAGAAGGTGGTCTATCTCCCCCAATCGATCCCATCAGGAATTCATCTTCATGTCTTTGAATCGGTAATTGTTGCGGCACGTGCAACAGGAAGCAGCGAGTACGCAACGGAAGAGCGGGTGATGGAGACCCTTCGCCGCTTAGGAATTGAGCATCTCGCTTTCTCCTATCTTGATGAGCTTTCAGGGGGGCAGAAGCAGCTTGTCGGTCTTGCGCAGTGTCTCATTCGTAAGCCTGATCTTCTACTTTTAGATGAGCCTTTAAGCGCTCTTGATCTTAACTATCAATACCATGTGATGGATCAGGTGAAGCGAGCGACGAAGAAGCGCAATATCATTACGATTGTTGTGGTGCACGATATCAATATCGCACTTCGCCACGCTGATTACGTCATTATGTTAAAAGGGGGGGAGCATATCGCAAGCGGAACGCCCTGCTCTGTGATTACACCTCAAAATTTAGCGAAAGTTTATGGTGTACGTGGACGTGTAGAGTGTTGCTCTTCGGGAATGTCTCAAGTCATCATCGATGGCATTGTGAATCAGCAAGAGAGTGAAGATCCCATGAGTATGTGTGAACTTCGCTATGCAGGATAAGAGAGCGCTCTTTTTGAATATTGACAAGCTCCTTGATTCGCTCTAGTCTGACCGATTGATTAAAATTAATACTAGAAGATCTAGGAGCTTATATGAATAGATTATCTCAACCGATCGATCCTAAGGTTGCGGCGGCAAAGCGGCCTGAGCGCAAATGGAATTTAGGGACGATTGTGAATGAGTTTGAGGCAACCAGAGATCGCCTGCGCCATATCAGCCCTGCGGTTAGTATTTTTGGATCAGCCCGCCTTCGTGAAGAGAGCCCTTACTACCAATTAACAATTAAGATTGCACAGGGGTTAGCGAAAGAGGGGTTCGCCATCCTTTCAGGGGGGGGACCTGGGATTATGGAGGCTGCCAATCGTGGAGCACAAGGGGAGTGTAAATCGGTAGGACTCAATATTAAGTTGCCACATGAACAGCGCCCGAACTCCTATCAAGATGTAAGTCTCCATTATCAAAATTTCTTCTCCCGTAAAGCGGGATTTGTTCAATACTCTGAGGCTTTCATCTGTATGCCGGGTGGGTTTGGTACGTTAGATGAGTTGAGTGAAGTTTTAACCCTCATTCAGACCCGTATGATGCCAAAAATGCCTATTATTCTTGTAGGGCGTGAGTTTTGGTCACCACTTGTTGGTTGGTTTAAAGAGCAACTCCTTGCAGAAGGCTTAATTGCCGCAGAGGATCTTGAACTCTTCCACTTAGCGGATAGTTATGAAGAGGTGATGAGCCACTTTTTTGAGTACTTTATCCGAAGTGATCGAGCCCATCTTATGCAAGAGGGGAGTGACGCGCGCCGTTGCTGATCACTTCTCTCATTTAGAAGAGATATAAAAAGCCCCTCAATATGAGGGGCTTTTTATATGATTGAAGAGGAGAATTAATCTTCAAGATGGAGAATCTGACGCACCATTGTACGAATATCATCTTCATCAATGTGGAAGTTTGGTGCCATTGGGATTGGACCCCAAACACCTGAACCACCTGTTTTTACCTTCTCAACAAGATAATCCTCTGCATCCGCATCATCTTTATACTTCTCATAAACATCGTTATAGCTTGGGCCTGTGATGCCAACATCTTGACGATGGCAGGCAAAACAGCCAGATGTTGTAGCAAGCTTCTCATCCACTTGCGCCATGCTGACTGATGATAGACCGAGCGCTACGAGTGATGCGATCATAAGTTTTTTCATTTTTAAAACCTCTCTACAGGAAAAAATTCCTACATTCAACGATCCTTAAAAGGGATCGAAACCTAAAACTATTCTCTTCATTATAGTAGAAAGCGGAGCAATTTACGCCTACTTTTTGGTAGGACGCTTCCAATTCTCCCGCTGTTTCAAAGAGATTTGATTAAAGGCAAGCGCTTCCTCTTTAACATCTTTACTGATAATAGCGCCCGCTGCGGTTGTTGCCCCCTCGCCAATTGTTACAGGAGCGATGAGCGAGTTATTAGAGCCAATAAATCCATTATCTTCGATCGTTGTGGTGGATTTATTCACCCCATCGTAGTTACAGGTGATTGTTCCTGCACCGATATTGACATTATTGCCGATATTCGCATCGCCAAGGTAGGTGAGATGCCCCGCTTTACTCCCATCCCCAAAGGTGATCTTCTTTGTTTCAACAAAGTTACCGATGCGGGTATTATTACCGATTCGGCTCTTCTCACGAATGCGAGCAAATGGACCGATGCTGCTCGACTCCCCAATCACTGCCCCCTCAATAACAGAGTAGGGGTGAATCACCGTATGATCACCAATCACCACATCTTTGAGATGAGCACCTGTTTTGATGGTGACATTTTTACCGAGGATAATATTCCCCTCGAGGGTGACATTAGCAGCAATGTGGCAATCAACTCCATTCTGGATTGAGCCTTTGATCATTACCGATTCGGGGCGCTCGAGTGTAATTCCATTCTGCATTAGACGTTTTGCCTCCCCCTCTTGATAGATGCGCTCTAAAATGGAGAGTTGTACCCGATCATTCACCCCTAAAATGAGGTGGGGCTCCTCCTGTAAGGTTGCGATGGAGCGCTTCTCCTCTGCGGCGATCTTAGCAATATCGGTGAGGTAATACTCATTTTGCTGATTATTATTCCCGATCAGCGCTAATTTCTCCGCCATTAAAGCGACTGAGGTGGCAAAGATGCCAGTATTGATCTCAGCTATTTTGCGCTCCTCTTCTGTCGCATCCTTCTCTTCAACGATAGCAATCATCTCATCAGAATCATTACGGATAATGCGTCCGTAACCAAATGGATTTTCTACTGTAGCTGTGAGCCACGCAATAGGGTGCTCATCGGAGACTTTTGTGACGAGCTTCTGTAGAGTCTCATGTGCAATGAGGGGAGTATCTCCATAGAGCACAAGAAGATTGTGCGTTTTATTACAGAAAGGGAGGGCGTACCCCATCGCATCCCCTGTTCCTTCAAAGGTCTTCTGCTCAGCCCAGATAATATCCTCTTCATGTTGAAACGCCTCTCTGAGTAGCTCCCCTTTATGCCCATATACCACAATCAATTCGGCAGGATTGAGCTTACGCGCGCTATCGAGTACGTGAGCGAGCATCGGCTTTCCACCAATGGGATGAAGGGGCTTTGGGAGTTCTGAGCGCATACGTGAGCCGAGTCCCGCCGCTAAAATAACAATCGATAACGGTTTCATAATTATCCTCTCCTATAAGAGATTAGTTAGTTAAAAAAGATCTTCATTATTATACGCAACTCCCTCATTCTGTAATCTCCTCTTTTTTAGGGGCTCTCTGTGCTAAAAAAGCGAGGAGCGATCCCACAGTGACACAGATCGCCCCGATCCAGAAGTTGAGTGTTGGGGTAACATTGAGCCAAAAGCTTGAGAAGAGGATTGAGAGAAGAGGGGTGAAGTAGGAGAGCGTTGCGAGTAACACCATATTTCCCCGCTGAATTCCACTCTCCCAAAGGGTATAAGAGAGCCCAATCAACACACCTGCCAGCAGAAGCTCAAGAAGCGCTCGAAGAGGGGGGTGCAGAGGGATCGATTCATACCCATTGATTAATCCAATAAAGAATTTAGCCCAGAGCAGAATCGCCACCAACGCAAAAAAGATCGGTACTCCATTGGCTCCTTTGCTCTCTTTTTTGGCGATATTACAGTAGAGCCCCCATAAGAGCGCCGCTATAAAGACCATAACGTACGGTTTAGGGTTATGTTTAAGATGCTCAAGAAAGGTGGAGAAGGAGTGCCCGCTTCCTCCAATGAGGGCGGTAAGAAGCCCGATAAAGGTGAGCAGAATAGCGGGGAGGGCAAACCATGAGAGGCGGACTCGATTAATAGGGATAGCAAAGAGAACAATAAAAGAGGGCCAAAGGTAGTTGATGAGGGAGATCTCAATCGACTGCATCCGTGTTTCAGCCATCGCAACAGCGAGCGATAGGAGCACTTCATAACTTGCAAAGAGCGCCCCTCCTAAAAAGAGGTACCGTTTAGGAAAATGGTGGAGCGAGCCTACAGGTTGTCGCCAAAGGAGCATAATCGCCGCAACGGAGTAGAGAAGAGCGGGGCCAAGCGTAATGCCAAATTGCTCCGATACGGAGCGGAGAAGAGCGGTAAAACTTCCCCAGATAAAGATGGCGATCAGCCCAAGAATTGTAGGATTGGTACGAAGATGTTCCATAAATAATCTCTATTAAATAGTTGGTGAAAAAATTAGGTAAGCGCCTCTAAAAGATGGAGAATCGCGCGGCTTTTTTCTTGTGGCGTTGTGAGTTCAGCATGGTAGGTGAGCGCCTCTTGCCCCTGTAGGCGGTAGAGGTGGGGTGCTCCTTGCACCAATTTTATCAATTTATCTGCATTGAGACGGGGGTTAGGTCCAAAAGTGATACGAATACCATCTTGAATCGCCTCTATTTTTTGGAAATTTAAGGGGCGCGCTCTCAATTTAATCTCAGCAAGTGCGAAGAGGAGCTTTGCAGGATCGGGGAGGAGCCCAAAGGTATCGATCAACTCAATCTGAAGCTGATCGAGTGCTTCACTATCTTTTGCGCTAGCGATCCGTTTATAGAATGAGAGGCGAGTGGAGACATCAAAGATGTAGTGATCGGGGAGGAGTGCAGGAATGCCAAGATTGATCTCTGTTCCTGCGGCGAAGGGCTCTTCAAGATTGAGCGATTCCCCCTCTTTTACAAGCTCAACGGCACGGGAGAGGAGCTCCATGTAGAGGGAGAAACCGATAGCGTGAATCTCACCACTCTGATTCTCCCCAAGAAGCTCCCCCGCACCCCGAATTTCAAGGTCGTGATTAGCGAGCATAAAGCCTGCGCCTAGTTTGTCAGAGTGCATGATCGCATCGATCCGCTTTTTTGCATCGGCAGTCATTGCTCGCTCATCAGGAACAATGAGATAACAGTAAGCACGATTGTGAGAGCGCCCCACCCGCCCCCGAATCTGGTGAAGTTGCGCAAGGCCTAGATGATCTGCCTGATTGATAATCATCGTATTGGCGTTTGGTACATCGATCCCCGATTCAATAATCGTTGTAGAGAGGAGGAGGTTGATTCGATGGTGGTAAAAATCGAGCATCACTCGCTCTAGCTCATCTTCATGCATCTGCCCATGGGCAATCCCAAGTGAGAGATCGGGCATCATCTCTCTAAGCCGTTCTGCCACCGATTCGATGGTGCGCACCTCATTATGGAGAAAGTAGACCTGCCCCCCCCGTTTAAATTCCCGCATGCACGCTTCAATGATCAGTTCATCACTCCACTCATGCACAAAAGTCTTCACTGCAATTCGATCTTCAGGGGGAGTTGCGATAATAGAGAGTGATTTTAATCCCGACAGTCCCATATTGAGGGTTCGAGGAATAGGGGTTGCCGTCATTGCAAGAAAGTTGACCTCCGAGCGGAGCTCTTTAAGTCTCGCTTTTTGACGAACGCCAAAGCGGTGCTCCTCATCAATAATGACTAAACCGAGGTTATGAAATTGTGTTGTTTTAGAGAGGAGGCGATGGGTGCCGATAATGATATCGATCTTCCCCTCTTTGAGCTCCTCTAAAATAGTACGAGTCTCCTTTGTTTTACGAAAGCGGGAGAGGGCGCGGGTGGTGAAGGGCCACTCTGAGAAGCGATCTTGAAAAGATTGCGCATGCTGTTCAGCCAAAAGCGTTGTAGGGGCGAGCATCGCTACCTGATACCCATTCATTACCGCCATAAAGGTGGCGCGCATTGCAACCTCTGTTTTACCAAAGCCCACATCACCACAGATGACTCGATCCATCTTCCCCATTTTTAGATCAGCAATCACCTCATCAATTGCTCGCTGCTGATCGGGTGTTGTCTCATAGGGGAAAGAGGCGCTAAATTGCTCATACTCCTCCGCAGGGAGCTTCATGCGGTGCCCCTCTTCCGCCTCTCTTTTAGCAAAGATATTGAGCAGCTCTGCTGCGGTATCATTCGCCTTTTCAGCCGCTTTTTTGCGTGCTCGATCCCACTGCCCTGAACCGAGCTTATGGAAAGGGGCGCGACTCTTATCTGAACCAGAGTAGATCGCTAATTGATCGAGATCGGTAACGGGGAGATAGAGCTTCGCATTATCCTGATATTGAATCACCACAAGTTCAGTATCATCGATGCTGGTTAAGCCTTGATAGCGCCCAATTCCGTGAGTGAGGTGGATAATAGGATCCCCAATGGCGATCTCATCAAGATTGGTGAGGAGCGATTCAATATCTGCAATCGGCTCTTTTGCACGGTAACGGCGGCGCGCGCCCATTCCGAGAAATTGATACTCCGTGCGAAGATCAAAATCGGGATTATTGTGGGAGAAGCCCTCATTGAGCGCTCCGACAGTGATCGTTAACGGCTTCGGTTGCTGAAAGAATGGCTCTACCCCCTCAACAATAGCGGGGGTCAAACCCTCTCCCCGTAGCCGTTCGAGCAGTGTCTCTCTCCTTCCTGCGCTCTCAGTTGTGATGAGAAGTGGGCGTTTAAGATTCGGTTTTGCAAGATAGTTGGGGAGGGTGAGCTCCTTCTCTGATTCACTCAATCCTGAAAAGGTGAGGGAGATGGTAGGATACTCCTCAACCCGCCCTTGCAACGCCTGTAGAGTGAGAAAGAGGCGCATTGGGGGGAGGAGTGGGCGCTCTCGATCGTGGCGATAACGCTCATAACGCTCATCAATCAATCTCTGGTAACGGAGAGCACTCTCTTCAATCTCTGGAAATTGAATAATAGTGGTCTCTTTTGGGAGATAATCGAAGAGGGTAGCGGTCTCATCAAAAAAGAGGGGGAGATAATGCTCAATTCCTGCGGGAAGATTCCCCTTAGTTACCTCTTTTAAGAGCGGAATCTCTTCTGAATTGGGGAAGCTTTGGAGAAACTTCTCCTCAAACCGTTTTAGCGCTTCTGGACTACTCTCAAACTCCCGTGCAGGGAGGAGTGAGAGAGAATCGATCTCCCGTATATTCTCCTGCGTCTCAGGATTAAAGATTCGAATAGAGTCGATCTCATCATCAAAGAAATCGAAGCGAAGAGGCGCCCGCTCCCCCATCGGAAAGAGATCGATAATCGCCCCCCGAATGGCGAATTCCCCTGGCGTTAAGACCTGTTGCACAAGGGTGTAGCCCGCCTCTGTAAGAGCGCTCCGAAACGCCTCCCGATCGATGCGATCCCCCACCTTATAGAGCATCACATTTGCGGTGAGAAATGTTAATGGCGCAAGGCGCTGCATCAACGTGGGAATCGGCACGATAAGAATCGGAATCTGCCCCATCTGCAATCGAAAGAGCGTTGCTAATCGCTCAGAGATAATCTCCACCTGTGGAGAGAAAGGATCGTAAGGGAGGAGCTCTGTATCGGGAAGAAGCGTTGCATCTGCTCCAAAAAAGTGGCAATCCTCCAATAATCGCTCCCCCTCTTTCATACTCTCTACCAGAATGAGTAATCTCTGCTCGCTACTCTTTTTGGCATTCATAATCGCAAGCGCTGCTTCAGAACTGTTGCTTACACGCCAATCGACTTGACGAACTTCAGTGGGGATGGAGCGAGTTTTTAGGGAGATTTTTGAAAGAGCCATAAGAGATCCTTAATTGAGAGCTAAATTAATGCTCCTTTTTGGGGAGCTGCACAATTTCGGTTTTAGAGATCGTATCGTGCCATGTGCGAAAGGTTGGGGTGAAGTTCATCCAGAAGAAGCCGAGCCCAAAAGGGAGCCAACTTAAAATTGCAGCAAAGAGGCGGATGATTGCTTGTTCTGGACGAATAGGGCGCCCATCCCACTGCTGAATCCGTAGACGCCACGCCCGCATGCCGAGCGTCTGCCCATCTCTCAACCAGAAGAAGAGATAGAAGATAAATGGGGTGAGGATAAGAGTGACCCGTAAGAGAGGGTAGAGGGGGTGTTCCGCTGTAATGGCCTCTCCACTATTAAAAGGGAGCCAGAGCGCCCCCACTAACATTAAGAGAGCGATTATCGCCATCAGATCATAGAGCAGCGCACCCAGACGCCGAAGCAGTGATGCCTGAGGGTATGTTGTCATCATTCATCCTTTATAGCTGATTAAGGGGGATAAACGCTCCATTTTATCACTTCCGAGAAAGGCGGTGCTCTTATGTTTTAGTTGGAGGGAGTATAATTACTCCTTCAGAAATAGCCTCGTTCGGCTAAAACCGCTTTTTGATTTGGTCACCTCAATGCGGGCGGGTAAGGTCTGCTTTAATTCGTCAACATGGGAGATCACCCCGATCATCCGCCCCGATTTTTGTAGATCGATCAAAATATCGATCGCCCCTTGTAGCGACTCCTCATCAAGCGAGCCAAAACCCT
>JASLFR010000115.1 GCA_030150565.1 Cardiobacteriales bacterium | reverse complement strand
GGGTTGCTAATGTTGTTCGTTTCGAATCGATGAGAATAATCTCCTCCTCATCTAAACGCCCAAGATAGTTGTGAAGTTTCTCATACTCAACAAAGTGGAAGCCCGCTTCTTCGAGAAGTTCACCAATTTCGGGGCTAATCTGCTCATAGCTTGCAAAGAGATAATCCCCTTTTGAAGTGAAGAGAAGGTAGCTACGAAAGAGGGGGTTGTAGGGAATTTCGTCCCCTCTAAGATTGGTGATCCACGCAATATCGTCAAGCGTTGTAATAAGGTGAGCTGTTGCGCCCGATTCTCTCATCGCTTCATGAATCAATGCTCTCTTCTCTTGAGCGCTGCGATCAATCATCACCCTCTTTTGGGGGTATAGAAGTGAGAGGGATTGAGTAAGCGGGGGATGAAAGAGGATTGGGAATGGATTGAGATCGGTCACCAACTCAAAGCCTGCACCTAAAAAGAGGGAGCGCCATTGAGCGTATTGATTGAGCGGCGTCGTTGCTGCTAATAGGGCAATTTTTGCTCCACTAGGGAGTGTTTCAAGAAGGAATTGGGGCAGGGTAGGGGTATCGAGAGCGCCACTCTTCATCAGAGTAATTTCACTTCCTGAGAGCTCTTCTTCCGCTTGAACCCAGTAACGGCTATCGGTCCAGAGGTAGGCTCCCTTTTGAAGTAGTAGAAGCATCCCCGCTGAGCCGGTAAAACCTGAGAGACGCTCCCGCAACTTCCACGCATCAGGAAGATACTCAGAGAGGTGTGGATCACTACTTGGCACAATCCATGCATCGATCGATTGCTCAATCATCTCTTGTTGTAACTTCTTTAGGGGGGATAAAGATCCATTTTTAGGCATGATTTCTCCTCATTAATAGATGGAAAAGGGGTGCGCAGAGGCAGATTAAATTAGCTGATGCTTTATTATAGCAATCTCTTCCCTTTCGCCGATGAAAAGCGGGAGAAGCGTACTTTTTTTACCTGAAGTAGTGTAAAATCAGCAAGATCGAATTTCATGAAGGAGGAGAGATAGTGAGTCGATATTTTAATTTGCGCGCATTTTCGTACCATCTTTTAGCGAGCCTTATTGTAGTGGGGCTCTTTGCGCTCATTATTTTAACGGTTTGGTATCCGAGCATCTGGTCAAAAGCGCTTGGGGGATACGATCTCTTTATCAAGATTGTAATTATTGATCTGATTGCAGGGCCGCTCTGTTTAGGGTTGGTCTATAAAGCGCATAAACCGCTAAAAGAGAAGCTGATTGAGATTATTACCATCGGGTCGATTCAGCTCGCCTTTCTTGGGTATGGGCTCTGGGTTCTCTCAGAATCTCGCCCCGCCTTTATCGTCTTTGCAGTTGATCGGTTCGATGTCTATGTCGCAAATGAGATCGATCAAGATTATCTTGGCGATCACCCCCCTTTCAATAAGATTTCGATCACAGGTCCAGTCTATGCGGGGATCGACCCTAAAAGAGTGCCGAAGGATCTTGGGTCAGATTTAGTGATTGCGGGGCTCGATATCTCGATGTTAGCTAAATATTATGAGCCGATCGATCATTTTGCTGATGAGATTAGAGACACTCGCAGAGAATACAACGATCTACCAGAATCCCCCTTTAAATCAGCATTGACCCGCTATGGTGTTAAGCATAAATTAACCTTAGAAGAGTTGAGCTGGTTGCCAGTCCGTCACCGCTCGATTAGTGATGGCTTTGGCTTTTTAAGTGCGATCTTTGTTGGAGATTCCATTAAACCTCACGGTTATCTCGATTACGATGGGTATGAGGGATTGGTTGCGATTGAAGCGGCTGCCCCTTCAACACCAATTGAGCTCAATACAGGTTCAGCAAATGAGATGAGTGAAACAATTGAGGAGATTATTGAGCAGGAGGAGGCTCCCTCTCTTGAGCGAGTGGAGACTCATCGAGAAGAGGAGATTCCGCTCGATCCTGCAACAACAGAGATGCTCAGCGAAACAATAGAAGCTATTATTGAAGAGGATGAAGAGTAATCCTCATAAAAGGAATTGAATCTAAATTATTGGCACTGCGCCAGTCATTATTATCGTTAAGTGGAGAGAGTATGAAATTTGTGAGTACCCGTGGGGGCGTATCCCCAAAGAATTTTAGTGAGGTTGTGTTAGAGGGGTTATGTGCCGACGGGGGGCTCTACATTCCTGAAACGATTCCTCAAGTTGTGAAAGAGACCTTAGCTAAATGGCGCACACTTCCTTATGCAGAATTGGCGCTTGAAGTGGCAAAACTTTACGCTACTGATATTCCAGAAGCTGATCTTAAGGGGCTGATGGAGCGTGCTTACAATGTTGAAAATTTTGGTGATGAGGAGATCGTTACCAGCAATAAATTGAGCAAAAATCTCACCATTTTAGGGCTCTCAAACGGCCCTACATTTGCATTTAAAGATATGGCGATGCAGTTTTTGGGGCAGCTCTTTCCATATGTATTGGAGCGTGCGGATAAATCGCTCAATATTTTAGGGGCAACCTCTGGTGATACTGGTTCAAGTGCGATTCATGCAATGCGTGGAAAACCTCGAATCAATGTCTTTATGTTGAGCCCTCATGAGCGAATGAGCGCTTTTCAGACGGCGCAGATGTACTCTGTACAGGATGAGAATATCCACAATATCGCCATTAAAGGGGTCTTTGACGATTGCCAAGATTTAGTTAAAGAGATTAATGGTGATGCGGAATTTAAAGAGAAATATCAGCTCGGAGCTGTGAACTCCATCAACTTTGCCCGTATCTTGGCGCAGGTGATCTACTACTTTAAAGCCTACTTCTCCAATACTGATGATGAGTCGGAGATGGTGGATGTGGTTGTCCCTTCAGGAAATTTTGGCAATATCTTTGCGGGGATTTTGGCGCGCGCTATGGGGCTCCCGCTTCGTAAACTGATTCTAGCGACTAATGAGAATAATGTATTAGATGAGTTCTTTAAGAGAGGACGCTATCAACCACGCGCTTCTGAAGCGGTGCATTTAACCTCAAGTCCATCGATGGATATTGCAAAAGCGAGTAACTTTGAGCGCTTTATCTACCTTATTGCAGGGAGTGAGAAGACAAAGGCGCTCTGGGAGGAGATTGATGAGAAGGGGTATTTCGATTTAACGGAAGACCCCCTTTGGGCGAAGCGAGATGAGTGGAATATTCTCTCAGGCTCCAGTACACATCAAAATCGTTTAGAGACGATCCGTAAAATTTACGATCAGTTTGATACCTTAATCGATCCACATACTGCTGATGGTGTTTACGTTGGGGAAGCGTATCGTGATGAGGATGTAGTTCAGATCTGCATGGAGACTGCAAAGCCGATTAAGTTCTATGAGACGATTCGGGAAGCGATTCCAAACGCACCCTTTGATCTCACCCTCGTGGAGGAGATTGAAGCGCTACCTCAAAAAGTGACCGTGCTTGAGAATGAGAGTAGCGCTCTAAAGGCGCTCATTGAGAAAGAGTTAGCCTAAATTGAGAAGACGGCTCTCTGGATTCTATCTAGTTGAGCCGCCATTTGGTTCTATTGATAGAAGAGAGAAGACAGAAGGAAATCATGAAAAAGACCTCTTATCCTAAAGATGAAATTAAAGTTGTTCTGCTTGAAGGTGTGCATCAGGAAGCGGTGAAGTACCTCAAATCTGAGGGATATACCAATATCGACTACCATACAACGGCACTTGAGGGTGAAGCGTTAACGGAAGCGATTAAAGATGCACATATTTTGGGGATCCGCTCCCGCACGCAGATCACCGAAGAGGTGCTTGAGAATGCGCCCCGTCTTCTAACGATCGGTTGTTTCTGTATCGGAACGAATCAGGTGGATAAAGAGGCAGCAAAAGAGCGAGCAATTCCTGTCTTTAATGCGCCCTACTCAAATACTCGCTCGGTGGCGGAGCTTGTGATCGCTGAGATGATTATGCTCAAGCGGGGGATTCCTTATAAAAATTATATGTGTCACGTTGGAAAGTGGATGAAATCTGCAAAGGATTCATTCGAAGTGCGTGGTAAGACCTTAGGAATTGTGGGATATGGTCATATCGGAACGCAGGTGGGTATTCTCGCTGAAAGCTTAGGGATGAGAGTGATCTATTACGATGTAGAGTCGAAATTAGCGCTCGGAAATGCAAGCCCAGCATCGAGTCTGAATCGTCTTTTAGAGGAGTCTGATATCGTAACGCTCCATGTGCCTGAAGATCGCTCGACTAAGAATCTAATGAGTCGTGAACGCTTAGGATATATGAAGAAGGGGGCGGTTCTTATTAACGCATCACGCGGAACGGTTGTCGATCTTGACGCTTTAGCAGATTTCTTAAAAGAGGGGTATCTTTTAGGGGCTGCGATCGATGTCTTCCCCGTTGAGCCAAAATCGAATAATGAAGAGTTTATCTCCCCTCTGCGTGAGCTTCAAAATGTGATTTTAACTCCCCATATCGGTGGTTCAACAATGGAGGCGCAGGAGAATATCGCACTGGAAGTGGCAACAAAACTGGTGCTCTACTCTGATAACGGCTCTACCTTCTCAGCGGTTAACTTCCCAGAGGTGAGTCTACCGAAACATCCTGGCAGTAATCGTATCCTGCATGTGCATGAGAATCGTCCTGGAATCTTGCGTGAAGTGAATGAGTTGGTCTCTAAATATGATCTCAACATCAATGCGCAATATCTTCAGACGATTGAAGAGGTGGGGTATGTTGTTCTTGATGTAACAGGGGCTGATGGAAGCGCTATTCAGTTACAAAAAGAGATGGCGCATATTGATGGCACAATAAAATCACGGATTCTCTACTAATCTCTTTTAAGGGAGATATTGTTAGAGAGGATTAATTTAAGTGGGCAGAATGGAGTATTTCTGCCCTTTTTTATGAGCTATTTGGAGAAGAGAGATGTCACTTCGAGATCAATTAGTTAAAGCGGGGCTCGTTACAAAAGAGAAGGCGAAGAAGGTGAAGCGGGAGCAGGGGCGCAAACGGCACCAAGCTCATCGAGATAGAGCGGTGCGTCAGGAGCTTGAGGCGGAGCGTTTAGCCCGTGAGCAATCGATTATGGCTCAAGATGAAGCAAAAAAAGAGGCAGATCGGGAGCGAAATCGAGCCTTACAGGCGGAGCAGGCGAAGAGAGAGGCGCGATTAGAGGCGCGTCAATTGATCGATACAAATCGTTTAGAGATTCCAAAAGAGGCGGAGCAGCGGTTCAATTTTACTTCAGATGGGACAAAGATCCGTTATGTGCGGGTGACGGAGAAGATTAGTGACCGATTAGCGAAAGGGGAGTTGGCGATCTGTCGTAATGATCGAGATGGATTCGATTATCCCATCGTCCCTCTCACGGTTGCTGAGCGTTTACTAGAGATTGAGAAGATTGAAGGGGGGCGCTGGGTCTACTTCCTTGCTGATCCTGATGAGGTGAGCGATGCTGAGGATGAGTGGGCCGCTTGGGATGCCTACGAGGCGAGCCTTAAAGAGGGGAATTAGAGCTCTTTTAGCGACAAAGAGAAAAGGTGTGCGATTGATAAATCACACACCTTTTTTTATGATTTGGGAAATTGATCGATAATCAATTTTCAGAGTTATTGTCAGGGGTATTCACTCCTGAACTTGGTTCAATGCCTTGCTCTTCACGCTCTTGTTTTGCTTTATTAAGCATAAACCAAGTGAGATAACCAGCAGTAATGAACATGAAGACCATTCCTGCAATTACGACCCATACAAACCAAGCATCTGCTCCAAACATAAGTCACCTCTTCAGTAATAAATTCAATGCATAGGATACCATACTTGAATGGTAAAAATAGAGAATCTGAAGCTTAAGATCAATCAATTAGCGCTTTATTGCTCTTAATCAAGAGAGTCAGCTACGCTTGTTAATTTTAAGCATAAAAAAAGCACCTCTCAGTGAGAGGTGCTTTAGTAGATGGTGGCTCGAGGCAGAATCGAACTGCCGACACGCGGATTTTCAATCCGCTGCTCTACCAACTGAGCTATCAAGCCGTGTCTAGGAGTGCTATTAAACCGTTTTAAGGTGATTCGGTCAAGTCTATAATTGAATAATTATAGATCAAACACTCTAAGGCATTAATAAAGCTAGGTTATGATGTGCGCTCAAATGGAAAGAGGGTGAAAAATGTGGCAAAAGTTGGATCGATTGATTGAAGATTCGATCGAGAAAGGTTTACCGAGTGCTCAAATTTTAATCGAAAAATCGGGAGAGATCATTAAAGAATCTAGTTATGGAAGGATCTCCCCCTCTTTTTCGCCCGAAATTTTGGCACATAGCGGGGTGCTCTACGATATTGCATCGTTAACTAAAATTTTTGCAGGGCTCTATCCCGCTCTTCTCAACTCCTTACCGCTCGATCGTCCTTTATCGCAGTGGCGACTCATAAAGGAGCGCCCCATTCGGCAAGCATTCCACTCCATGACGTTACGCCATCTTTTAATGCATCGAGCAGGCTTTGAGCCCAATCCCCTCTTTTATGATCGAGCCTATAGTGAAGCGCTCTTTTGTCAGGAGCGGGAAAAGTTCATCGACTCCCTCTTAAAAGCGCCACTGCAGCAAGCGGTGGATCAGGGAGCGCTCTACTCCGATGTTGATTATATGCTGCTCACTTTTTTGATTGAATCAGAGATTGAAGAGTCGTTGGCGGATTGGTTTCAGCGGGCGTTGGTGGAGCGCTATGGAATTAGGCATGCTACTTTTACCCCTCTGAAGTCGGGCTATCAGCGAAGAGAGATCGCTCCTACAGAGCTGCATGGAAATAGTCGAGGAGGGGGGATCAATTTTGAAAATATGCGCAGAGAGCCGATCTGGGGCGAGGTTCAGGATGAGAAGGCGTTTCACTGTTTGGAGGGGGTCTCTTCCCACGCAGGTCTCTTTGCCTCGGCACGAGGGGTATTGGAACTCTTTCGTCTCTTCTATTTAGGGGAATTATTTAAGCCCTACCGAGAGATCGCTTTAACCCCAAAAGAGGATGCTCCCACCTTCGGTTTAGGGTTTCGCCTCAATCGAGGAGAGGAGGGGGAGATGGCGTACCATTTTGGTGATTACGCTTCACAGTTGAGTTATGGGCATACTGGATGGACAGGCTGTATGATGATGCACGATCCTCAGTTTGAACTTACGATTATCTATCTAACGAATCGTAAACATACAGAGGTGGTGAATCCTAAGAAGGATACAAATCTCTTTTTAGGGGATCAGCTCCCTGCGGGGCGCTATCGTAATGTGGTTAATGAGGTCTATCGGGCATTAAAGCTCGATTGAGAGGAGTAGAGAGTGAGAGATTCAAAGCGGATTAGAGGCGTACGAGCGCTTCTATTATTGGGGATTCAGTGGGGGTTAGGTGCATTATCTGTTTTAGCATTCGCTCCATTTGAGTGGGGGGCGTTATGGTTGATCCCTCTTCTTACGCTCTCGCTGCTACTCTGGATTGGTAGAAGCCCTAGAATGAGTGGATTGAGTGGCTTTTTCTACGCATTTGGTCTCTTCTCAGTTGGGTTGAATTGGATCCATATTAGCCTTTTTCAGTATGGAGATACTCCCTTTCTCCTTGCTCAGTTGGCGGTAATCGCTCTTGCTCTCTTTTTATCCCTCTATTGGGGAGGGCTTGCTTATCTTTTAGGGCGATTGCATCAGCGTAATCGTGGAATGGAGAGTATCGCTCTTCTTTATGGGGTACTCTTTCCTCTTGCCGCACTCTTAATGGAGGCGTTGAGAAGTCGACTCTTTACAGGATTCCCTTGGCTCGCTGCTGGTTATTCGTTAACCGATACAATTTTTGCTGAGCCACTTTTTCGCTCAATGGGAGCGTTAGCGAGCTCTTTTTGGGTCTATCTTGCAGCAGCTTTTCTTCTTCTATTTATTCTTGCGCTCTTAACGTTTTTTGAGAAGAGGGAGATTAAGCCGATTCGTATACTCCTTCTTCCTAATCTGCTTTTAGCCTCTCTTCTCTTCTCGCTTATCTTAGTGATGAGTACTCTCTGGGAGGAGGAGTTAACGCCGTTAGAATCTCCCCTTCGTGTGGCTCTGCTTCAGGGAAATGTGCCCCAAAATATGAAGTTTACTGAAGGAGCGGGGCAATATCTCTACCAATATTATGAGATGACAAGAGAGGTGATCGATGAGGTGGATCTTGTTATCTGGCCTGAAACGGCACTCAATGATATCTATGATCCAGAACAGGGGTTAGAGCGCTCGCTCCATCTTCTAGCACAGGAGAAGGGGAAGAATATCATCGTTGGTCTTTTTACAGGGAGCCATTTTGATCGCTTTTATCAAAACTCTCTCCTCTCTTTTGGGCCTACGTTAGAGTCGAGCGAGCTCTACCATAAACGAAAGTTGCTCCCATTTGGGGAGTATCTGCCATTTCGCTCTCTGCTCGATCGTATGACAGATGCGATCCCTTTTAGCGATCTCAGTAGTGGAGAGGCTCATCAACCCAATTTTACACTCATCGACCATGGGGCAACGGCGAGCGGATCGATCTGTTATGAGGCTGTCTTTGGGGAGCATCTGCGACAGAGTGCAAAAGAGAGCAATCTCCTCATTAATGTCTCTAATGATGCATGGTATGACGATTCGATTGGCCCATGGCAACACCTTGAGATTGCTCGTGCTCGGGCAATTGAGTTTGGGCGCCCCTTGGCGCGTGCCACTAACGATGGGGTTACCGTCTTGATCGATCATCAGGGTAAAACATTATTAGAAGCGCCCCGTTTTAAACAATTAGCTTTAGTGGGGATGCTTCAACCGATGCAAGGGGAGACGCTCTACGCAAAACTTGGAGATTGGCCCTATTTTATAGGGGGAGCGCTCCTACTTCTCCTTACCCTTTGGCGATTGCGGTTGCTTAGAGTCAAAGCCATGAAAAGGGAGCGGGCTATAGCGCGCATATAGAATGCATCCTGTAAAGAGGATCGCAGTGAGAAGGAGAATAATGCTCCCGGCGCCCATCTGCCCACGAGCCCAGATATCTGTCCCTGCTACGATGTAGTAGAGGAAGAGAAAGCTTGCCCAAGCGTGGGTATACCGCTTTGCTTGCAATAACCCCCGTAGAGGGAAGAGCATAGGAGCAACAAGAGCGAAGAGAAGAATCACCTCTGGCTGCTCTGGGTAGATCTTTTTTGTGATAATGGCGAAGAGAAGAAAGAGGAGGAGCGTAAAATAGGCGCCTAAGGTCATTAAACGTGAGATAGGAACGATCGGTTTTGGCATATTGATTCTCATTATTTAAGCTAAACTGTAGTGAAAAAGAGCGCTCTATAGGGCGCTAAAATGAGGGCTAATTTTATCATACTGATCAATTATAGGAGCGATTGATGCCTGAATTACCTGAAGTAGAGACAACCCGAAGAGGGATTGAGCCTCATCTGAAAGGGGGGCGCATTGAGCGGGTCGATATTCTCTTTCCCACTTTGCGATATCCGATTCCCAAAGCGCTCAAAGAGTTTGAAGGGGCTAAGATTCAATCGATTGAGAGGCGCGCAAAATATCTCATTGTTGAGACCGATCAAGGGAATTTGTTGATCCATCTTGGCATGACAGGAGTTCTCCATCTCTTATCACCCGATCAGCCGTTACGAAAGCATGACCATTGGCGCTTTATGGTTGAGCGGGATGGGGAGCGTATCGCTCTTATCTACAATGATGTGCGCCGTTTCGGTTTTATTAAGATTTTCCAACTGGGTGAATCGATCCCCGATCTTGAAAAATTAGCCCCCGAACCTTTAAGTGAAGAATTTAGCGGAGCCTCCCTCTTTGAGTCACTCAAAAAGAGAGCGCGCCCAATAAAGTCTGCGATTATGGATCAATCTTTAGTGGTTGGAGTGGGGAATATTTACGCTAACGAGGCTCTTTTTCAAGAGAGAATCCATCCGCTTCGCTCTGCTAATTCATTAACGCTTGAGGAGTGTTGTGGACTTGTGCGTGCAATTAAGGGAATTTTAGAGAGAGCGATTAAGCAGGGGGGAACGACGTTGCAAGATTTTTCAGACCCTGATGGAAAGCCAGGGTATTTTGCACAAGAGTTGTCTGTCTATGGACGATCAGGGGAGGAATGCTCCATCTGCACAACGAAAATTGAGCGAATTGTGATTGGACAGCGAGCCACTTTCTACTGCCCAACCTGTCAAAAGGAGGGGTAAATAGGGAGGAAAAATGAGGCAGATCTAAAAAGGGGAAAACGTCTCTCTTTATCGAAATAAATATGCTAGATTGAAGATGTAGTCCAATTCATTCATCACAAAAAGGAGATGCGATATGAATATCAACTTAACTGGGCAAGGCGGATTAGAGATTACCGATGCGATTCGCGAATATGTGAAGGAGAAGTTTTCTAAGCTTGAGCGCCACAGCCACTCAATTACGCAGGGGCATATTGTTCTCTCTACTGAGAATAAGCGTCAAACAGCAGAGATCACCTTAAATATTGCTCACGCTAAAGATCTTCATGCATCTGCCACTACTGATGATCTCTACGCTTCGATTAACGAGCTTGCCGATAAGGTTGAGCGCACGCTTCGTAAGCAGAAAGAGAAAGGGATTGATGCATCACGCAAAGCGGGAGATAAAAGCAGACTCTATGAAGAGGAGTAGCTGATTAAATCTTCCACAAGAGTGACGTAAAAATGAGTCGTTACTAGAGCCCTGAGTGATCAGGGCTTTTTTTATGCTTCTGCTCTGTAGTATCCTTGATCTCGTAAGAATCGCGCTGTGCGGTTATTGATGAGAGAGTAGAGAGATGAGTGAGCATTTTTTTGAAGAGGGGAGTCGGCATCTTGTTGTTGGCTTTGGAAAGAGTGGATTATCGATCGTTAGAGCGCTTGAGGCGCTTGGAGTTGAGGAGATCTGGGCGCTCGATTCTCGAGAGAATCCCCCAAACTATGATGAGATCAATGGGATCGCTTCAAAAATTGTAACAGGAGAGCTCTCTACCCTTCTTCTCAATAGTTGTGATTATCTTTGGTTAAGCCCTGGTATCTCCATTAAAACCCCTGAGATTGCTGAAGCGATTGAGCGGCTCCCTTACGATCGAATCGGAGGGGATATTGAGCTCTTTGCCCGCCTTGTGCGCCACCGTTTGATCGGTATTACAGGAACAAATGGAAAGAGCACCGTTACCACTCTTGTGGGGAATATCTTAAAAGAGGGGGG
>JASLFR010000107.1 GCA_030150565.1 Cardiobacteriales bacterium | reverse complement strand
GTGCTTACTATTCTATACATTGCTAGCTCTACGCCGTATAATTGAGCCCACTAAATCGATCGAGAAGGAAATAAACCGTTATGCGCGATATGCACGAAAAACGCAATAATATCTATTTGTGGCCCAATTTGGTGACTACAGCCGCCCTTTTATCTGGTTTTTCAGCGGTTCTATTGGCGTTAGATGCGTATGCTGTCGGTTTTAGTGATGGGCCTGTTAAAGTGAGCTACATGAAGGCGGTGATGCTTGTCTTTCTGGCGATGATTTTTGATGGATTAGATGGGCGTGTCGCGCGCTGGACTGAGAGCGAGAGCCGTTTTGGGGAGGAGTATGATTCACTCTCTGATCTCATCTCTTTTGGTATCGCTCCTGCGGTAATCATCTATCTCTGGTCGTTAAAGAGTTTAAGCTCCTCCTCTTTAAATATTGTGGCAGATTTTGCGTGGTTTGCCGCTTATGTCTATCTTGCTTGTACTGCCCTCCGTCTAGCCCGTTTTAATGTTCAGATTGAATCGACAGATCGAGCCTTTTTTACAGGATTGCCGAGCCCTTCAGCTGCGGGTATTGTTGTGGGGTTTGTCTGGGCGTGTGAAAGTATGGGGATTTCAGGCTATCGGGTGGAGTATTTCTCCCTCCTTTTAACGCTCTATAGCGGAATCATGATGGTTTCGAATGTGAAGTTTTATAGTTTTAAAACTTTTAGAGTCAATCGAACGATTCCTTTCTATCTTCTAGCGCCACTGGTTGCGGGAGCGCTTTTTGTGTTAGTGCTCTTAATTCAAAAACCAGGGCAGGTGCTCTTTACCATCTTCTTTATTTATGGTCTTTCAGGTCCTATCTACACGCTCTATCGCCGTTTCTATCGTGTACGGCGCGCTCGTCGCATGCGAAATAGTGAGAAAGGGGTGAAGCAGGATGAGTGATCCGATTCGTGATTACTATCTTGAAGCGTTAGGGATATCGGTTTGGGGAGAGCGTGCACTCTATGAGCCGATGAGTGAAGCTGAACGGGAGGCGTATGAGAACGCTATTCGCTTTGGCCCCCCTCTAAGTGATCGGATGAGTGAGCGGGAGGTTCAGCAGTATGAGCGAACTCACCCCCGTGTAAGTGATTCCTTACCCCTTGAGCTTGCTAAGATGCAGGCGCTGCTTCAGGAGCATCCAGTAGAAGAGGGGCAATCTGATGTTGTAGTGCCTATTGAGGCTAACACTCCTATTGAAGCGCCCCAACAACCTCCTATTAAAGCGGTTGAACCTGAAAAAGGGAGGATTGCGCCCCATTTTGATCTCTCTGATCAGAGTGTAGAGGTCTGCCGCGCATGCCATCTAAGTGCAGATCGTATTGTTCCACCACCAGCACCTTTTGGGTCATTGGAGCGCGCCAAACTCTTTTTTCTGATCGATGCCCCCAATCTTCAGGATGATATTCGGGGAAGATTGCTCTCAGGAGAGCTCCTCACCCTCTTTCGTGCGTTTTTAGAGGCGCTACAATTGAGCGAGTATGATATTTATCTCACCTCCTTTTTAAAATGTCGCCCCAAACCTTTAATGCCAATTGCAGATGAGGCGATCCATCAGTGCCGATTCCATCTCAATAGAGAGTTGAGGGCGTTTCGGGGGAGTGGCGTGATCCTACTCGGTTTAGAGAGCAGTCACTACTTTTTTGGAGGGAGCTCGGAGCGAGGCATACAGGAGATGACGCTCTTCGATGCAAAACGGACGCTTCTCTCTACCCATTCGTTGATGGAGATTTTAAGAATGCCCCATCTTAAGGCGCAATTTTGGCACGATTTAAAAGTATTAATGGAGAGAATAGGGGGAGAGAATGTTAACCATTAGTGAGATGAGTCTTGAAGATCTCCCCTCAATCTACCCAATTGAAGCGCGGGCCCATCTTGTTCCGTGGGAGCGATCTGTTATGGAGAGCCTCTTCTCTTTGCAAGGTGTGCGGGTAAAGGCTAAGAATGAGAAGGGGGAGCTGGTGGGATTTGCAATGCTCTCTACAATCTTAGATGAAGCGCATCTTCTCAATATTGCAATCGATCCCCACTTTCAAGGTTTAGGTTATGGGCGCGCCTTACTTCAAGCGGTGATGGAGCGATTGGAGGAGGAGGGATTCTACACCCTTCTTTTAGAGGTGAGGGAGGGGAATCGTGCAGCAATATCGCTCTATGATTCTGAAGGATTTAATCAGATCGGACGGCGTGCTCGTTATTATCCTCTGCCTGATGGGGGGAGAGAGGATGCCTTAGTGATGATGTATACCTTTTTATCATAAGAGGTAATGAGCTGCTTCTATTGTAAAAAGTGATAAGATTTACCATTAAATAGAGATTTGAAGGAAGGTTTAGCAATGAATGAGCAGATTGAGGAGCATTTAAATTTAGAGGGATTGCGCTGCCCTATGCCGATTTTAAAGTTGAAGCAGGCACTCTCATCGCTCCCTTCAAAAGCTAAAATTGCCGTAACAACAACAGATCCCCATTCTGAGATCGATTTTAAGGCATTTTTAGGTCGTACAGAGCATCAGCTTCTCATCAGTGAGCGCCGTGGGGAGCGCTTCTATTTTCTCATCGAAAAAGCGTGACCCATTATGAAACGTTCTATTCTCTTTATCGTTCCAGGATTAACTGGCTATTTCTCTCCCCGTTGGGAGCGGCGTCTACGGTTGCAGGAGCGCAATCCTCTGGTTCGTGATTTTTTCCGCTGGTCAAAACAGAGCACTCATTCAAAGGGGATGGCGGAAGTGTTGCGCCGCTATTTCTGGATCGAAAATCGAGCCCCTTGGGCCTATTTTGGCATTCGTGGAGAGGGGCTTCAGATCAACTCTATGGATTGGTTTAAGATCACTCTCTTAGATCGCCATAAGTCAGGGTTTTATGATGCAGAGGTGATTCGGCAACTCTCAGCAGATTTTGCCAACGATTTTAGCTTTGCAGAAAACTCCATCGTCAGTAGCGATGGTAACTGGTATATGTCGTTAGGAACGCATCGCAATGTGAAGGCGACCTCTGTCCCCCTTTTTTGGAATGATCGAATTGCGCCTAATAATTTTGGCTTAACAGGGCGGCATGCTCCCTATTGGCGAGAGCGTTTTCGTGAGGCGCGCCACTGGCTTAAAGAGTACGCACCGATTCAGAACCTACGCCACCCACCAACTACAATCTGGCCATGGGGAACACGTGAGAGCATGACCATCTTAGGGCGCCCCAATTTTACTGCGCTCTTCTCTGATAATGCGATGTTTCGAGGGTTGGGGGAGTATTTAGGGCTCTCCTTTTTTCATCAGAGCTACGTATTAGCCGATCTTAGTCAGATGATTCAGAATCACCCCCATCTCTGTATTGTGGATGATTCACTCTATAAAGCGCTCTCTCACCACTCCTTTAGCGCATGGTATGAAGCGAGAGAACTCTTTGTTAAAACCTATCTCGCTCCCATTATGATGGCGTTTGAGGATAACTTAATCGATGAGATTTTAGTGGATGATACGCTTGGTAATCTCTACCGTTACGATAAAGGGGTACGTCTCCCTTTCCGTCGCGGATCAATCACTTACTATTATGGAGCACCATGAGTTTTTTTAGTGAACGCAAAATTATTGAGCGCCCTTATCAACATCAGTTACAGTTTCCCAACTTTCCCCCTTTTCTGAACGATCTTTTGCAAAGAAGAGCGATCTCATCGGAAGAGGGATTAGATTTCTCCCTTCGCCATCTGCTTCCATATCACAATTTAAGTCATATTGAGAGGGCGACAGAGATCTTGGCGAAGGCGATTTTAGAGCAGCGCTCCATTCTTCTTGTGGGGGATTATGATGTGGATGGAGCGACAAGTATCGCCCTTGCAATGCGTGTTCTGCCCCTTTTTGGTGCATCTTCATTAAGTTATCGTGTACCGCACCGTCTCTTTGATGGGTATGGATTGACCCGAAGCCTTGTGCAGAAGATTCTAATTGAGGAGAAGCCTGATCTCATCATCACGCTAGATAATGGAATCTCCGATGTGGAGGGGGTTGCACTTGCTCGAGAAGCGGGGGTAGAGGTGATTATTACCGATCATCATCTTCCGCCTGAGATTCTTCCTAATGCAGATGCGATTGTGAATCCCAATTTAGAGGGGGATCGCTTTGAGAGTAAAAATTTAGCGGGCGTTGGGGTGATCTTCTATCTGCTTTTAAGCCTTAGAGCCTATTTTATTGAGAAGGGATATCTTTCTAGAGAGAGTGCCCCCAATTTGGCTCAATATCTCGATTTAGTCGCATTGGGGACAGTGGCGGATCTAGTTCCCCTTGATGAGAATAATCGTCGGCTCGTGCAGCAAGGATTGATGCGGATGCGTTCAGGCGCACTCTCAGCAGGGGTTGCCGCTTTAATCGATCTTTCAGGGCGAAATGGAGCTCAACTATCTACAGCAGATATCGCTTTTGGAATTGCCCCAATGCTCAATGCTGCAGGCCGTTTAGATGATATGACAATTGGGATTGAGGCGCTCTTATCGGATGATTTCTCATACGCTCGTTCCCTTGCAGAGCAACTCTATCAGCTCAATAGTGAGCGCAAAGAGATTGAACGTTCAATGCGTGCAAAGGCAGATGAGGCGCTTAGTGGCGTTACGGTAGAGTACGATTCACTCCCTTCTGCAATCGTGCTCTATGATGAGGCGTGGCATCAAGGGGTGACTGGAATAGTCGCCTCCCGTATAAAAGAGCAATATTATCGCCCCACTTTTGTCTTTGCATTTGATGAGGAGGGGATGATTAAAGGGTCGGGGCGCTCTATTCGTGGAATCCATCTTCGGGATATGATTAGCAATGTCGCTCGACGAGAGCGGGGAATGATCGCCACTTTTGGTGGTCATGCGATGGCGGCAGGGCTATCTCTTGAAGAGCGCTATTTAGATCAATTTCGAGAGATGATTAATGAAGAGATTGAGAAGAGCGCCAAAGAGATTAATGAGCGGGAGGGGGGAGAGCTCTTTGAGCAGCGTCTCTATAGTGATGGGTATTTAGCCCCTGAAGCGTTTACATTGGAGAATGCGGATCGATTACGACTAGCATTCCCATGGGGGCAGGGGTTCCCAGAGCCACTCTTTGAGGGGGTATTTGAGGTGCTCGATATACGTATTTTGAAAGAGGTGCATGTTAAGTTTCTCCTCCTACATCCAGAGTCGGGGCAAGAGATTGATGGGATCGCCTTTTTTCAGGGCAAATCGATTCTCGATAATGTAGAGAAGATCTATTGTGCCTATAAGCTCAATGTGAATGAGTGGAGAGGGCGGCGCTCACTGCAGCTTATTATCGATTATTTTGAGCCGCAGTAATCGAGATGAAAATATTGATTCATTAGAAATTAGAATCAGCGATAAAAAGAGAGCCCCTATCATTAATGATTGGGGCTCTCTTTTTTGGTATTTGATGTGCTTATTTAGCGCTCAAACTCCGATAAAATTCGGCGCAACATCAATAATTCCTGCCTACTCTCCCCCTTCTCCAGCTTAAAAATACCTGAAAGATGGGAGATATATTGCGACTCTTTCACCCCTGTCACTCGACTGGTACCTATCTGCCCTGGAGCGATAGTGAATGAGTGTACAACACGGATAAAATCGGGTTGGCGCACTGTCTGCGTAATTGGCTGATAAGTATTGTAGACGCAGTTGAATTGGTTGGAAGAGACTCCTTGAAACTCCGCACTCTTAAAGAGTAGGTCGCTCACCCGTTGGCAGATTTCAGGCCCTTCAGCCATAATCTGCCCCGCCGTTTTATTCACCTCAATACTCTGCTCAGGAGATTGATTACGGCGAATCTCTTCACGGTCTGTCTGATGATATGGGTAATCCTCAATAGGTGCCATGCTGCAGCTATTTAATAAGAGAAGGGTTGCGATAGTGAATGCTGATCGCACAAACCCTCTTTTAAACGCTCTTTTTTGCACAATCTTCTCCTAATACTTAACGTTAGAATCGATTAGCTTAACTCTTCTCTTAAGAACTTTTCAAATTCATCAATCGTTTGAGATCCTTGAATTGCGAGTTCTTGATTAATCACAAAGAAGGGGACACTCTGAATCTGTAATTGATGGGCAAAATTCTCATCATCACGCACCTGATTGAGATACTGCTCTGAATCGAGCGCATCGGTTAAGGCATCAAGATCGAGCTCAAGCTCCTCTGCGATTGTAAGAAGTGTTGCGATATCAGCAAGATTCTTCCCATCAGTGAAGTAGGCGTGGAAGAGCGCCATAGCGGTCTGATCGCTCTTTGAAAAATCATTCTGCATCACAAAATGTTGGAGTTGATGGGCGCGCGCTGTATTTGTGGGAACCGATTTTTCATGATTAAAGGTGAGTCCAAACTCTTTTGCGATCTCTGTTGCATTCTTGATCATCGCTTTAGCACGCTCAATGGGGGCTTGGTAACGCTCAGAGAGCTCCTCTGCAATGCTCTTATCGGTGTAGTTGGGCGCATCAATATTGAGCTCAAAGCTGCGGTAGAAGATCGTTATCTTTGATTGTAACGCATCAGGAAGGCGTTTAATCGCTTGATGGAGATTGTGGGTGCCGATGTAACAGAAAGGGCAGGAGAAATCTGACCAGATATGAATTTCCATAAATTTGATAGCCTCATCAGGATTAAATAGAAAAAAGGGCGCTCAAATGCGCAAGCCCCCAATTATAGCAATCAAAGCTTTGGAGGTTGAGACAATTACCGTTCAATCTATCACTAAAAGATTCATTACTATATAATCAGAGCCTTGAGATGCTCTCATTTTTACTTGCGGATGCAAAGAAGGATATTTTATGACGCCGGAACTGATCACCGTTTTAGCATTACTCTCGCTAGCCGTTATCGGCTTTATTATTAATAAGCCACGAATGGACGTTATTGCATTGATGGCGATTGTTGCGCTTCCGATGGCACACAAAGTGCTCCCGATCGAACCGATCGTCTCTGTTGAGGAGGCTCTTCAAGGTTTTAGTGATAGTAGTATTATTCTGGTCGCGGCCTTCTTCGTAATTGGGGCGGGGCTTGTGCGAACTGGAATCGCTTATAGTGTTGGCGATTGGCTTATACGCAAATCTAAAAATAGTGAGGTGCGCCTTGTTGTCTTTCTGATGCTCTCTGTTGGGGCACTCGGTTCTGTTATGAGCTCAACAGGGGTAGTGGCGATCTTTATCCCTATCGTTTTAAGTATTGCAGGAAAGATGAAGATCGCACCGAGTGGATTATTGATGCCGCTCAGTTTTGCAGGTTTAATCAGTGGTATGTTCACCCTTGTCTCTACAGCGCCCAACTTAGTTGTGAGTAGCCGATTAGAGAGTAGCGGTTATGAGGCGCTCGGTTTCTTCTCTGTGACGCCGATGGGGGTTTCAATGCTTCTTGTGGGAGTCTTCTATATGCTCTTTGCACGAAGATTCTTAACCCGAAAGCTTGGAGAGAGCCGCCGAGCGTTACGAGGTCGCCGTAATCTTTACGATTTTATTCGAGATTATAAATTGACGGGAAGAAATCGCCGTATTCGGGTGAATGGAGGCTCCCCCTTTATTGGAAAGACGATTCAAGAGCTCAATCTGCGTGTTCTTTATGGAGCCAATATTGTTGCGATTGAGCGAGCAAGCCGTTTTACCCACGATGTGATCGATGCTGCCTCTGATCGAGAGATTCGCCGTGATGATATTCTCTTAATTGACTTCTTCTATCAAGATAAGATTACTCAATTTTGTGAAGAGTTTCGCCTCTCTACGGTTCCCTTTACAGGGGATTATTTTACTGACCAATCACGCACTATTGGGATGGTTGAGGTGGCGATTCCCCCAGAGTCATCCTTGATTGATCGCACTGTTTTAGAGAGCGCGTTTCGCTCTACCTTTAGTCTTAACGTGGTTGGGCTGCGCCGTGATGGGGTAGCGCTTGAGAGCGATCTGCTTAACCAGAAATTGAAATCGGGCGATACACTCTTAGTAATTGGTACATGGCGCGCGATTAAGCAACTTCAGACCTTAAATCAAGATTTTCTTGTATTGAGTGTCCCTGCTGAGGTAGATGAGGTTGC
>JASLFR010000095.1 GCA_030150565.1 Cardiobacteriales bacterium | reverse complement strand
TGCTTTATAGGCGTGGGCCCGATTCATCGTCCCTTTTGCGGTTACACAACTTAAAAGCCAGCTAATTTGAGGAATCTCTTCAATATCGGATTGGCGATAGAAGACCGCCTTATCGGTATCTAAGCCGAGTGCCATCCAGGTGGCTGCGATCTCTAAGCGAGAGCGATTTACAAGCTCGGGGTCTTGGCATTTAATTAAAGAATGAAGGTCTGCAAGGAAAAAGTAAGCGCTATCGTGAGTTTTGCTCAGCTCAATAGCGGGGCGAATGGCGCCAGCGTAGTTACCTAAGTGGGGCGTGCCTGTAGTACTAATTCCGGTTAAAACCGTTTTAGATTCCATAAATGATTGCTCCTTAAAAGGGGAATAAAAAAGAGTTGAGCGCTTATTATAACGGAGCGGACTCTCTTGGGAAGAATGAAGCGATTTTACTCACCGAGAAGTGAGAATTTTGGGGTTAATAGTTGAGGATAGCGCACCTGCTGGAGGGATAATCCTTGTGGGGGCGCATTCATCCCCCCTTTTGTACGATCTTGGCTCTCTAGTACCTTTTTTACATACTCTATTGGCTCTTTGCCTCGCCCAACTTCAAGGAGAGTCCCCACAATATTTCGCGCCATATGGTGTAGAAAAGCGTTGGCGATAAGATCGATGGTGATCAATGCCCCCTGCTGTTGGATCGTAATTTCTTCAACATATCGATGAGTGGAGTGGGATTGGCATTCACTTGAACGAAAGGCAGAGAAATCGTGCTCTCCGATGAGGGCTGTTGCTGCTCTTTGCATCTTTTTGATATCGAGTGGTGTATGAATCCAAGTGGCAAAATGGCGATAAATCGGGCTTCGGTGACGAGCATTGTAGATAGAGTAGCGGTAGTGGCGCCCATTAGCTGAATGGCGTGCATGAAAATCAAAAGGGGTGGTTGCAATCCCTTTAACGGCACAATCATCGGGAAGATTGGAGTTGATTCCAAGAAGCCATGCGTGCGGTTTTCGAATCGCTGAGGTATCGAAATGGGCGATAAGATTTTGAGCGTGAACGCCAGCATCCGTTCTTCCCGCTGCGATAATTTCAATCGGTTCATTCGCAATTTTACTCACCGCCTTAGTGAGCTCCTCCTCTACAGAGCGAATAGGGGGGTGAGTCTGCTTTTGCCAGCCACGGAAATGGGTACCATCATACTCAATTAAGAGCGCGTGCCGAATAAGTGCTTTTTCAAGGGGTTGATTCATTCAAAATTACTCTTTAATCCGTTTAGCATCGATAATTTTTAAGGAGTTCTCCATAGCGATTCTAAACTCAGGCCCTTTCTTAAGAGCGAGGGTTACAAGGAGAATATCCACAATCGCTAAATCGGCAAGGCGAGAGATCATCGGCATATATTCTGAAGTATCCTCTTTTGCTCCCGATTCTAAAACAACGGTGGAGAGCTCCCCAAGGGCTGAATCTTTTGGGGTGAGGGAGATTACAGAGGCGCCATTTGCGAGTGCAAGTTCAGCAGAGTCAATAATATCTTCACTTTTTCCTGTATGGGAGACGGCGATTAAAGCATCATTTGGGGTTAAGAGGCTTGCAGCTAAGCTATGAACGTGGTGATCGGTATGAGCAGAGACAGGAATCCCCACACGGAGTAATTTCTGCTGCATATCATTTGCCACAACTCCAGAGATACCGTGCCCAATACAGATCACCTGTTTTGCTCGCTCAAGAATCGCAATCGCTTTTTCTAGCTCATTCGGTTCAAGATAACGCTTCGTTTTTAGAAGTGCGGCACTCGATTGGTCGATCAATTTAGAGATGATACTCTCAACAGAATCGTGAGATGAGACAGAACTGTGAACAAAGGGGACTCCAGAGTTAAGACTCTCCTCTAAAAGTCGTTTGAAGGTGTGAAAGCCATCATAATTGAGGGCGCGACAAAAACGCATAATGGTGGGCTCTGAGACGCCAACCTTCTCAGCTAAGGCGCTGATAGAGAGGGTGATGGTCTCATTAGGGTGCGCGAGCACCCAATCGGCAACTTTCGCTTCAGACTTGCGCAGTGAATCATAACTATTTTGAATATGTGACAACATCGGTTATCTCCTTAATATTTGGGTGATGAGTACGCCATTCCACGCAGGGTTGCGTAGGGATCATCGATCAATAGGATAGGGCGAGTAGCGAGAAAAGAGGCGACTGCTGGGCGATCTTGAAGGGTAGAGATAAATGAGCTTTTACGTAGTTGATTGCTAACACGAGGAAGAATGCCTCCCCCAAGATAGAGCATCTCCGCACCTGTGGTTAAAATAAGATCCCCACAAAAATTTGCTAAAAGGGTGAGATAGCGAGCGAAGATCAGCTCCGCTACAGGATCTCCCGATTTAAGTGCCTCAATTAAGCTTTTACTATCAAAAATGTCGCTCTTTTTAATCGCATCCGCCTCCTCTTTAAAGAAGAGGTGACTCTTCGCTACCCCCTTTATCGCACGGATAAGGCGGGGAATCCCCTCTTTTCCCCCTAACCACTCTTCAGCGATGAAGGATTCTTTCCCCTCTTCACGCTTTGCCCACTCAAAAAGGGCGCTCTCTAACGGATCGTTTGCAGAGAGATAGGAGAATCCCCCTTCAGAGGGGAGAACAGAGCGCTCATGCTCTTTTCCAAGTAGGAGTGCCGTCCCTAATCCTGTTCCAGGGCCAAGCACAATCTTGACACGCTCTTTATGATCTTTAGGGGGGGTTAGATGGAGGCTCTGCTGAGTTAAGTGATCGCTATCGAGCCCAAAAGCTAACGCTTCAAAATCATTGTAGAGCTTAGTGGGGATGGGGAGTCGGTTTAACAGCGCTTTTTGTGATACCTCCCACGTAATATTGGTGAAGGTGAGGATCGGTGTTGTTAAAGGGGTTGCGAGTGCAAACCGAGCTTCGGAAGGGGTGATTTTTACCTCTTTTAGATAGAGATCAATGATCGCAAGGGGAGAGGCGAACTCTTGAGATCGATAGATGCGCTCTTCATGAAAAGTCTGCCCCCCATAATAGAGTGCACAGTGGCTAAAGGTAGCGCCAAAATCGATCAGAAGAAGCGGGGCGGGGGAGGCAAGATCGGTCTGCACAGCTTTTCTCTACTCCTCTTCTGCCCCATACTCAAGGGCTGCCTCATGCTCAGGATCGGTATGGTACTCAATCCAATCGATCAGAAGCTCCTGCATCTCTTTTAAACCAATTTCAGGCTTAACTGCTGAAAAGAGCTGAATAGTGAGTGGCATTGAGTAGTGAGAGAGCTCCTTTTTCACCTTCTGTAGCGCTTGATTTGCGTGATTGCGAGTCAATTTATCCGCTTTTGTGAGCAGAATATGGGTCTGAAGATGACTCGCCTCACACCAGTCGAGCATCTGTTGATCGAGTGGTGTGAGGGGGTGACGAATATCCATCAACATCACAAGAAGATGGAGGCTATCACGCTCCTCAAAATAACCTTGTAGAATCTTTTGCCAGTGCGCTTTAATCCGCTCTGGAACTTTTGCGTAGCCGTAGCCAGGAAGATCGACTAAAAAGAGCTCAGGAGCGACAGAGAAGTAGTTGATTAATTGGGTTCGGCCAGGCGTTTTACTGGTGCGAGCGAGGTTTTTTACCCCTGTAATAAGGTTGAGCGCACTCGATTTTCCAGCATTTGAGCGGCCAGCAAAGGCGATCTCTGAATGGCTCGGAGGGAGTTGCGACAACTCATTTGCACTTGTTGCGAAAGCGGTTTGGCGAAGGCGTTGCTGTGGGGATAATTTAGGCTTACTCATTCTTTTCTCTCTTCTTCTTCTTTATCACTATTTTTTGGGGATTCGTTGGCTGAAGGGCTCATCTTTTCGCTCTCTTGAGGAGCGTTCTTTTGGCGCTCCATTCTCTCTTGCTCTACCGCACATTGATTGGCAATAAGCATCATGTAGGTGTAGTAGCGGTTGGAGATTTCACTGATAAATTTCTGATCATCGAGGCTCGGTTCAACCCCCTCTAAAGCGCGCGCTGTAATTTGGGTGAAGCGACTTGCATTCTCATCTCCAAGTAGATCAACGGTGTTGACCGCAATGCAGTGGGATTCAAATTGAGTCATCACTCCCGATTCAATCTTCTCCTCTTGTGTCTTCATCATACGGGCGATGATCGACTCTGTCTGAAACGAGCGGGGTTGATCCAACTTTGTTAAGACGTCGATAGAGATCGTCTGCGCAGAGGTGAAAGAGAGAAGAGATAAGAGCAGAAGTGGGAGGAGTGGAAGACGAAAAAGAGACATAATTGGGGATTCCTCATCGATCTGAACAGCAAAATAGAAGCGAAATATTATACCATTTTTTTACTTCAGCTCCCTTTTTGAGGAGAAATTTTTTCATCTAAAAAATCCTTAAAATCAATGAACAAGGGGGGAAGTTCGCCCTCTCCCTTTTCAGAAGAGGGATTTATGTGATATAGTATTGCACTTCTTCTACGGGTTTACCTTATCTTGGTAACCCTATTTTTTTACTCAAAATAATACTCTAGTGTTTCTATCTCATTGAAATATAACAGTTTCAATGCTTTTTTATAGTACGCTTAGAGGAAGGATTTATAATTTATGTCGACAACGGACTCACCTAAGGTAGCCACCGAAAATCGATTTTACTCAAAACTTAATCTCCCGATCTTTATCTCAGCCAACCTCATTATTCTTGGGGCGATATTAGTGGCGATTCTCCACCCTGATGCGGGGCAGTTTTTCAGTAATATCCAGAATTGGATCTCAGATAATTTAAGTTGGTACTACCTTCTCTCTGTGGGGGTTATGCTTGGTGCTTTTGTCTTTGCAGCGATGAGCCGCTACGGAAATATTAAGCTTGGCCCCGATCATTCAGAGCCTGAATATAGCGATACCAGCTGGTTTGCAATGCTCTTCTCAACAGGGATGGGGATTGGAATCATGTTCTTTGGTGTCGCAGAGCCTGTGCTCCACTATCTCTACCCTCCTGCTGGAAATGCAGAGACTGTGGAAGCGGCGAAAGAGGCGATGAATATCACCTTCTTCCACTGGGGGCTGCATGCGTGGGCGATCTACGGAATTGTGGGGCTTATTCTTGCTTACTTTAGCTTTAGAATGAATCTTCCACTTGCGCTCCGTTCTGCGCTCTATCCGCTCATTGGAAATCGTATCTATGGCCGCTGGGGCGATACAATCGATACTTTCGCTGTAGTAGGAACGGTGTTTGGTGTCGCTACAACGCTCGGTTTTGGGGTGGTACAGATCAATACAGGATTGAACTACCTCTTTCCAGATTATATTCAGGTCACAACAAATACTCAGGTTGTGCTGATCATCTTAACAACCGCTGCGGCAACGCTCTCAGTCAGTTTAGGGCTCGATAAGGGGATTAAGATCCTCTCGGAGACCAATCTTATTTTAGCGGCGCTTCTGCTCCTCTTTGTCTTCTTCTTTGGTGGAAAGACAGTCTATCTTCTACAAGCATTGATGCAGAATGTTGGGGCTTACTTATCCGATATTGTGAATAAGACGCTCAATCTCTACGCTTACACCCCTAAAGGGGAGAGTGCTCAGGCTCAAGGTTGGTTAGGGGGATGGACAATCTCCTATTGGGGTTGGTGGATTGCGTGGTCCCCATTTGTTGGGATGTTTATCGCCCGCATCTCAAGAGGCCGAACCATTCGTAACTTTGTCAGTGGTGTACTCTTAATTCCTGCAGGTTTTACCTTCCTTTGGATGACAACTTTTGGTAACTCAGCGATCTCAATGATTGCGATTGATGGAATTGAGGCGGTTAAGAACGCGGTCGATGAAGATAGCGCGCTCGCCCTCTTTGCTTTTATTGAGCATTTCCCCGCAAGCACAATTGTGCAGCAGATCGTCTCCTTTATTGCAGTTGTGATGGTTGCCGTCTTCTTTGTAACGAGTGCAGACTCTGGAGCATTAGTGATGGATATGTTGACGAGCAAACATGATGTTCGTGTTAGTCCTCTCTGGCAGCGCATTTTTTGGAGTTCAATGACAGGTATCATCGCGCTTGTTCTCTTAAAAGCGGGTGGTCTAGGGGCGTTACAGACCGTCTCTACAATGTCTGCATTCCCCTTTAGTATCGTGGTGATGCTTGCAGTCTTTGGGCTCTTTAAAGCGTTCCGAATCGATTATGGTAAGAGTGAGATTCGTAAGCAGTCGCAGATGTATGCGCAACCTGTGACCAATGCTGGAGGATGGCAGAAGCGTCTGCACAATCTAATGGTCTTCCCAACTGATGCTGAGGTGAAAGATTTTATCGTAACGGTGATTGAGCCTGCGTTAAATGAGGTCTCTCAACAGTTTGATAAAGAGGGGGTGGATGCGGTGGTAACACGCCATAACCGTTCAGATCTTCGTTTAGAGGTGGATCATGGAGAGAATGCGAACTTTACCTACCGTGTGAAGGTGCGCCAATATGTGAAACCTGAGTTTGTTCAAGAAGACCGAGAGATTGAAGCGGATGAGAATGCTTATTTTTACCGTGCGGAAGTCTATCTTGATGATGGAAGTAAGGGGTATGACATTATGGGGTATACCAAAGAGAACATCATTAATGATGTGATCGATCAATATACAAGCCATCTCTACTTCATTCAGAATTATCAGATTGAGCAGGAGTAATCTTGAGAGCTTAAAAAAGAAGAAGGGAATCCAAAATGGATTCCCTTTTTTTATGGGTGATTCTTCGGCTAGCGATTAATCAAATTTATGTTTGATGGAATCAACCGCATCTTCGGTCTTCTCTTTAATCTTTCCAAAGAGACCTTTCGCCTTCTCTTTCCCCTCTTCATACCCTTTTTTAGTCGCTTCGCCAGCATCCTCTAACTTATCGGCGGTTTTATCTTTCGCTTTCTCTGCAAATGATTTCGCCTCTTCTAAGAAGTCGTGGCTCTTCTCTTTACCCTCTTTTAGGATCGCTTTGCTGCGCTCTTTCCCTTTCTCAAGTGCCTCTTTGCTCTCCTCTTTAGCGTGGATGAGCGCCTCTTTACTCTTCTTTTTTAGCGCTTCATACTTCTCTTCCCCCTCTTCTTTGAGGGATTCACCCTTCGCTTCGAGCTCTTCTTTCTTCTCTTTCGCTTCCTCTTTTAAGGATTCTTTCTCCTCCTCATCTTGATGAGTGACAGGGTTGAGGTGGGGGTGTGCAGCGATCAACTCTCCATCGATATCGATGCGGACTTTATCCCCAACAGCGGGTAGGAGATTCTCCATGCCGAAGTCGCTACGATTGATGGTGGTTGTAGCGCTAAATCCGATGACACGAGCTTCAGTCATTGGGCTGATATCATCTTTATTGATGGTGACATCGAGCGTTACCGAGTGAGTGCTCTCAAGAATGGTTAAATCCCCTTTAATTGCGAGCTCACTCTCTGATTTAGCATCAACATCTGTGCTCTCAAATTCGATATAGGGGTATTTACTCTCATGGAAAAAATCTTCACTTAAAAGATGCTTATCGAGCGCTTTAGCAAGCGTTGAGAGGCTATCAACTTTGATTTTTACCTTAAGTTCACTCTCTTCGGGCGCTTCACTATTGTAGAGTAATTCGCTCTCATAATCGGTAAAGATGCCGTGTGAGACTGAAAAGCCCATATGGCTAATTGAGAAGCCGATGCGGGTATGATCTTTATCAAGGGTCCATTGATCACGATTATATTTATCGTCGTGGCTAAATACCCCTGTAATTGCGTCGATGATTTTACTCATTTTAACTCTCCTTCGGTCGCTTGACCTTGTTGTTATTATCGATGCCTTTCTATTAGGCTTAAGATCAATATATACCTCGCAAGGGGGGAGTAAATGGCTATAGTGTAATTAAATAGCGTGATAAGCGATTGAAGGATTTTTAAATAGATTGAACCGATCTGCTCACTTTTGAGTGATGGGAAGGGGGGATTCGAGCGCCTCTTGCTCAATAAGGCGCCACGCTTTAAAAGGAGCCCTCTCTGAGAGCTCAACCGCCGTTAGCCGATCTCCCCAAACAGCGCCGCTATCGAGGCAGAGGACTTTTGAGGTTTGATGGAGTCCAAGCGCTGCCCAGTGACCAAAGATGAGCCTGTAGTGATCCTCCATCTGGTTCATCGTTCGGGCGGTAAACCATTCGATCTTCTCCCCTTCGTAACGCTCATAGATAGGGAGATAGTGGGGGAGTGTGACATAACGCATTCGTGTTAATCCATTGACGATATAACGTAGGCGATCAAATCCCCTAAGCTGATCGCTCCATATTTTAGGCTCATTCCCAAAGAGACGTTTCATAAATAGGGGGTAGAGCTCATCGCTCCTAAGCGCTGCTTCAACCTCTTGGCTCAAACGGTAGCTCTTCTCGATTGAGAAGTGTGGAGGGATCGCTCCATGCACCAGCGCCACTCTATAATTTGGGAGGAGGCGCATTAATGGTTGCTGACGAAGATAGTGAATCATCTCACCAGCTTTCGGGTGGTTGAGTAGCTCGTCGTAGGTATCTCGTGGACTGAGTGGAATCGCTCCTTCACTATAAGCGAGAAAAGAGAGATCGTGATTACCAAGAAGAGGGAGGATTGAGGTGGGGTGCTCCATAATGTAGGAGAGGGTTCCTACAGAATCCTCACCACGATTGATGAGATCCCCTACAAGATAGATACGATCCTCTTTGGGATTGAAATCGATTTTTTTAAGTAGCGCTTTAAAGGTGCGAAAGGAGCCGTGCAGATCCCCAATGACATAATCACTCATTCTCTATGGCCCCTTCTGGCTGATATTGTTGCGTTGATCTTGGTAGCGGAGCATCTTCTCAACTCCACTCATCTGCGCCTCTATCGACCATGGGAAGCCACCAAAAACCGTCCCTTCCGCCCCCTCATAGCCGAGGGTTAAGGATTCCAGATATTGGCGCGCATCGCCCGCATCGATACGATCGAGCTCATTGAGCGCGAGGGTGAAGTAATACTCTGCAACTTCATAGCGCTCCTCTAATGTGTAGAGATAGACAAGATCGAAGAGGACGGGGAGGGAGGCTGTATGTGTCTGATTGGGATCGCGCGTGATGCCACGATTAATATTCTTTAGCGCCGCAAGGTAGGAGCGCTCTGCCACCTCAATCTTTCCATTTTGTAGATGAATCCAGCCGAGCATCGCTTGGGTTCGCCCAATGTAGTAGATATCAGGATAACGGCTCTTTTGATGAAGTTCCAATTTACGGCGTAAAAGCTCCTCTGCACTCTTAAAGTGGCCGTAACGAATCTGAAACATCGCAAGTCGCTCCATCGCCAACATAGTGCGAATATCATCAAAACCTAAAGCGTAGAGATCGAGCTCAAAGGCGCGCATGTAGAGTTCACTCGCTTTGAGAATATTGAGCTGCTCTTCATAGAATGAGGCGAGAATGCGTAAAGACTCGGGCTGACGGGGCGAGTAAGGGAGCGGACGGCGTAGCTCAATCGCTTGCTCAAGAAGAGAGATCATAATTTTGCGCTCTTCATCAAGAATGGGATTATAAGTCCAGATAAGATTCTCCAAGACTAAGGCGCGTTGAGCATCATTCTCGGCAAGATGGTAGTGCCGTTCAGCCTCATAGTAGAGAATGCGAGCAGCAAGAAGATCCTCCTCCACAAGTGCACGCTTTAGATGCACCTCTCCAAGCAGGTTATGATCGGTTAATTGCTGACTCTCATTTAACGCTAATTGGTAGAAGTAGAGGGCGATATCGTACTGTTCAAGATCGCTAAAGTAATCTCCCCCTTCAATTGAGAGGCGGGTTCTTAAAAGAGGATCGGTTGTCTCGGCGATCTCATAGAGGAGGGCGGTTCGTGAATGCTCAATCTGATCCACTTCAAGTTCAAGATGGTAGTTGTAATCCTCCTCCTCCTCTTCTGCAAAGAGTGGGGTGAGAAGGAGTAATAGCAGAAGCGATAGAGAAGAGCGATAGCTCAATTGATGAGTTATCTTTTCTATTAATCTGTGAAATAGGGAGAATCGCTTATCCATATCGCCTTTTAGAGTTAATCGATCTGTTGCAGAGATACAACAGAATTTGCTATTTTACAACAAAAGCGAATTGAGTGTAACAGATAAATAGAATTAATTAGATATCACTCTTAATTGGGGGATCGCTCGCTATTTATGATCGCTCTTTGTCATCAGAATAATAATAAATTGCCTTAATTTTAGGCGCAACTGTCTCATAAATAATACTTATCTCTCTCTATAGAATTATTTTATAAATATTAAGATGAGGGATAAAAAAATGCCCCCAAATTGGGGGCATCTCTATCTTTAAGATAACTCTTTATTGATTTATCTCTTCTTCACTCCCCTCAACTGCTTGTGGAAGAATGAGATGGAGGGTGATCGCTAACAGAGCAGCTAATCCAACACCAGCGAGGGGGAAGTTACCAATCTTTACGGTATAACCTCCAACTCCTGTGATAAGTGTTGTACTAATAATCACTAAATTGCGTGGAATCATAATATCGACTTTAGCGTCAATTAGCGTCTTCAACCCGATACTTGCGATCGTTCCAAAGAGGAGAATCATAATCCCCCCCATAACAGGGAGGGGGATGGAGTTGAGAAAGGCGTTAAACTTTCCAAAAAAGGCCATAAAGATCGCAAAGATTGCAGCGTACGTCATAATTTTAGGGTTATCATTCTTTGTAATCATCACTGCTCCCGTCACTTCGCCATAAGTGGTGACAGGAGGACCACCCATTAAACCAGCAACACAGACACCGAGCCCATCGCCCGCTAGAGTGCGGTCGAGCCCTGGTGTGTGGGTGTAATCCTTCCCTGTTACTTTTCCAATCGCCATAATCCCGCCGATATGCTCAATAGCAGGAGCAATTGCAACAGGAAGCATAAAGAGCGCTGCCATCCAGTTGATCTCTGGGCGTACAAATTGGGGTAATGCGAACCAAGGAGCCTCTTTAACAGCATTTAGATCGATAATTTTAGCTCCCGACTCCCCCACAATTTTTGCAGTTAAACCACTAAAATCGAAGAGAAGGGCGATGAGATAACCGACACTAATTCCGATCAGAATAGGAACAAGGCGGAGAAAGCGCTTACCAAAAACAGTAACGGCAACTGTGGCTAAAAAGGTGAGAGAGGAGATGGTGATTGAGAGGTGGTAATTAACAACTTGCTCTCCACCGCCAATTCCCATCGCCATCTGTGTGGCAGTGATCGCAACAGAGAGACCGATCACAATAATTACAGGACCAATCACTACAGGAGGAATGAGGCGGTTCACCCCTTGAATCCCCCAGTAGCGAATCGCTGCAGCGAAGATAAAATACATAAATCCAGCAGCAAAGAGCCCAAAGAAGGTTGCACCTGGCCCCCACATCTCCATAGAGAAGATGATGGGCGCAATAAAGGCGAATGAGGAGCCAAGAAAGATAGGCACCTGCCTTTTAGTGACAATCTGGAAGAGGAGCGTTCCAATCCCCGCCCCTAAAAGAGCGATGGAGGGATTGAGCCCAGTTAAAAGAGGAACGAGAACCAGTGCGCCAAAGGCGACAAAGAGGATCTGCATCCCAGCAATAGCGTTATTGAGCGCTTGCATCGGTAGAATCTCCTATAGTTTAAATTGAGTTGAGTGATGGGGAGTGAGCGCAAATTATACCACTCTCTTGCTCCATTCCCCTTAACTTAAATCACGCTTTCTCCTTAGCTGACGTATACTAAAAATAGCGTAGAAGGATTGGAGGAGAAGGATGCAACAAGAGAGCTATTTTGAACGACAACGGATCATTAATCGTCAAACTCGGCGATTGCAGATCATCTTTGCACTTGTGATATTGATGCTCTTTATTGCGGCGAATTATCTTGCGCTCTCATTTGAGTATATGGATCGCTCTTATGGAGTGAGTGAGGAGTATTTTCTCTCTTTAGGGGAGTATCAGCTGCCGTTAGGGACACAATTCTCTCTCACAACCGCTGCAATCGCTCTACTCTTCATTATTGGAAGTTACTTCTATAGCCGAGCAGGGTTAAAAAGTGGTGCAGATATTGCTCGCCAAGCGGGGGGTGTTTTAATCACTGATGCGCTTATCGAGGAGTATACCGAGAAGGGGGATCCTCGGCTCCGTCTCTATAGAGAGGTGGTTGAGGAGATTGCGCTTGCTGCGATTCTTCAGCCTCCAGAGCTCTACGTTATCCCTAGTTTCGATGTAGGATTAAACGCTTTTGTTGCAGGAAGGGGGCGAGATAATGCGGTGTTAGTGGTAACAGAGCAGGCGCTCTCCCTCGAACGCCCTCTGTTAGAGGCGTTAATCGCTCACGAATTGGAGCATATTCGTTCCCAAGATGTCACCTTTAATTGGCATTCGATCCCAATTTTAGCCGCTTTTATGATGATGACCTCCTTTGGATTTCTACTTTTAAGAAATTTGCGCCATTTTCAACCCTCTGCTTCTAGAGGAAAAGATCGAAATGGAGGAATTATCCTCATTTTAGCGATTGCGATTTTCGCCATCGTGATTGGCTATATCGCCTATATTATTGGGCGTTTCATACAATCGCGCATCTCTATCAAGCGGGAGTATAATGCCGATATCAACTCTGTTGTAGCACAGCGCCGAGCATTACCGATGATAGAGCTCTTAGAGAAGCTAAAGAGGGGTGAGATAGAGGCAAGACCGATTGCAGGGCTTCGCCGAGAGTGTGCCCACTTTCTCTTTGTGAGTGAAAAATTTGAACTGATCGGTTTTCGTACACACCCCACACTAGAGCAGAGAATCGAGGCGTTGAAGCCTTATCTCACTATTCATGAGCGGGCGGAGTATGAGGCGAAGAGGCGTTAATCATTTGCTACCTCTTGAATTCCTAATTTTCTCTTATCTTATCCCTTAAATATGCTATTTTATGGATCGATATCATTTATAGTTGTGATTCGTAATCACAAAAAGTGATATATAAAGAGAATTAATAGAATTTAAAAATGATTGATGAGTGATTCAAAGAGGAGTGAAGGAAGATGAGTACCTATCGTCTAATTATGTCTTGTCCTGATGGGGTAGGGATTGTTGCTAAAGTGAGTGGCTTTTTAGCAGAGAATGGGGGCTGGATTATGGAGGCGAATCATCACTCTGATCTTGAATCGGGGCTCTTTTTTATGCGTCACGTCATTAAAGCGGATACGCTCCCCTTTGGATTGGAGGAGTTTAAACGCCGTTTTGCCCCGATTGCTCAATCACTCTCTATCTCTTGGCGCATCGCTGATACCTCAAAAAAGAAGAAGGTGATGCTTATGGCGAGTAAAGAGGCGCACTGTTTAGTCGATATTCTCTCTCGTTGGCATGCAGATGAGCTCGATTGTGAAATTGTTGGGGTGATCTCAAATCATGATGACCTGCGCTCAATGGTGGAGTGGTACGGAGTTCCTTACCATCATGTGCCGGTAACGCCTGAGAATAAAGAGGAGAGTTTTGGTGAGGTGAATCGTCTAATTGAGGCGTCGGAAGCGGAATGTATCGTGCTTGCTCGCTATATGCAGATCATTCCCCCCAATCTTTGTGAGAAGTATAAGCACCAAATTATCAATATTCACCACAGTTTTCTCCCCTCATTTATCGGGGCGAAACCGTACCATCAAGCCGCTAAGCGGGGGGTGAAATTGATTGGAGCCACTTGCCATTATGTGACGCAAGATCTCGATGCGGGCCCCATTATTGAGCAGGATGTGATTCGTGTCTCCCACGCCGATTCAGTTAAAGATATGGTTCGGTTAGGAAAAGATATTGAGAAGATCGTTCTCGCGCGTGGTCTGCGTTATCACTTGGAGGATCGTGTTTTAGTGCAGGGGAATACAACGGTGATCTTTAACTAGATTCTGGATCGGTTTTAGGATATTGAGAGCAGAGGAGTCCTCTGCTTTTTTTATTTCTCAATATTGATGATTGCGTCTATGGGAAAGAGGCGCCTTTTAAAGGGGATCATTGCATTAAAATCGGTAAAGAGGTGGAACGTTTTAAGTCTCTCTAGGGATATCTCCCCTTCGATAATCCTCCCCTCATCGAGTAACCGAGCCCTTGCCGTCCCCTTTAAGAGGGGTGTTTTTGGGGTGATCCACTCCTTGCCATTGAAGAAAGCGAGATTAGCGATGGAGGTATCAGAAATCTTCCCCTCTTTTGTGAGGATAATCTCATCACTCTTCGCCTCTTTAAAGAGGGTATCGATAGCAGAGCGATCTGCATATTTATAGTGATACTCTAAATGATCCGCCTCCACTAGCTTAAAGTACTCTACAGGGCGAATTTGGTAGGGAATGAATTGGATCTCTTCGATGATTTCACTATAGAGGAGTCGGCAACGAATGCTCCCTTTAAGATGATTACCCGCTTCTAAAAAATGGTGCAATGCTCTTTCAAGGTGAGTAGTAAGATCGAAAGGGGAGGATTGGGGAAAGAATTGCTTAAAGGTTCGCTCTATTCGTGCTTGATGATAGGGGAGATGGAGCGCCTCCCCCTCCTCAATTGCGATTGTTTCAAGAAATTGGAAGGTAGATTTTTTGTAGTAGTTCATCATATTCACTTCTGCAATCGCTTTGGGCTGTAATACCACCACCGCTTTTAAAGGTGAGCACTCCCTTCTCCTCCTCAATAAAGCGGATCAGTACGGTGCTATCGATCTCTTTACCATCAAAGATTCCTGCAACACCGCTATAGAATTGGCGATCATACGTCTCAATCTCTTTTAGTCGTGCGATCGTTGCCGCTTTAGGGGAGCCAGTAATAGAGCCCGCTGGAATAAGTTTGAAGAGGAGCTCCCCTAGGTAGTGATGATAGTTGGAGGGGAGTCTGCCACACACTTCGGAACTGCTCTGTAAAATCGCTCCAGCTCCTCTCTCAACTCGCTCAAGATAGCGAAAACGCTTCACCGTCACACTTTTAGAGACTAAAGAGAGATCCCGTTTCGCCTCCTCAACGGCAAATTGGTGCTCTTCTAACTCTTTTGGATCTGTAAGTAGCCTCTTTTCAGCATCGGGAAGTGTGGCATCAATCGTCCCCTTCATGGGGTAGGTGAAGAGTGAATCTCCCTTCACTTTAATGAATGTCTCAGGCGAGAAGGAGACAAATCGCATCTTCTCATGCATTAAGAGGAGGCGATAGCGAGCGGTTGTATGTTGAAAGATCGCTTCAAGAGGCAGACGATTTTTAATAATGGTGGGAAAGGTGAGATTAGCAAGTGATATCTCCCCCGATTGTAGAGCCAATTGGAGCGTATTGAATTGCTGCCGATACTCCTCAAACGTGGGTGGAGTAATCTCCAACTTCTCCATCGGCTTTTGGAGAGATCGTTCACTATTAAATTGGTAGTTAGGAAAATGAATCGCTACCTCTTTAGTGAGTTGATCGAGGGGGGAGATATAGGCTAAATCCCCAGCGTAATTAATGATGAAGAGAGTGGGGATTCTACGTTTTCCAAGATCGTTTAATCTCTGAATCGCTAATTTTTTTGAATAAAGAGCCATACGTTTAATGCTTTTGGGGAGCGAGCGGGTCGGGGTGGCGCTCAAAATAGCTGATCGCTAAGAGAGAGCTCACCATAATAATCGCTCCAATCCAGAATTGAATTCCAACCGCCCACTGAAAGACGAGCCAACCGAGCAGAGTATTGAGAGGGAGTTTTAAGTAATCAAATGGTTGGATAAAGAGTGCGTCAGCTAAAGAGTACGCTTTAGCAACAGCGTATTGAGCAATGGCAGTGAGCCCCCCTAACAGTGCTAAAAGGAGAAGAAGGGGTAATTGGGGAAGGTAGAAGAGAATCGGTAGCGTAGATTGGGGTCCAAAAGAGGCGCCATTATGGGTGAGTGCTAAGAGGAGATTGATCGGAATCATTAAGATATAGAGATACGCCACCATTGTTAAAGGGTGATCGTGGTGTGAAAGGTGCTTCATTAAAAGTGCATAGATCGCCCAGAAGAGCGCTGCCGCTAATGGATAGAGCGCCGCCCAATTAACATTTTGATGATTGGGTGCAAGGATAATAATCGCCCCGATAAAGCCTGAGATGATTGCAATGATTCGGATGGGCGTTGCTCGCTCTTTGAGTAGAAGAATCGCCCCAATGCTAGCAAAGAGGGGGGAGGTCATTAAGAGAGCCACCCCTTCACCGATAGGGAAGGGAACGGTTAGCGCTTTAATCCAGAACTGAATCCCGATAACCGCCACAATAATGCGCCAAAGATGGGTCTTAAAATGGTTTGTTGTTAAGATTCTCTTAAAACCGTAATGGAAGAGATATGGAGTGATAAACAGAAGCGCAAAGAGATATTGATAAAAGGCGATCCAGCTTGAATTGATGGGGTAGCGCTCACTAATCCATGGGGTGAGCACATTGATGGCAGCAAAAGTGATGCCTGCAATCACCATCCAAAGCGCCCCAAGGAGTGAGTTTTGATGAAGGCTACGATCCATACAACCTACTGAAGCTCTTGATATCCAAGTGAATGGAGTGCTTTCTCATCGTTCGACCACCCTTCACGCACTTTAACATGTGCACGAAGGAAGACTTTAGCACCAAAGAGCTTCTCTAACGATTCACGAGCGTAGGTGCTTACATCTTTCAACGTACGCCCCTGTTTGCCGATGACGATCCCCTTCTGGCTTTCACGCTCAACCCAGATTGAAGCGTGAATACGGTAGAGTCCATCCTCCACTTCAAAAGAGTCAATCTCAACCGTAAGCGCATAAGGGAGCTCTTGATTGAGACGACGGGTGAGCTTTTCTCGTAAAATTTCAGCGGCTAAAAATGAGCTAGAGGCGGTGGTAATCTCATCTTCACCATAGAGAAACTCCTGCTCAGGGAGGTAGTTTGAGATTTCAGCCACCACCTGTTTTGCCGAATCTTGAGATTTTGCTGAGATCGGAATGCACGCCACAAAAGGGTGTAACTCCATCAACATCTGCATATAGGGGAGGAGACTCTCCTTATCACTAATCTTATCTACTTTGTTGATGATGAGGATAACAGGCGCGTCGATCCCTTTTAGCTTCTGTAGTGTCTTTTTATCATCATCATTGAAGATGGGAGCTTCCACCATAAAGAGGATGAGATCGCCCGATTGAAGTGAACTGATTGCGGTTCGGTTGAGCTGTTTATTGAGCGCCGATTGCATATTATTGTGAATGCCTGGCGTATCGAGAAAGACGATCTGGCGCTCTTTATCGGTATAGATTCCCGTCACCATGTGGCGAGTTGTCTGTGGCTTATTAGAGGTGATGCTGATCTTCTGTTCGATGATCTGATTCATCAGCGTCGATTTTCCCACATTTGGGCGCCCAACAATTGAGACGTAGCCCGCTTTTTTCTGGGTGCTCATGATATTTTCTCCAACATAATTCTAGCTGCTTGCTGTTCGGCGCGGCGTTTGCTCGTCCCTTCAGCAATGGTGGTGTAATTTTCAAAGATACATTTTACTTTAAAGATTTTTGCGTGATCCTTCCCTGTAATTGAGATAATCTCATAGCTCGGCGTCTCTTTATTGAGAGCCTGTAGACGCTCCTGAAGGCGGCTCTTTGGATCTTTAAAGTGTTCATTTATTTTAGTAACAGGTTCCGTTTTTATTCGCTCCAATTTCTCATGATAGAGAGAGCGGATAATCTTTTTAACGGTATTGAAATCGGAGTCGAGATAGATCGCTCCTAAAATCGCCTCAAACATATCAGCAAGGAGGGAGGGGCGGAGCGCTCCATCATTATTTCGCTCCCCTTGACTCAAGGTCACGTGATGGTTAACGCCAAGTTTTAGACTCAGCTCAGCAAGTGTCCCCTCTTTTACAAGATGAGCCCGCAGATTGGAGAGCTCCCCTTCAGTCGCATTAGGCTGAATGGTGAAGAGTAGTTCTCCAATAATAAAGTTGAGGCAGCCATCCCCTAAAAACTCAAGCCGCTCATTATTCTGTTGGGAATAAGAGCGGTGGATTAGGGCACGTTTGAGGAGCTTTGGATTTTTAAAACGGTAATTGAGTGCTTCTTCTAAAGGATTCATAAGTTACTTCAATTTGGTGCCGATGCGGCGACATTGACTCAATTTAAATTGTGGAAAACATTGGTAATTCATCCAGATAAAATTCGCTTTTGCGGTGATTTGGTCATCATCAACAAAGCCCCAGAAGCGGCTATCTAAGCTATTATCTCGATTATCACCAAGAGCGAAATACTTCCCTTCAGGAACGGTGAGGGGGAAGGTGACTCCAAGTTTAGCCTCTCCTCTGCTTAAGCCACGATCAGCAGGTGTTAGTTCAATATATTGTTGAATGGCATAACTGCGCTGATCACTCTCTTTTGTGGGAATGGTCTCTTCTTGAAAGATAAAGTACTCCTCCTCAGGAGCCTTTGCTGGCCCGATAAAATCGTAGAGAAGCGGTTCACCATTAATCGTTAACTGCTTCTCTTTATAATCAATCACATCACCTGGAAGCCCAACAATTCGTTTAATGTAGTTGATGCGAGTATTTTCAGGATATTTAAAGATTGCGATATCCCCCCGCTCGATTCCATCCCCCGATTTTGAGAAGATTCGCTTATTAGTAAGGGGGTAGCGTAATCCAAAGCTCCACTTATTAGCGATAATCATATCCCCTTGATAGAGCGTTGGCTGCATTGAAGCGGAAGGGATGATAAAGGGCTCTGCAATAAATGAGCGAAAAAAGGTGACAAGAAAGATGACAGGGAAGAGAAAGTAGGACCACTCAACATAGAAGGGGCGTTTCTCATCCTTCTCTCGTCTCTTTTTAAGCACAAATTTATCGTAAAGAATGATTGCAAAGGTGATCGGAACGCCGATCACCACAAGAATCGAGAGGAAATAGGTAAAATTAGCTAAAAAGCCCATCGTTGAGTTCCTTTCTTAATCGTTATCAACTTTGAGTACAGCGAGGAACGCCTCTTGAGGGATCTCAACAGAACCGACCTGCTTCATCCGCTTTTTCCCCTCTTTCTGCTTCTCTAAGAGTTTCCGTTTACGGCTCACATCCCCACCGTAACATTTTGCGGTCACATCTTTTCTAAGTGCGCGGACGTTTGAGCGAGCGATAATATTGGAACCGATAGCAGCTTGAATTGCGATCTCAAACTGCTGACGAGGAATCAGCTCACGCATCTTTTCAACTAACTTTCTTCCTTGATATTGAGCATTATCTTTATGGGTAATGAGCGCTAAGGCATCTACTCGATCCCCATTAATGAGCACATCTACCTTAACAAGGGGCGCTGCTTGGTAACGAACAAATTTATAATCAAATGAGGCGTACCCACGAGAGACCGATTTGAGGCGATCGAAGAAATCTAGGACTACTTCACTCATCGGTAATTCATACTTTAACTGTACTTGGGTGCCTGCGTAGACCATATCGAGCTGAACGCCCCGTTTCTCCATACAGAGTTTCATGATGTTTCCGATATAATCTTGCGGCGTTAAGATATGCGCTTCGATAATCGGTTCACGAATCTCATGAATTAAGGTTTGTGCGGGGAGGCCGTCGGGATTATCGACGTAGATCACCTCACCATCTGTCTTCTCAATTTCGTAGACAACGGTGGGGGCAGTCGTGATGAGGTCGAGATTATATTCACGCTCTAGACGCTCTTGAATGATCTCCATATGGAGCATGCCTAAGAATCCGCAACGGAATCCAAATCCAAGTGCTTGAGAGGTTTCAGGCTCAAAGTGGAGTGAGGAGTCATTAAGGCAGAGCTTTTGAAGCGCTTCACGTAGATCTTCATACTCTTCAGAATCGACAGGGAAGAGCCCTGAGAAGACGCGGGGTTGAATCGTCTCAAATCCTGGAACTGGTTCTGCTGCAGGGTTCTTCTCAAGCGTTAAGGTATCCCCAACAGGAGCGCCGTTAATATCTTTAATGCCCGCAATGACAAAACCAACTTCACCAGCGGAGAGCTGAGGAAGGTCTTTTCTTTTAGGGGTGAAGATGCCGATATTATCCACTTGATGAATCTCTTTAGTGCTCATCACTTGGAATTTATCCCCCTCTTTAAGCACACCATCAAATATACGAACAAGGGAGATTACCCCCACATATTGGTCGTACCATGAGTCGATGATGAGTGCTTTAAGTGGGGCATCAGGATCCCCTTTTGGAGCGGGGATCTTCTTAATCATATCTTCTAAAACATCACGAACGCCCATACCTGTCTTTGCAGAGCAGCGGACAGCATCCATCGCTTCAATGGCGATAATATCTTCAATCTCAACTGCAACACGCTCAGGATCAGCAGCGGGTAGATCGATTTTGTTGAGTACAGGAATCACCTCAAGCCCAATATCGAGAGCGGTGTAGCAGTTTGCAACCGATTGCGCTTCTACCCCTTGAGCGGCATCAACAACAAGAAGAGCCCCTTCACAAGCGTAGAGTGAGCGAGAGACCTCATAAGAGAAGTCGACGTGTCCAGGAGTATCGATAAAGTTGAGATGATATGTCTCCCCATCATCCGCCTTATAGTCGAGAGAGACACACTGCGCTTTGATGGTGATGCCGCGCTCTTTTTCAAGATCCATCGAATCGAGGACGCGATCTTCCATCTCACGTTCACTCAAACCTTCACAGATCTGAATAAACTGATCGGCAATGGAGGATTTACCATGGTCGATATGGGCAATAATGGAGAAATTTCGAATATTTTTCATAAAAAGAAGATCTTTAAATCAATGTTAAAAGAGAGCCGTTTGGAGTGCTAAATTTTACTCAATCCAAAGGTATCCAGTAGGGCGCGATCAAATTGGGCGCGTTGTGTTCGGTAATCTTTATCGCTACTCGCCATGGTTCCTAAAGCTAGAGCGAGGATGATGATAATGAAAGCCCCGATCGCTCGTAGATCAAAATCGAAGTGGGGAGGAGCACCATAAGCGTTCATTCCACTACTGCCAGGCCATGCGATAAGCGTAATAAAGAGAATTCCCGACGCAATATAGCAGAGAAGGAAGATCTTTTTATACTCTTCATAAGTACTTTTTATGCTCACCCCCTGCTCTACACGCTCTTTTAGGGCACGTCGCTCCTCTGCAATCTTCTTCCCACTATCGGCGGTTGTACCATAACTGACTGCCAACTCATGCCTTTTGGCGAGCTCATCTTGTAGATAATCCTTCTCATATTTATGCAAAATAGGGGCATACGCCATAATCGCTAGAGGAAGGAGGAAGATGAGTGCATATCCACCACTGCGCCCAATATCTCTTAAGCGTTGAGAGGTGAAGATAAGTGCTAATGCTCCAAGGAGTACAAAGAAAGCTCCTGAAACGACAACCGCAAGTGAAGGGGCGAGGGAGAGAAGCTTTAAGCTAATAAAATGGTGGTTGAAGTAGGTTAGCGCTAAAACCACTAAGAGGCGTAGAATAAACTGGGGGCGATTAGCGCGCACCGTAGGGCTAACAACGTATGAGAGAGGCTCTGATGTGTAACTCTTCTCTGAGGGCATTTTGATCTTTCGCCCATCATCTTTAAAGGTACTCTCAAAGGAGTGGTTGGCACGTAGCGAGCGCTTCTCCTCTTGTTTAGCAAGCTTAAGCTCTCGCTGGGGGAGCTCTTCACTCTCGTTGCTCTCTGTAAAATAGAGCTCCTCTTCATCCTCTTCAGCAAGGGATTCTGCAAGGCTCTTTTCGAGCGCTTCAAAGCTAAATGAGGCTAAAGAGACCCCCTCTAATGACTCTGCTTCTGTAGAGATACCCGCTTTTCTTGCTCGCTCAATCCACGCTTTTGCCTCCTCTTCGCTCACATTGGAAGCAATTTTATGATGCTTTTTAACAAAAAGAATTCGAACGACCTCCTCCTCTTTTAATTTGAGAAGTTGGATCACATTGCGCACGATCTGATAATTCTCAATCTGATCAGATAATCCCCCATTAAAGTAGACGTTATAGAGTGTTCTACTCGTTGTAGGCTCACTTTTTACCACTTCAGTTTGAGCTTGAGGCGTGGGGGGAGGAGTCTGCTTAATCTCCTCGATAAAATCCTCCTCTAAACCGAGAAGAGAGATATCGATCTCTTTAATGCAGTTCGCTCCAAGTTTAGAGAGGCGCTCAATTAAGCTTTCTGCTTCATCATCGCTTAACTGCTCAGCAACTGTTTGTCGACTATTGCTAAAGAAATGCTTCTCTACCTCCTCTCTTGAGAGCTTAAGCTCCTGCATTAAGTTATTGGTGATGGTTTCGTGAGGAATATTAGAGTTGAGTGAGCCGTCGAAGACGACTTTATATTTCATATCAAGCACAGGCGAAAGTCTCCTAGTGAGTCAATCTCGTTATTATTTTATAGAGCGTATTTTGGATTGTTTATCTGCTCCTAAAATAGTGGTTCGAATCTGACCATAAGGAGCAAGAGAAGTGCATAAATTATTGCAATCTACTATTATATCACCTTGAGTCATTATTTATATCTTATTGATAAAAAGTGACGAATAAAATGATTTTAAGCAGGGAGATTTAACTTGAGTAATACATTTACACCGATTAAAGAGACCTTCATTCCTTCACTCAACATTACAGTTGAAGAGTATGAGCACAATGTCACGAAGGCAAAGCATATTCATCTTGCCTGTGATGATACAAATAACGTCTTTTTAGTGGGCTTTTTAACGGTGCCCGAAGACTCAACAGGGGTTGCCCATATTTTAGAGCACGTTGCGCTCTGTGGGTCGGAGAATTACCCTGTGCGCGATCCGTTTTTTATGATGATTCGCCGCTCGCTCAACACCTTTATGAATGCCTTCACCTCCTCTGATTGGACGGCCTATCCCTTTGCGAGCCAAAATAAGAAAGATTTCTATAATCTTCTCGATGTCTATTTAGATGCGGCCTTTTTCCCGAAGCTCGATTATCTCGACTTTTTACAAGAGGGGCATCGCTTAGAGTTTGAAGAGCGGGATAATCCCAATTCCCCCTTAACGTATAAAGGGGTTGTCTTTAATGAGATGAAAGGGGCGATGAGCTCGATCGGATCGGTGCTCTATCAAGCGTTAACTGAGGCTCTCTTTCCAACGATCACTTACCACAATAACTCAGGGGGTGATCCAAAAGAGATTCCCAACCTCACCCATGAGCAGTTAGTGGAGTTCCATAAGCGCCACTACCACCCTTCAAATTCGGTCTTCATCACTTATGGAGATATGGATCCTAAAGAGCATCAAGCAGTTTTTGAAGCGCGAGTGCTCTCGAAATTTGATGAGCAGAAGATCGATTTTAGTGTGCCCGATGAGCAACGTTTTACAGCTCCTAAAGTGGTGAATCGATACTATCCGCTCCCAAAAGAGGAGCCTCTTGAGCGTCAAACCCATTTTGTTAACGCATGGCTACTCAATCCTATTATGGATATTGATGAGTTGATGCGCGCCCGTATTTTGAGTGGAGTGTTGATGGATAATGCAAGTTCCCCGCTCCGTTTAGCGCTTGAGTCGACAGATTTAGGTTCAGCGCCCTCGATCTTTTCTGGGTTAGAGGAGGGGACGCGCGAATCTTTCTTTGCATGTGGTCTTGAGGGGACAGATCCTAAAGATCGTGAAAAGATTGATGCGCTCATTGAGAAGACTTTGATCCGTGTGCGTGATGAAGGAGTCTCTCAAGAGAGCATTGAATCGGTGCTTCATCAGTTAGAGCTCGCCTCAAGAGAGATTGTTGGGGATCGTTACCCTTACGGTTTGCGTCTAATTGTAGATTGTTTAACCCCTCTACTTCATGGTGGAGCGGTGACCGATGTTCTCGATTTTGACGCCTCTTTGAAAAAGATGCGCGAAGAGATTCAGGATCCACAATTTATTCCACAGCTGATCGATCGTCTGCTCCTCAATAATCCTCATAAAGTCACCTTGATTATGGAGCCGAGCCATACGCTTGCTGATGAGATGGTTGCTGAGGAGGAGGGGCGACTACGTGCGATTGAGGCGAATCTCACCGATGAAGAGCGCAATAAGATCATCGAAGATGCGATCGCTCTTGAGAAGCGTCAATCTCAAATTGATGATGTCTCAATCTTGCCGATGGTAACTCGTGAAGATATCCCGACAGGATTAACCTTCCCAGAGCTCAATTTTGATGAGAAGCGGGTGATCGGCCAACCGACAACTAATGGTATGAGCTATCAATCATTAGTAGTTGAGCTACCTGAGCTTACTGAAGAGGAGATGCTCAACCTCGGCTTTTTAGATACCTTCATCACAGAGCTTGGGTGTGGTGCGAATGATTATTTAACGCAGCAAGCTAAGATCTCTGAAAAGAGTGGAGGAATTGGCGCTCGCACTACCTATCAGCCGACAAAAGAGGGGGATCTGAAAGGATTCTGGGTACTCTCTGGAAAAGCGTTGGTGGAGAACGCAGATGCGCTCACTCAATTGATTAAAGAGACCTTCTTTGAAGCGCGTTTTGATGAAGTGAAGCGGATTCAAGAGATTCTTGCGCAGATTAAACTCTCTCGAGAGCAGGGCATTGTGAGTGATGGGCATAGCTATGCGATGGGGGTCGCGAGTCAAAATATCGCCCCGATTAATCAGCTCAATCAGCGGATGGGAGGAATGGCTGCGATTAAAGCATTCCGTAAAATTGAGGAGGCGATGAAAGATCCTGAGAAGTGTCGTGCATTTGGTGAGAAGCTCTCAGCATTATTGAAGAGACTCCAAAAAGCGCCTTATGAGGTGATCGTCTTAACTGATAGTGATGAGGCTTCAGCGATTGCAGATTGTTTCTTAGGGGCGGTGGATCATGAAATCGCATCCCCCTTCATCCCCTTTAAGACCCCTTTTGAGCTCTCAGATGAGAAGATCGATTTAGGCTGGGCGATTAATGCACCAGTGCACTACTGTGCAAAGAGCTACAGAACGGTGACTCGTGATCACAAAGATGCTCCCGCGCTCCATGTTTTAGCAGGCTTTTTACGAAATGGATATCTCCACAGAGCGATTCGTGAGCAGGGTGGAGCGTATGGAGGGGGCGCGCTCTACGATTCAACTTCTGGCGCATTTAACTTCTTCAGTTATCGAGATCCACGTCTACTAGAGACATTTGCAGATTTTGATGGGGCGCTCGATTGGCTAGAGACGCACGATCATGATGAGCTTGCACTTGAAGAGGCGATTTTAGGGGTGATTAGCACCATTGATCGACCCAAAACTCCAGCAGGCGAGATGGGGGATCGCTACTTTATGGAGCGTTATGGACGCACTCCAGAAGAGATTCAGGCGTATCGCTCAGCAGTGCTAGAGGTGACTCTTGACGATCTTAAACGTGTAGCGCGTGAATATATGGGGAATCGTGATACCCATCGTGCTGTATTAGGGCCAAAAGAGAATCTTGAGAGAGCAGGATTTAGAGTAGAGCAACTCTAATTGATATCTCTATAAGTGAGAAGAGGGGAGTTTTTATCGCTCCCCTCTTTTTTTGCACTTTTTTTATGAATCCTCTCTCTCATTCGAATCATGGATATGTAATCCATCTTCATCATAAGAGCATTTCTGAATGGTGGGCCAATCCACATTGAGCTCAATATTTTGCCGTTTTAACTCCCCCTTCATCTGACAGAGCGCTTTATCTAACTTTTCAATATGATTGAGAAGAAGCTGAATTGCATTCGCTTCAGGATCTTCAATATCGTGGCTCATTCCATAAGCGTTGAAGAGTTTATCAGCGATCTCTTTTTTAAGATTGGGGCGATCAGGTTTGGAGATTCGGGCAGGGATTCCCACAGCCGTCGAGTTAGGGGGGACAGGCTTCACAACAACAGAGTTTGCGCCAACACTCGCATTATCTCCAATCGTAATAGGGCCGAGTACCTTTGCACCTGCTCCAACAACCACATTATTTCCAAGTGTTGGGTGCCGTTTTCCCTTCTCAAGACTTGTCCCCCCAAGGGTTACGCCGTGATAGAGCGTACAATCATCCCCGATTTCAGCAGTCTCCCCAATCACAACTCCCATACCGTGGTCGATAAAGAAGCGCGCTCCAATCTTAGCGCCAGGATGGATCTCAATTCCCGTGAGGAAGCGGTTAACGGTTGAGAGCCAACGAGCCACCGTTTTGCAGCAGCTATTAGCAACACCTCCGCTCGATTCCCACCGATTGTTCCAGAGTTTATGGGCGATACGGTGCCCCCAAACTGCCCATAATCCTGGATAGGAGAGGAGAATCTCAAGAGAGTGGCGTGCCGCAGGATCAAATTTCTTTATATTCTGAATATCATCACGAATGGTTTTAAGCATGCTCATAGATTTCGTTCTGTCTCCGTTAAGATGCCTCTTAAAATATTGATCTCTTCTTTAGTCAAATCCGCTTTTTTGTAGAGAAGGCGTAATTTACGCATAAGTGGGGTAGGGTGCGCTTCATTGAGAAATGAGAGTTTAATCAGAGTGCGCTCTAGGTGGTTGAAGTAACCTTCAAGCTCTTCACTCGTTGCGGGGAGTTGTCGGATCTTCTCCTGCTCCTTTGCGGGACGAGGCGTACCCTTCTCCATCATATTTTTGCGTAATTCATAGCTGATGATCTGAATGGCAGAGGCGATATTAAGAGAGTTGTAATTATTCTCTGTGGGGATGTAGATCAGCTCTTGGCAGAGATCAACCTCCTCATTGAGTAGCCCTGTCCGTTCAGAGCCAAAAAGAATCGCAATTTTACAATCAGGATGATGCGTTAACTGCTCTTTAATCTTTTTTGCCCCCATCTCTACATCGATTTCAGGCTTACCAATATAGCGAGCACGTGCACTTGTACCTAAAACGAAGTGGCATCCTTTAATCGCTTCAGGAAGTGTCTCAACAACCTCTGCATTCTCAAGAATATCGAGAGCACCACTGGCGAGTGCTACAGCCTCTTGACTTGGAAATTTTCGGGGTGAGACGAGGGTTAAATTATAGAGCCCCATCACCCGCATCGCTCGAGCAGCTGAGCCGATATTTCCTGAATGTGAGGTGTTGACCATCACGATTTTGATATTGTCGAGAGGCGTTTTTGGACGCAGATCGGATTTGCTCATAATTGTTTTTCACTCGCTTTTGAGTAGTTGTTTTATAATGAAAGAAGGGAAAAATTATAGCAAGATTCAGAAAAGGAGCGATCTAATGCCTAAAGATTTTCTAGCAGATTTAGCAAAAACAGTGGGAGAAGCGGTGCCTGAGCGAGTTCGTAATCTCGGGGCTGAGGTGAATGAGCAGATTAAGGGGCGGGTAGATGGCGCAAAAGGATTAGTCAATTTTGTGCGTCAAGATGAGTTTGAACTTCAGGGAAAGATTCTTCTTAAAACCCGTAAAAAAGTGGATGATTTAGAGAAGAGAGTCGCTGAACTTGAAGCGTTATTAGCAAAATCGGATCTCTACCCTAAAAAAGATGAAGAGGCTAAAAGATCAGAAGAGGGGGATTCTACAACTGAGGCCCTATAATTTATTGAGAGAGACTTCTATGTGAGAAGGATTGAAGGATTCCTCACCTTTACATAGAGAAATTACTCAAAATAGACTAAAATCAAGCCCCATAAATTTCACATTTCCATAATCGATTTTAAAAGGTAGAGATTGATGAATACATCCCCAGCAAAGTATAAACGCATTCTTCTTAAACTGAGTGGTGAAGCACTCATGGGTAGTGGTGATTATGGGATTGATCCCGATACAATCGGCCGCATTGCTGATGAGATTAAAGCGCTCAATGAGATCGGCATTGAAGTTGGTGTTGTGATCGGAGGGGGGAATATTTTCCGTGGGGCTGGCTTAGCAGAAGCGGGCATGGATCGAGTTGCTGGGGATCATATGGGAATGCTCGCCACAGTGATGAACTCCCTTGCTCTTCAAGATGCGCTTGAGCGTCGTGATGTTTATGTGCGTGTTATGAGCGCTATTCGGATTAATGAGGTGTGTGAAGATTATCTTCGTCGCCGTGCGGTACGCCATCTCGAGAAGAAGCGGGTCACCATCTTTGCTGCAGGGACAGGAAATCCATTCTTCACAACTGATTCTGCAGCAGCGCTTCGTGCAATTGAGATCAATGCTGATATTATGCTCAAGGCGACCAAAGTAGATGGAGTTTATACCGCTGATCCGATGAAAGATCCCAACGCTACTCGCTATGATCACATCACATATACTGAAGCGTTACAGAAAAACTTAGGGGTGATGGATGCTACTGCACTTGTTATGTGTCGTGAAAATCATCTCCCGATAAAAGTCTTCAACATCTTTAATGCAGGCGATCTGATGCGTGTTGTTAAAGGGGAGAATGTTGGAACGTTAGTTTCGGAAGAGGCTTAATCTTAAATTGAATTTATTAGTAGAGCGCACTCTTTAGCGCTCTCTCTTTTTGTTGCGATGCTTTTATAAGAGGCATCGGCTCAATTGAGTAGAAATCACATATTTATATAGGAGAAGAATGAATCATGGTTAATGATATTCTTAAAGATGCAGAGTCACGTATGAAGAAGGCGGTTGAAGCGCTTCACAATTCACTTTTAAAGATTCGTACAGGGCGTGCGCATACCAGTCTTTTAGATCATATTCAGGTGGAGTATTACGGCTCAATGACGCCACTCTCTCAAGTTGCGAACGTCACTGTTCAAGATGCGCGCACACTCGGCGTAAGTCCATGGGAAGATTCGATGGTTGGCCCGATTGAGAAGGCGATTATGGAGAGCGATCTTGGATTAAACCCAGCAACAACGGGACGTTTAATTCGTATTCCTCTTCCCGCTTTAACAGAAGAGCGCCGTAAAGATTTAGTGAAAGTAGTTCGTGGTGAAGGGGAGAATGCACGCGTCTCTGTTCGTAACGTACGCCGTGATGCAAATCAGACGCTCCAAGAGCTTGAGAAAGAGGGGGATATTTCAGAAGATATTCAACGCCGCTCAGAGGATCAAGTTCAGAAGTTAACCGATAGCATTATGGTTGAGATCGATAAGCTTCTAGAAGCGAAAGAAGAAGAGTTGATGGAGATCTAAGGCGATCCTTATGGAGAGACTCAGTGGAGTGTGTCGCCACGTCGCCATCATTATGGATGGTAATGGGCGCTGGGCAGAACGTAATCGCTTAACCCGTATTTTTGGGCACCGTGAAGGGGTGAAGGCGGTTAAGCGTACCGTTAAGGCGGCGATTAAATTTGGCGTTGAGGTATTGACTGTTTACGCTTTCTCTACTGAGAATTGGAAGCGTCCCGAAGAGGAGGTCGGTTATCTGATGGAGCTCCTCTTTACAACGCTCCAGAAAGAGCTTGATAGCCTTGATGAGCAAGGGGTTAAGCTCTCCTTTATCGGGGAGCTTTCCGCACTGCCTGAGCGGTTACAGAAGCAGCTTCTACGAGCAAAGAGCGAACGGCAAACAATGAGCGTTTAGAGCTTGTGATTGCGCTCAATTATGGAAGCCGTGCTGAGATTGTCTCGGCAGCTAAAAATATTGGTAGTCGTCTCCTAAAAGGGGAGCTGAGCCTTGATGAGATTGATGAGGAGGAGTTTGCGCGCTCCCTTTATAATCCCCATCTTCCTGATATCGATCTTCTCATTCGAACCAGTGGTGAGCACCGTTTGAGTAATTTTCTACTCTGGCAATTAGCCTATACTGAGCTCTATTTTTCAGATCGCCATTGGCCTGAATTTAATGAAGATGATTTTAAAGAGGCGTTAGAGGCCTTTTCAAAGAGAGAGCGCCGTTTTGGCGGTCGTTAAGAGAGAGTAAATTATTGTGAAAGAGCGGATCATCACTGGAATTGTACTTGTTATAGCCGTTTTTACGGCTATTTTTCTATTTAAGAGTAGCTACTTTGCCCTATCTCTTTTTGGTGTTGGTGTGATCGGTTTGAGGGAGTGGAGTAATCTGATAGGGCTCTCTAAAAAAGAGGGGTATAGCTACCTCTTTGGGGGAGCGCTTGGATTAGCGGTCTTTCTATATCTCACCTATTTGGGACGATTTACGGCATTGCAGAGCGGGCTTTATGGTGTGATGAGTCTACTTTGGCTGATGATGCCGCTTCTTCTTTTTCTCTACACTCGCTCAAAAGCTCAATGGTTAACGAGTAGAATCTTTCTAATCCCTTTTAGTCTGCTAAGTTTAATCGCTTTTGCTGGTGCGCTCCTTACACTGCAATCGAAAGAGTTGACAGGCGGTTTAGGGGCATTGATCTATCTAATTCTATTGATCGCTATTGCAGATAGCGGAGCTTATTTTGTAGGAAGAAAATTTGGAAGACGGAAGCTCGCACCCTCAATCAGTCCAGGAAAAACGGTTGAAGGGGCGTTAGGAGGAATCTTCTTCGCCCTTCTTTTTGCACTTATTGGGGGAGGTTTACTCTTCGATTTTGGAGCGCAAGGAGATTGGCTGATGTTGATTCTGCTCAGTATCATTCTTGTGCCGATCTCAATCGCTGGAGATCTCTTTGAGAGTGTGATTAAACGGCATCGTGGTATTAAGGATAGTGGCACTATTTTACCAGGACATGGAGGCGTTTTAGATCGTATTGATGCGCTCACCGCAGCAGCCCCCCTCTTCATGATTGGGCTCTATTTTTTGATTTAGGAGAAAGGAAGCATTCATGAAACAGCTCTCTATTTTAGGAGCAACAGGCTCGATCGGTGACTCAACGTTGGAAGTGGTACGACACAACCGTCATAAATTTGAAATTCACTCCCTTATCGCTCACCAAAATTGGGAGAAGATGGCTCAGCTCTGTGTAGAGTTTAAACCAAAATATGCTGTCTTAGAGTCGGAAAAGGCGGCAGAGCAGCTTCGAATTCGTTGTAAAGAGCTTGGGTTGCCGGTGGAAGTTTTGGGTGGTGAAGCCCCCATTCTAGCGCTCGTTGCGGAGTCTGAAGTTGATATCGTAGTAGCAGCGATTGTTGGAGCAAAAGGGTTGCGTTCAGGGTTAGCCGCGGCACGTGCGGGCAAGACGATTCTTCTTGCAAATAAGGAGACGCTCGTTATTGGTGGAGATTACTTTATGGGGGAGGTGGAGCGTTTTGGAGCGACCCTTCTCCCAATCGATAGTGAGCATAATGCTCTGTTTCAGGCGCTCCCAAAAGAGCCCTCTGGGAAGGTCTCGTTAGAGGGGGTTGAGCGGTTGATCTTAACTGCTTCTGGGGGCCCTTTTCGTACTTACTCAGAAGCAGAATTGAGAGAGGTGACTGTAGAGGCTGCTCTTAAACATCCCAATTGGTCGATGGGACCGAAGGTGACGATCGACTCCTCAACGTTGATGAATAAGGGGTTGGAATTTATAGAAGCGCATTTTCTCTTCAATATGCCGAGTGACAAGATCGATGTTTTGATTCATCCGCAGAGTATCATTCACTCTCTCGTCGCTTATCAGGATGGCTCCCTACTTGCACAACTGGGGGAGTCCTCAATGAGAGTTCCGATCGCCCATGCGCTCGCTTACCCTGAGCGGGTCGATTCGGGAATTAAACCGCTCGATTTAGCAACAATAGCGACTTTAACATTTGAAAAGCCTGATACGAAACGCTTCCCCGCACTGCAGTTGGCGATTGATGCCCTGAATGAGGGAGCGGCCCATCTTGTAACACTAAATGCTGCCAATGAAGTTTTAGTTGAGGCATTTTTAGCGAGAGAAATTACTTATCTTGAGATTGCAGAACAGCTCGAAGCGATGCTACTAACTGCTAAAGCTCGCTCTTTTGAAGGTGAAGAGGCGTTACTCGCTTTTGATGAAGAGGTGAGGAGATTGACTCGAGAGAGAATCGAGAAATTGCATTAATTCACTAAGCTTTAGAGTGATCAATAATCATTAGTTGAGAGAGCTATGGAAACCATCTACACCCTGCTCGCTTCTTTAGCGGGCTTTTTAATTTTAATAGGTATTTTGGTGACGGTGCATGAGTTTGGGCATTACTACGTCGCTAAGCGTCTTGGATTTAAGGTGCTCACCTTCAGCATCGGATTTGGGAAGAGCCTCTGGCAATATCGTGGAAAAGAGGGGATCAACTACCGAATCGGATTACTTCCTCTTGGGGGGTATGTTGAAGTGCTCGATGAGCGAGTGCATGAGGTGAAGGAGGAGGATCGTCATCGAGAATTCAACGCTCAACCGCTCTGGAAGCGTTTTGCAATGGTTGCTGCGGGCCCTGCGGCTAATATTCTGCTCGCAATTCTCCTCTATTGGGGGATCTATATGGCGGGGGTTTCCGCTCTTCAACCTTTTTTAGGTGCGCCAGAAGAGAAGACCCCTTTTGCAGAAGCGGGGATAGAGCGGGGTGATCGGCTACTAACCATCGATAATACACCGGTCTATAGCATCCATGATGCAGTTGAAAAGTTGATTGATCATCTTGGAGATGGAAAGGCTCAACTTCTGGTTGAGCGAAATGGGAAGGAGAGAGAGCTAACCCTCGACCTTGGTGCTCCTCTTCAGATTAATGCGGAGGAGGATTTTCTAGGGGAGTTAGGATTTTCGCTCTATATGCCAAAGCTTGAGCCCCGTATCGATCAGTTAGTTGAGGGGGCACTGGCAGAGCGGTTAGGGCTTAAGCCAGAAGATCTGATCTTAAAGCTTGGAGCAGTAGAGATAGAGGAGCAGAGAGAGATCGCCCCCGCTCTAGCTCAATTGCGTGAGGAGGGTAAAGAGTCGATCACTCTTGAGGTGTTGCGAAAAGATGAGGTGATAACACTCGTAGCCCCTTATCACGGAGAGGAGCAATTAGGAGTAATCATTGCTGCAAATGAGCAGTTTATTGAGGAGCTCAATGCACTCTATACGTTACAAAAATATCCTCCATGGGAATCTTTTAAATTCTCTTTAAGTAAGACGTATGATGGATCTTTGATGGTTTGGCGCTTCATCTACCGAATGATTAAGCAGGAGATCCATATCAATACGATGGCAGGCCCCGTGACGATCGCTAATGTTGCAGGTTCGCAATTACGAAGCGGCTGGATCGACTTTATCGAATTATTAGCACTCTTTAGTATCAATATTGGTATGCTCAATCTCTTGCCGATTCCCGTTTTAGATGGGGGGCGTTTAGTCGGTTTTATGATTGAGGCTGTGGTTGGGCGAGATCGTATTCCTGAATCGCTTGGGCGGATGACCCTCTCTTTTGGGCTCTTCCTGCTCTTTCTATTTATGGTTACCGTTTTATACATCGATCTTACCCGTTGGTTTTAGTGATGTGTGATAGAATTGTGCCGGCTAATTAGGTATATTAAGAGCGTTTTAGCATCATCATTAGAGAGACTTTTTTAGAGAAGAGACATGACAAAAAAGATGAAAAAAGCGTTAGTGGGAATTCTGCTCTCCACTGCGGTGGCATATCCACAAAATTATCAAGTGAGTGATGTGCGCGTTGAGGGATTGCAGTACCTTGATGCTGCAACCGTCTTTGCGACACTCAATATGGATCCTTTGGCGAGAACGCAGAAAGGGAATATTCAAGATGCCATTCGCACCCTCTACGCAACTGAACTCTTTCGAGATGTCTCTGTGCGTCGACAGGGTGGGACGCTGGTGATCAACGTTGTAGAGTATCCCGTTATTTCTGGTATTAAATTTAATAATAATCGTGAAGTTAAGGATAAAAAGCTCAAAGAGATGCTCCGCTCGATGGGGGTTTATGATGGGCAACTCTACAGTCCTGGAAAGATTCATAACGCTAAACATCAGCTCTTGAAAGCGTATGAATCTAAAGGGAAGTATGGCATTGAGGTGGATGTTGTTACCCGTGATCTTCCTAGAAACCGAATCAGTGTTGAATTCAATTTTTCTGAAGGGAAGACCGCTAAAATTCGTGAGATCAATGTGACGGGGAATGATTCTGTGCGGGATCGCCGAGTGGTGAATCACATTAGTGCCCGTAAATCAGGGATCGGTACACTTTTAACAGGGAGAGATAAATTTAATCCTTACGAAGTTGATGCTGATCGAGAGCGTGTTGAAGAGTTCTATAAGAATCGTGGTTATATGAAAGCGGAGGTGAACTACCTCAATGCTGAAATTACACCAGATCGAGAGAATGTCTATATCGATATCGACCTTAATGAGGGGAAGCGTTACCGTTTTGGTGATGCAGATATCGTTGGTGATCTCCCGATCGAAAAAGCGCTTTTAATGGAGCAGATCGGCTTTAAGAAGGGGAAGCATTACCGTCTTAAGCGGGTGCAGGATACTGTTAAAGCGTTAGAAGAGCGATTGGGGGATGAAGGGTATGCGCTAGCACGTGTCAACGCGATTCCAACGATCGATGAAGAGAGTAACACTGTCGATTTTATCTTCGCTGTTGATGCAGGCGAACGAGCGTATGTTCGTAGAATTAACATTACAGGAAATGAGCGGACGCAAGATAACGTTTTCCGCCGTGAAATTCGTCAGATGGAGGGGAGCCCCTTTGTCACCCGCGATATTGAGCGCTCTAAGATTCGTATTCAGCGTCTCCCTCACGTAGAGGATGTTGATGTTGCAGTAACGAGTGTTGAAGATGATCAGGTTGATCTAACTTATGATGTTAAAGAGCGTGGAGCGGGAAGTATCACGCTCGGT
>JASLFR010000043.1 GCA_030150565.1 Cardiobacteriales bacterium | reverse complement strand
CTGCTCTACAGCAACGCTATGGGTATAATCGAGCGATTTTGTCTTCTCTACCACTTTTAAAATAGGTTCAAGCTTAGAGATATCCGCATTTGTGAGCGCATCCTTAATCAGCGCTGCATCCTCTTCGCTCCCTGCTCGCATTGCATAGATCAGGGGAAGTGTGGGCTTACCTTCTGCCAAATCATCGCCGGTATTTTTCCCCATCTCTTCTGCACTTGCGGTGTAGTCGAGAATATCATCAATGAGCTGAAAGGCGGTTCCTAAATACATGCCGTAAGTGGCGAGCGCCTCTTCGTAATCCTTCCCCCCCGCCTCTCGGGCGATAATAGCCGCCACTGCGCCTGAAGCCTCAAAGAGCTTAGCGGTTTTAGAGTAGATCACATTCATGTAATTCTCTTCGGTAGTGTCGGGGTCGCCAATATTCATCAGCTGCATCACCTCCCCTTCCGCAATAATATTGGTTGCGTTAGAGAGAATCTTCATAATGGGCATTGAATCGAGTGAGACCATCATCTGGAATGAGCGGGTATAGATAAAATCCCCCACTAAAACCGCCGCCTCATTGCCCCAGAGCTCATTGGCTGTTTCACGACCTCGGCGCATATCGGAGTGATCCACCACATCATCATGCAGAAGAGTTGCGGTGTGAATAAACTCAATCAATGCTGCCGCAGTGATATGATCCTCCCCCTGATACCCTGCTGCTCGTGCAGCTAAGAGAGCGATCAAAGGGCGAAGCCGTTTCCCACCCGATGAGGTGATATAAAAACCGATCTGATTGATTAGAACGACATCAGATTGCAGTGCACTCAATATTTTACGATTCACCGCATCAAAATCACTCTTCGCTAATGCTTGTACTGCTTCAATTGACATATCTTTCTCGCCCCTTCGGCCGTTCAATGATGATAGTTAACTCTTTCACAAATGGTAAACACTCTATTATAGAGGCTACAGAGGATTAAGTAAGCTTAAATTCGTGGAGGCAGATCCCCTGAGTTGAAGGTATCGCACGCCTCAATACTCCCTTTTGTAAATCCATGCATAAACCACGCTCTCCGCTGCTCAGAGGTTCCGTGCGTGAAACTATCAGGCACTACTCGCCCTCGCGCCTGCTTCTGTAATCGATCATCCCCAATCGCCTCAGCTGTCTTCAACGCCTTATCGAGATCCCCAATATCGAGGAGATTCTGATTCTCAACATAGTGCCCCCAGATACCCGCATAACAATCAGCTTGAAGTTCCATCTTCACAGAGAGCGCATTCGCCTCTTTACGACTTGCTCGCTGCTGTAATTGACGCACCTTCTGACTTGTTCCTAAAAGGGTCTGCACATGGTGACCCACCTCATGGGCGACTACGTATCCTTGAGCAAAATCACCCCCACCCCCCAATTTCTGCTTCATATCGTGATAAAAGCTTAAATCGATATAGACTTTCTGATCTGCAGGGCAGTAAAAGGGCCCCATCGCCGCTTCACCATATCCACACGCAGTTGAGGTGGCTCCTGTAAAGAGAACAAGCGTCGGCTCTCGATACTTCTGCCCAATCTCTCTAAATTTAATGCTCCAGAGCTCCTCTGTTTTACCCAGAGCGACCGCCGTAAATTGAGCCATCCGCTCCTCTTCAGGAGAGATATTCCTTACCTGATTTTCAGATTGAAAGGAGACATCTCCTCCTAAAAGAGGGGTTAAATCGATGCCGTAATAACCAGCAACTAACACTACCAGCAATCCAACAATCCCGCCTGGCCCCTTCAAAGAGAGCGGAATACCCCCTCGCTGAACCCTCTGCCCACGACGATCCTCAACGTTGCGACTTCTTCGCTCATTCTCCCAGCGCATGCTCTTGTCCTTCTCTATCTATTAATTGCAGTAATCGCTCAATTATGCCGTTTTTCAGCGATTTTTGTAAGCAGAACAGACAATTTTCCCATTCAATTTATGGATCAAAGTTGAGACCTAAGTCAATGATTTATATCTCTCCACCCCTTATAGTGAAAAGATGAAAGAGAAGAAGATAAGAATCCCCAAACACCCAAAACACCCCGAACGCATCTGTTGGGGATGTGATCGTTACTGCTCAGTAAAAAAGATGATGTGCGGCAATGGCTCCGAGCGCTCCCAACATCCTTGTGAGCTAATGGGCGATGATTGGTACGAAACTCTGGCTGAAGAAGATTTAGCAAAGATTGAGTTGGTCTAATCTCTCCCGAGGTTTTTTTACAGAACATACTGATAAGTGTTTATACTAATAAAAAAGTTATTAGGAATTTTATTGTGGAAACACTTAAAAAGAGACCGATTACCGATCTTAAGGGCGTGGGGCCGAAGATGGCAGAGACGCTGGGGAAATTAGGGATTAAGAGCTATCTTGATCTTCTTTTTCATCTTCCTTATCGCTATCAGGATCGCACACGTATTACGCCGATCGCGTTCGCTCAAATAGGTGAAGTAACCATTATTGAAGGGCGTATTATTAAAAAAGAGATGACACAAGGGCGAAAACCGACTCTCCTTATCTGGCTAAAGGATGAGAGTGGCGTCATGGCAGTTCGCTTTTTTAATTTCTACCCCAACATGGTGCGCCGATTCGATGAATTACAGATA
>JASLFR010000112.1 GCA_030150565.1 Cardiobacteriales bacterium | reverse complement strand
CTGATAACCAACAAGACCTCTATGCCCTGCCCCCATACTTGTAATCGCTAACGATTTATAAGCATTTCCAACACGAGCATCGAAAAGGTGAGTTGTACCATTTACACCATAACTATGGGTATACGGGTCTTTACTAAACTGATCGACTTTCTCTCTATTCGCAAAGAATCCAGGGTAGTAAGCAACAGCTCTCTCTCCCCCCCTGTTTGCTTGATTGTTAGATGTTTTTTCACCATAAACAACGTTAACAAAACCATCGTTTGATCCTGCGATCAAATAGTTGTAATTTTTTGTAGAACGATTTTTAGGGATTAAATAATCATTCTCAAACTTCTTTGCTAGCTCAGGAGCTAACGTATTTAAGTTGATATTGATTTTATCCTTAGCACTATATTGCAGGTGAGAATCGATAATATCGCCAAGTGGCACTTCACGAGCACGATACTCCAATCCTAATCCTGAAGTATCCCCTTTAAACCACCTCTTATCACTAGGAGTCATCACCTGAGTTGATAACTCATCTAAAGTAGTTTGCTTGCCATTATAGAGAGTATAGAACAATCCTTGATTCGGTTTTATTGTGTCATCCGTAGACCACACCTCTTTCGAGAATTGCCCCTTTGCCGATGTATTATCTTTCTGGAACTGTCTTGCAACAATCTTTCCACTCCAATTAAAGGGGTCATAATAGGTCGCATACCGGATAGAATCTTCAGTTCTCCCCCCTTGATCTTCGTAACTTCCTGTACCACTTCGAGATGAGATAATAGTCTGGAAGATCTTATGGAAACCGCGCTCCAACTCCTCTGTATTATCAGCCCCTACAGCAACACCACCAGTTGCATCGGCTAACGCCTGTAAATGCTTATCTTCATTTTTCGCCCCTGCCGAGAAACGAACACCATGGGCAACGATTGGAATCGGCTCATGACTATTGCCACCATCGAGCCATTCGATACCAGCCTCATCAACATCTCTTTTATGCTTGGTCTCCTTCATCATATCGATTTTGCTGAAGAGCTTACCAATATTCTCCAACGTAGCTGTAGTAGATAAAATAGTGGGTCTACTTTGATTACCTCCATGACTTCCTGTTTTCAGCCCACGATTTAAATCACTCTGCAAGATTGGACTAATCCGTTTAAATCCATTTCTTAGATTAGCCGTACTCTTAATAGCAAAACTGTTCTGCTCCCCATCAGTCATCAGAATAATATGTTGTTGCTGACAACGATAACGAACAGGGCTATCAAAATTTTGATGCTGCCCTCGCATAATGACTGAAGCTCGGTAAAGCGGGCTATTTAGCGGAGTATTTTGATCAAAAGGAAATCTTAATAGATGTTTTCTAATTCTTTCATAATCTCTATCAGCAGTTAAATCTGCAGGAGGATAGAAAAGATCTTCATAAGATTGCTTATCCCATAAGCCGGAATATGTACCATTATTATCGTAATCGAGTGGAGCAAGTCCCATATACGCTTGATAACGGTACTTTTCTAACAACCCTAAGACAACATGCTGCATCACAGCTAAGCGGGAATACTGTTGTCTCCAAGAATTCGGTTTATAGTAATTAACTCTATCCCCATTCCATCCCTTGTAATAAGTACTATCTTTAAACACTTCTGGATCATACCCTTTAGGCATGCTCATATCAAAACCGCGCATACTACCAGAAGTATCTAACACCATCATGATATTGGGTTTTGGAGGCTTTACTGCAACCAGAGGCTCGTGGTGAGGCTTTTCACCTACCTGAGCATTGGCCCCTGTTGCTAGCCCAACTAAGAGGGCTGCAGCAATCAATCTCTTTTTCATATGTTACTTATTCCTCATTAAATTAAATAATATTTTCAGAGCTCTCTTGTAATATCAGCTCGTTAGATGCGCTAATGATAGCCTATTTTTGAGACAGATGAGATAGCTTTTCATCAAATTTTACTCTTTTAGAGAGTTTTATGGAACCATAAACGGAACAAATCAGCCAAAAACATCACTTTGACATTATTTATAGGAGATTATATATTCCTAAATCGCTCTTATTTAGAAAATTAATTAGAAAGGAGTATATTCAATATGAAGAGACTTAAATTATTCACTTTTCTACTAATTAGCTTTCTTGTACCCACGTTTTCAGGGCCACTTAATATTAATAGTGCGCAACCTGAAGAGATGGCAAAAATTTTAAAGGGGGTAGGAAAAAAGAAGGCGGAAGCGATTGTTCAATACCGTGAAGAGCATGGCCCCTTTACTCAGAAAGAGCAGCTCCTAAATGTTCCAGGGATTGGGAAGAAAACATTTAATGATATTGCTGACATGATCAATCTGGGTGAGAATAACGCTCAAACTAAAAATGAAAAATCAGATAATGAGCCAAAATCTAAAAATAAGAGATCTAAAAACTCTAACCAATCTACAGAAGAGAAGAACAAAACTCCGCTGGAGTAACCATTTGTGAAAGAGCACACGAAAATCATCAAAAGAGCTCCATCTGGCTTTACCCTGATGGAGCTTATTATTGCCATTGCAATTTTAAGTCTCATCATTGGATTTGGCGTCCCCTCTTATCTCCATCTTATGGAGCGCCACCACCTTCGCAATATCACTAAAACGCTCTTTGAAGATCTTACTTACGCTAAGAATTATGCCAATCGGCACCGCACTCGCGTCTCTATCTGCAAAACAGATGATGGAAGGAGTTGCGCCAATTTTCTCCATCACGACTGGCGAACAGGGTGGATTGTTTTCAAAGATCCATTAGCGGACTTCTCCCCTTCAGAGAGCGATCTTTTACGAGTTAACCGATTTGATCATCTTCCCAAAAGTCTCACCATTCGAACCAATAAAAATATTGGAAATGGGCTCAATATCAACCAATTTCGCCGATATGGACGCTCCCTTGGGTCAGGCTTACCTAATGGCTCAATAGAGATCTGCATTGGCGAGAGAAAAGGGGAGCGGATTGTGATTAATCTCTTTGGAGAGAGTCGGCTCGAGCCCTCCCCTTATAGCTGTATCAGCTAGAGGTAATTAGGCATCCCCCTCCTCTTTTACCGCCTCATACCGAAATTGGTAGAATTGGCTCGCTTGATATCTACGGTAGAGATCTCTCAACGCAACCATTAAGACTGCACAAGCGGGTAGCGCAAGGAGAATACCGAAAAAGCCAAAGAGTGAGCCCCCTGCCATAAGCGCAAAAATCACAGCAATAGGATGCATTCCCAACTTATCGCCAATTAAGACTGGCGTTAATAGAAAGCTCTCAAGTGCCTGCCCAATTCCAAAGACGATACTCACATAGATAAGGTGACTAAAATCCCCAAACTGGAACCAAGCGACAATAAGCCCAAGAGCAATTCCTGAAGAGGCACCAAGATAGGGGATAAAACTGACTAATCCTGCAATTACTCCAATCACAACACCATACTTAACCCCTGCAATCGTCAATCCAACACTATAGACAAACGCTAAAATCAACATCACACTAAATTGTCCCCGTAGAAAACTACTCAACATCGCATCCGACTCATTAAGGAAACGCAACACTTTAGGGGCATACTTTCTTGGAAGAATTGCTTCAAAACGCTCCGCTAAAATAGGCCAATCTCGCATAATGTAGAAGATAATCATCGGCACGAGAAAGAGGCTCACTAAAAAGCGGATGATTGCTCCCGTTGAAGCGGTGATATAGCTCATCACTTTTGCAGGAAGATCGGAGAGACTGCTAAGAGATTTTGTAAACGCCTCCCGAATTGCACTCTCATTATCACGCACATAATCGATCTCAAAAAAACGATCAAGCAGAGGATAGATATTACTCTGTATCCACCCATAATATTTAGGAAAGTCGTGAATAAAAGCGATCAACTGATTAATTAAGACTGGAATAATGATAAGCAGTAAAATCGTCAGTCCGATAAGGAGCACACCAAAAACCGCTGATACCGCAACCGTTCGAGAGCCCATCCACTTTTCTAAACGATTCACCATCGGATTAGCTAAATAAGCGACCCCAAAAGCGACTAAAAAGGGGGTAAAAACTGACGTTAAACGGAAAAAGAGATAGATGCCTAACGTAACAGCAATCCACATTAAAATTAATCGGTTGAGATCTTTTGCACTCATCAAGTATCGCTCCAAACTATTTGAATTTTATTTGAATAATCATAAACTAAAAGCTCATTTCGCTCTAACTTCTTTTCAGCATTGTTAGCGCAACTACAGTAAAATACCCCTTTTGTCTTAGCTGACGGAGAAAGTACCGATATGCCCACAATACATTGCGCTCCCCTTTTTAAGAGCTTTCAAAGAGGATTATTCGCTCTTCTATTAATGAGCTCTCCCCTCTTTGCTCAACATTTTCTTGATGAGGGGGATCCTAATCATCTTCATGATGAGCATCAATATGGGCGCTGGATTAAAGCGGGCCCCTCTGTGAATGAGTTTCCCGCCTGCTACCAGTTGTGGCGCTGTGATAAGTCACATCTCGATGAGTCTGTAGTCATTAAGAATCGCCTCCCTCAAGGGGAGTGGGGCGTGTGTGAAAATTATCTTACCCCTTCAAAAGAGAACCCCAATTACTGCTCCCAATGTGATGTAGCCCCTCCAAAAGAGCTCTGTTATTAATCGTAGATATCGATATCAATTAAATTAGGAGATATAAAATGAGTATTAAAAAATTATCAATGCTAACTTCAGCAGCCCTGCTTCTCCTCTCAGCATGTACAACTTCTGGGGAGAGAGTTGAACCCCAAAAGAGTGAAGAGGCAAAACCTGTGATCGCTGAACACTTTAATCACGAGTGGATTGATGAGGTTCCAAATTATAATAGCGCCATCCGCGCCTGCATTATTGCGCATAAATCCACAGAGAGCATTCGTTACATCTCAAAAGAGGGAGAAGAAACCCGCGTTGTAATTGAAAATGGTGGTAAGTTGCAAAATTGTGATCTCAATAGCGCAGGAAAAATCATTGCAACCAGAGATCGAGAGAGTGCTCTGCCAGAATCGCTCCCCCGCTTCTACCCCTATGGTAAGAACCCTAAAAATTGCTCAACTCAGAGCAAGGTAAATGACGAACGTGGACGCTTAATGGGGGTTGCGTGTCGAGTTTAACCGATTCAAAAAAGATGGAGGAGCGCATTGAAAAAATCGATGCGCTTCTGCCTCAAACACAGTGTGAACAGTGTGAGTTTGCGGGATGTCGTGCTTATGCAACAGCTCTAGCAAAGGGAGAGACTCAACTCAATCGCTGTCCACCAGGGGGTGAGCCTCTCATCCGAGCCCTGAGTCAACTGCTAGATCAGCCAGAACTTCCACTTGATGAATCATTAGGGGAATACCGCCCACCACAGATTGCCAAAATTGATGAATCACTCTGCATCGGCTGTGTAAAGTGTATCTTGGCGTGCCCTGTCGATGCCATTGTTGGAACTCGTCGCTGGATGCATACAATTATTGAGTCAGAGTGTACGGGGTGTGAACTCTGCATTCCCCCCTGCCCGATGAATTGTATCGATCTCTACCAGATCAGCTCTAGTACTGAGTTTGAAGAGCATCGCCAAAATGGGATCGGGCTCCTGCCTGAGCAGAAGAAGAGAGCACCTAAAGCGCGTAGACGTTTTGAGGCTCATAAAGAGCGACTCAATCGTCGCGACCTTCTCTCTGAATCACACCTCCCAAGCGAGCAACCTCTTGCTGAGATTCCTGAAAATCGTTCATCTATGCAATCGCTAATTGCGATGGCGAAAAAAGAGTATAAAAAGAGTTTCGAATAACATTATGAGCAGATCTAAAAAGCTATATCAGCGCCTCATGACAAAAGAGGAGATTATCCAATTTTTCACCTCTCTTCGAGCGGAAAATCCTAATCCTAAAACGGAACTGATCTACCACTCCGATTTTGAATTACTGGTAGCGGTTCTTCTCTCTGCTCAAGCGACCGATGTTGGAGTTAATAAGGCGACAGGGCCCCTCTTTGCCGTTGCTAATACCCCTGAAAAGATGGTGGCGCTTGGTGAAGATAAAATACGTGATTACATCAAAACAATCGGCCTCTTCAATACAAAAGCTAAAAATCTGTACCGCACCTGTGAGCTCCTTATCGAACGCCACAACGGAGAGGTGCCAGAAACAAGAGAGGAGCTTGAAGCGCTTCCAGGTGTGGGGCGAAAAACGGCAAATGTCGTCTTAAATACCGCTTTTGGAAAACCTGTTATGGCGGTTGACACCCATATCTTTCGACTCTCCAATCGTACAGGATTAGCGCCTGGAAAAAATGTGCGTGAAGTGGAGGATAAATTGGTCAAACGCATTCCAAAGGAGTTCCTGCTCGATGCGCACCACTGGCTGATTCTGCATGGTCGCTACATCTGCGTCGCTCGAAAACCGCGCTGTAGTGCCTGTACCGTCTATAATCTCTGCCAATTCAAAGAGAAGAGTGATGAATAAAAAGAGAGCCCCTCTCATTAAGATTGGGGCTCTTTTATCATTTAATAAGAATAAGCGCTACCCTTGAGCGAGTAACTCGCTATTATCTTTTGGGGGAAGCGGTAGCTCATCCTCCGCCTCTGGTTGAGGGAGCGAACCGCTAACTAACCAGTCAAAGAGCTCTTTAACAGAGAGATCTAAGCAAAAAGGAGCATTCGCACCAAGCCAAAGCGGTGCATATTGCGCTACTAACTCAGCTTTAGGAGCTGCGGCTAAAAGTTGTGTAGATGCAAGATGTTGTATCGGGAATGGGGGCACAGCGCCACGACACTTCTGAATAGTACGCAACCCATCATTCATCAATACACGCCCAAGCCGCCCGCTCCACTCCTCTGTAACGATAGAATCGTACTCATTACTCTCCCAAACAACCGCTTTCTGCGCACCTGTCAATGCAGATTCCTGACTCATAAGCAGAGCAGAATCGAGCGCCACACCTGCAGCCCCTTGCGCTAATTTTGCAACAAAATCACCATGTCGAAAAAGATCTGCCGCAATAATAAGCGGTTTTGAGAGTAACTCACTCCCTTGCGCTAATAGCAGATCGGAGCTCTGCATCAATCGCTCGCTACTATCCCCCATAAAGGAGGGAGAGAGTCCACCCGCTTCTGATGATTGTAGAAGATGGGCATCTGCCCCAATCTCCTCCCACAAAAGCGCCTCAAGCATATGGGTAGAGTGTGCAATAATCTTAAAATCACGCTCTTTTAGAGCCTCAATCAAGGGTTGATCGAGCTGCCCAAATGAGACAATCACCGTCTTAATATCAGCAGCCTCTGCAACATCTAACGCCTCTAATGGAGTGATAAATTGGGGGGGATTCTCCTTCACTTTATCAATCTCCTGCTCTGTTAGTGAGAGCGCTCGACTTAGAGGTTGCGCCCGCTCAATAGCCGCTCTATACGCCTCTTCGTCCCCCTCTTTTAGAGTAAAATCATGCGCTAAAATATGGATCGCAAGCGCCCCTTCCGTCTCCTCTTTTACCTTAATTAGCAATGATTGGAGCGCCTCTTTACTCATAAAAGCGCTACTAATCACACCTAATCCCCCCTCATTTGCCACCTGTGCAATTAAGGTTGGGGATTGCGGCATTAATGAGGGCATCTGCAGAATCGGTTTTTGTAATGAAAATAACTCAGTTATTGGGGTTGTAATAATCATACTCATCACGTCATGGGTTTATTAGATAATGAAAAGAGTAACTGCGCATTCTCGCTCGTTACCTCGCTCAATAATGATAACGAAATTTCACGCAGTTGGGCGATTTTTGTTGCAACATCGAGTAATCCTATCGGACGGTAGAGTACCCCCCGCTCGGTATTACTACTCGGCTGAAAGGGAGCATCCGTCTCTAAAAGAAGGCGATTGAGTGGCATTTTTTTAATAATACGCGCCAATTTTTTAGCTCGCTCATAAGTCGCAGCCCCCCCAAACCCTAGATAAAATCCAAGTTCAAGAAGCTGATCTGCCTGCTGTTCACTCCCAATAAAGCTGTGGCAAACCCCCCTCACCTTTGGTGCTCTTCGAAGAGCTTTTAAAATTTGATCGTAACTTTTACGCCCATGAATAATAAGGGGGAGATCGTACTCCTCTGCAAGCTCAATATGGCGATAGAAGAGCGCTTCCTGCTCTTTTTGAGCGTGGGGAATTGCAAAATCGAGCCCACACTCCCCAATAGCCACCGCACTTCCCAGCTCTAACCGTTCTACTAACGCTTTAAAAGCACGCTCTGTATGACGCTCCATAAAATAGGGGTGTAGGCCAAAGGCTGCGGAGCAATCGGGCTCCTCTCTTGCAATGGTTGCGACCTCTTCAAAATTCCCCTCATCAGTTGCGGGGATAATCCAATGAGCAATACCTGCCGCTCTCCCCTCTTCCAAGAGTTGAGGAAGGCTCTCTCGATAACGCTCATCATCTAGATGGATATGGGTATCGATCCACATAATTGATTACTGAATCGTCTCTTCAGGAATATGGATCGGCTCATTATCGGGGCGAGGCTCGGCGTACTGATAGTAGAGTAGCATCGCGCCAACACGAGCAAACTCAATCAGCTCTTCTAACTCTAAACGAGCATCGAGTGTTGCCTCCTCCTCCAGCTCCCCTAAATCGAGCTGAGTAAATTGCCCTAAAAGATCGAGCACCTCCTGCCCATCCTCATCAAGCTGATTAGGATCGAGTTGACTCACCCCAAATCCGTAGAGATATCCACTGCACCAGAGTGCAAATGCGGCCGCGCGCTCATAGAAATGCTCCTCTTCAGGCAGAAGAAGGGTCAGTTTAAACTCCCCTGAATCGAAATCGGCCATTAGCTGCTCATGAAGAATCGCTAAGATCTCCTGATTGAGGGGCGCTTCATCATGATTGATTCGCTCCACCTCTTTTTTCCATCGCTCCAATAGGTTCTCCTCATCCATCGCTGCAAGTGCCGTTAAAATGCCATGAGCCTCTGCAAGATTGAAGCCCTTAAACTGCTCTTGAAGCAGCGCATAGGTAATTTTAGGTTCGCTCATTCTCTCTCTCCATAAAAATATTGGAAAAAAAAAGACTCTGAAGATCTCAGAGCCTCTTTTATCTGTGAGCTCAAATGCCCACAACGGTGAGTTAATTAGTTATTAACTGCTTGTTTAAGACCTTTACCAGCACGGAACGCAGGTACTTTAGATGCTGGGATTTTGATCTCTTTCTCTGGATTGCGTGGGTCACGACCAACACGTGCTGCACGATCACGTACAACAAATGTACCAAAACCGATTAAAGTAACGCTCTCACCTTTTGCTAAGGTCTCGGTTACTACTTTCATCATTGCATCTACTGCTTTTGCAGCTGCAACTTTAGTCATCTCTGTTTCTTCAGCAATCGCTGCAACGAGTTCTGTCTTATTCATACTTTTGCACCTATTTTTCAGGGGTTAAGAAAATTAAACAAGGCATCACACCCACTTTTAGTAATGCCCCAAATGTTTGTATAGTTTTATACGTCTGAAACTATCTCAAGTCAAGCAGATTAGACGGTTTCAAGCTTATTTTTGTCGATTTCTACTCTTTTAGGGAGTGGATAGAAGCCGCTGAAGGGTTCAACTTCCGTTTTAGGGATGAATCGCTCCGTCAATCCTGCATCGAAGACCTCATCAATCGACTCTACAAGAGTAATCTTTAACGCATTGAGCACATTTTCAGGCACATCTTCAAGATTCTTCTCATTCTTCTTAGGGATTAAAACCTCACGAATGCCTGCCCGCTCTGCTGCAATTAGCTTCTCTTTTAGCCCGCCGATTGGAAGAACATGTCCACGAAGACTCACTTCCCCCGTCATAGCGATATCGGAACGAACAGGAATATTGAGGAGCGCTGAGAGCATCGCAAGCGTAATCGCAGAGCCTGCGCTAGGTCCATCTTTGGGTGTTGCTCCATCAGGCGCATGCACATGGATATCCCACTGCTTATGGAAATCGATCGGTAGATCAAACTGATTACTGCGAGCTCGAATCACCGTTAACGCAGTACGCATCGATTCCTTCATCACATCGCCAAGACTCCCCGTTGTGATGAGCTGTCCGTTACCTGGCATCAACTCCACCTCAATACCGAGCAGATCACCCCCAACAGAGGTCCACGCAAGGCCATTTACATACCCAACTTCGTTATTCTTCTCCTTCTCTCCGTAACTATAACGGACCGCACCAAGATATTGATGCATCTTCGCTTCATCAAAATCGAGCTTCATCGCTCGCTTCTCTTTATCGAGTAGACGCTCCTTAATAAATTTACGCACGATCGTCTCAAAAAGACGGGTTAAGTTACGAACACCCGCCTCTTTTGTATACCCTTGAATAAGCGCAAGGATAATCTCGTCACTAAAACGAAGCTCACTCTTCTCAATCTTATTCTCACTCAATACTTTAGGAATGAGATGCTCTTTAGCAATATCGAGTTTCTCAAGCTCGGTATAGCTTGAGAGCTCTATAATATCCATACGATCCCTAAGGGCTGGCGGAATATTGTAGCTATTAGCCGTTGCGATAAACATCACCTCAGAGAGATCCACATCTGTATCGAGATAGTGATCCATAAAGGTATCATTCTGCTCAGGATCGAGCACCTCTAAGAGGGCATCTGCAGGATCTCCCCGATGATCAGAAGCGGTCTTATCCAACTCATCTAATAGAATAAGGGGGTTCTTTGTTTTCGCTTTACTCAGTAGCTGTACCAATTTACCTGGCATCGCCCCAATATAGGTACGACGATGCCCCCGAATCTCCGCCTCATCACGGACACCACCAAGACTCATACGAACAAATTCCCGCCCTGTCGCCTCTGCTATAGAGCGTGCAAGAGAGGTCTTACCCACTCCAGGCGGTCCGATAAAGCAGAGCACATTCCCCTTTTTGGTACGAGTATGGCTAATCACAGCTAGATGCTCGAGGATGTGATCCTTCACCTTCTGCAATCCTGAGTGGTGATTATCGAGCACCTTTTGCGCTCGCACAAGCCCATAACGGAGGCGTGAACGCTCATTCCAAGGCATTTTCAAAAGCCAATCAATATAGGTACGAGAGACGGTTCCCTCTGCCGACATAGTAGGCATTGAGCGCAGACGCTTAATCTCCGCTAGCCCCTTCTCTTCAGCCTCTTTAGGCATTTTTGCGTTGCGAATATCCTCTTCAAGCTGATCGAGCTCTGAGCGGCCATTATTGCTCAGATCATCGAGCTCTTTAGAGATCGCCTTCATCTGCTCATTAAGATAATACTCCCGCTGATTCTTAGAGACCTGATTCTGCACCAGAAGCTGAATTCTCTTCTGGGTCTGCGCAATATCGATCTGCTCTGTCAAACGAGCGATCAGCGCTTTACTCGCCTCTTTAAGCGTCTCCTCTTCAAGAATCTCCTGCCGCTCTGCTGCGGTTAGATTGAGATTCTCAAGCATTACCAGCATCAACGCCTCAAGTGAGCGCTCATCATCCACAATCTTTTGTAGATCTTTGGCGACTTTGGTCAACTCCGCATAATCGGAGAAGAGGCGCTTTATCACCTTAACGTAGACATCTTCTAAATTTTTAGTTAATGCTCGCTCAATTGGTGCAGCTTCAACGGTCGCTAAGACAAAATCGTGCCGCTCATCCCCAATTTTACGAGCTCGCTTAGTGGTCTTCACAAGCTTCACCCGCTCAATTGCATCCACTAAGATCTTATATTTTCCTTCAAAGGGGAGCTCCTCAATAATCTCACCAATCACACCGTAGTGATAGAGCGTCTCCATATTGATCTCGTGGCTCTCGGAATCTCGCTGCGTAATGAGGGCAACCTTCTGACCAAAAGTAGGGGCGACCGCTAAAGCACCTAATGAGAGCGGGCGTCCAATCAAAAGAGGCACAGTAGCGCCAGGATAGACAACAAGATCCCGCAACGCGAGCAGCGGATAGATCTCCTGCTCAACGGGCTCGCCTGTATCGATCGGCTCATTTATTTTCTTCTCATGCTCTTGAGACATATTTTATAACTCCACATTACGGGTATTTTCGCCCCTGCAAAAACACCATTTAATCAGTAATTCTTCTCTCTAATAGAGACTTCATTATAGTGGCCAACGCCACCTTTTGCGCGCTTATCCTATGATATAGTGAATTATTTTCACCTAAGAGGGATTGAGGGGCTCACCAATATGATGACGAAAGGGAAGGATTTCAAGCTCACCACAGAATATTCTCCAGCAGGCGATCAACCAAAGGCGATAAAAGCGCTTACAGAGGGGTTAAATGATGGGCTCGCCTATCAGACGCTTCTTGGGGTAACAGGGTCGGGGAAAACCTTCACAATGGCAAATGTGATCCAAAACACCCAGCGCCCCGCTATGATTTTAGCCCCCAATAAGACGCTCGCAGCCCAACTCTATGGGGAGATGAAGGCGTTCTTTCCTGAAAATGCGGTGGAGTACTTCGTCTCCTATTACGATTATTATCAGCCTGAAGCGTACGTTCCCGCCTCCGATACCTTTATCGAAAAGGATGCTTCTGTAAATGATCATATTGAACAGATGCGCCTTTCTGCTACAAAAGCGATCTTGGAGCGTAGAGATACCATTATTGTCGCCACTGTTTCAGCGATCTACGGACTTGGCGATAAAGATCACTACATGGCGATGATTCTTCATCTTGTTCGGGGGGATTTAATCGATCAAAGAGAGATTATCCGCCGCCTGATCGATCTTCAATATAGCCGCAATGATGCGGTTTTAGAGCGGGGAAGTTTTCGGGTTCGTGGAGAGGTGATCGATATCTTTCCCGCCGACTCTGAGCGAGATGCTGTTCGTGTAGAGCTCTTTGATGATGAGATTGAGGCGCTCTCCTTCTTCGATCCCTTAACGGGCTCCGTCTCCCGCAATGTTGAGCGCTTAACTATCTACCCATCTACCCACTACGTCACCCCCCGTGCAACTCTTTTAGAGGCGGTCGAGTCGATAAAATCGGAGCTCCAGATTCGATTGAAGGATCTACAAGCGCAAGGGAGACTTTTAGAAGCGCAACGAATTGAGCAGAGAACCCGTTTCGATATTGAGATGATCTTAGAGCTCGGCTACTGTCAAGGGATCGAGAACTACTCCCGCTACCTCTCAGGGAGAGCAGCAGGTGAGCCCCCTCCCACCCTCTTCGATTATCTCCCTGAGAATGC